>NZ_JH605000.1:34048-38776 GCF_000250875.1 Sutterella parvirubra YIT 11816 | reverse complement strand
AGCGAACTCTACGGGCTCTTCGAAGCGCGCGACGACATCCGCGAGCGCGGCCGCGCGGTCGTCTGCGAGGGCTACATGGACGTGATCCAGCTCTCGCAAGCGGGCTTCAGGGAGTCCGTGGCGGCCCTGGGCACCTCGATCACGCCCGAGCACGTGCGTCGTCTCTTCAAGACGGCCGATACGGTCTACTTTTCCTTCGACGGCGACGCCGCCGGCCGCAAGGCCGCGCGCCGGGCGCTCGAAGCGGCGCTTCCCGTCATTACGGATCTTCAGAGCGCGAACTTCATTCTGCTGCCGCCCGAGCACGACCCCGACAGCTTGATCAAGGCCGAGGGGCCCGAGGCCTTCGAGCGCGAAATCAAGCGGGCGCTCCCGCTCACGCAGTTCCTTTTGTCGCTCGTCACCGAAGGGAAGGACCTCGCCTACGCAGAAGACCGCTCCAAGGTCGTCGCGGAGGCGAAGCCACTGGTGCTCTCGATGCAGGCGGCGCCGGTGCTCAGGCTCTCCGTCATCCGCGAGCTCGCGAACGTCTCGCGCCTTCCTGCGGAAGACATTTCCCGCACGTACGGTCTTGCAGTCGGCGCCTCCTCCGCGCCCCCGCACGCCGCGCCGCCCGACCCCGCCGACTTCGGCGGCGGCTTCGGGAGCGGATTCGGCCGTCCGGGCGGCTTCACGTCCAACCGGGGTCAGCGCCCCGGCGGCTGGCGCGACCGGCGCGAGCAGTACCGTTCGGGTTGGGGGCGGCCGCGCCCCGTCGCGGAAGCGAGGATTCCCGTGAAGGACGTGCGCGAGCGGATGCTCCAGTGCTTCCTCGCGCACCCGCGGCTCCTCACGCGCTTCTCGCGCGACATCGAGGAGGTGTTCGTCTCGAGCCAGCATCCGGCGGCCGTGCGGATCGTCGACGTCTGGCGGGCGGCCGCGGAGGCCGAAGAGGAAACCGGGCGCGTGCGTCCGGCGACGCTGCTTGCGAACCTCGAAGAGAACCCTTCGGTCGGGCACTTCCGGGATCTTCTTTCCCAAGAGCTCGTGATCGACACGCCCGAAGAGGGTGCGGCCTTGGAAGTCCGCCGCGCCTTCCTGGAGCTCGAACTCGAGCGCACCCGCGCGCGCCTCATGGAAGAGGGGCGCAGGCCCGGTTGCGACATCGCCACGCTCAGAAAGCTCGAGCAGCGCCGCGTCGAATTGGAGCGCGGCATCGCGGACGCCAAGAAGAACGAAGCCGACTACCGTCAGCGCGAAGAGTTCGCGGCGCGGACGCGCGCCGCCGCGGAGGCGAAGGCCCGCGTGAAGGGCGCGGCCAGCGCGAAGCCCGACATGGTCTTTTCCGAGAACCCCAAGGTCCGCGCCCTTCAGGAAATGCTCTTCGGCCGCGCGCTCAAAGACGATGCCGATGGTGCGGATGAGACGGGTGGTGATGCCCCGCAGGGCGCGACGCCCGCGCAGCCCGCCCGCGCGGCTCAAAGCGCGGCCGGCCAGTCCGACGCCGCGATCGACGCGCAGGCCGCGGCGCTTCGCGAAGCGATCGCCTTGGCCGCCGAGGCCGTGAAGACCCAGGCGAAGAACGCCTCGAAGAACGCGGGCGACGGGGCCCTCTTCGGCGATGGCGGCGAGGGCGGCGACGCCTTTGCGCCCGCGGCGGCGGAGGACTTCGGCGCGGCGCTCCCCGACGGATCAGCCGACGACCTTCCGGCTCCGCCCGCGTGGGACGACGCCCCCTTCGCGGACGACGATCCCTACGTCTATGAGGAGCAGGAAGCGTCCGAGGACGACGCCGGTTGGCATTGAGAGCGCTTGCGAAGTCGCTGAGCCGGAAGGACTTCCTTTGTCCGGCTTGAAACGCTTGCAACGCTTTCCATGCATCCCGACCGTCTGAAATGATTTGTTTCAAATGCCGGGGTTTTTCTTCTTGAAACTTTCAGGGTTTTTGCCTAAACGTCGACGGCCTATTTCGCCCATCTATGGCAGAATTTCGGAGTAACTCTCTTCGGCGTGGGAGTCGTGACGTCCGGCATGGGCCGGAAATCAGGGACTTCCACCGAAGCGGGAGTAGTCCCCCGGCCGGCACCTCTGCTGACGCCGTCCGCCGGACCTGACGACATTCGGGGCAAGTGCGGACGCTTCATACGTGCGCGGCCCGAACATGAGAGGGCTCTTTATGGCAGATTCGAAGAAGACGGCGCCCGCGGACGCCGCGGTTGGTGGCGACGTGCGCGCGGCGAAGCCGCGCACCCGCAGGAAGACCGCAACGGCGGCGCTTGAGACGACGGATTTGACCCTCTCGATCGAGGCGGTCGAAGCGCCGCCCAAGAAGAGCTCCAGGAAGGCGGCGAAGCCGACGAAGGCTGAAAAAGCCGAAAAGGCCGAAAAAGTCGAGAAGCCCGCCAAGACGAAGAAGACCGCGAAGAAGGAAGCCCCGGACGTGACCGTGACGGCCGAACCTGAGGTCGTGGTCGCCGAAGTCTCTGAAGCGCCCGCCCCGAAGAAGCGCCGCACGAAGAAGGCCGTCGAGCCTGAAGTTGCCGCTGAAGTCAAGGATGCCGCGGAGGCCGAAGCCCCCGCGAAGAAGACGCGCGGCCGCCGCAAGGCTTCTGCCGAGCCCGTCGCGGAAGCCGCCGCCGAAGCCGCGCCTGCTGAAGAGACCGAACAGGACGCCAAGCCCGCCAAGAAGAAGGCGAAGGCAGAGAAGGCCGAGAAGGCTGAAAAAGCGCCCAAGGCCCCCAAGAAGCCGAAGGCGCCGAAGAAGTCCGCGAAGAAGCGCAAGACCGACGAAGACGACGACCTCGACGGGTTCGAGGGGGACGACCTCGACTTCGCCGACGTGATCGACGACGAAACGGATGAGGATCTGGACGACGTCCTCGCGGACGAGTCCGTCGACGAGGTCGTGGACGACGCGGAGGAACCCGCCGAAGCCGCGGAAGCCCCCGGCAAGGCCGCGCCCGCGAAGCGCACGCGTCGCTCGAAGAGCGCCCGCGAAAAGGCGCTCCGCGACGCGATCGCGAACGGCTACAGCGTCGAAGAGGAAAGCCAGGAGGACCGCAGGTCCAAGCTCTTGAAGCTCATCAGCATGGGCAAGGAGCGCGGCTACGTCACCTACAGCGAAATCAACGACAACATCCCGAACAGCCTCATCGACGACGATGCGATCGAGACGATCGTGAGCATCCTCTCGAACCTCAACATCGAGGTCCATGAGGTCGCGCCCGACGAAGAGCAGCTCCTGATGCAGGGCTCCGGCACCCCCGTCTCGGAAGAGGACGCGGAAGCCGAGGCCGAAGCCGCGCTCTCGACCGTCGACAGCGAATTCGGCCGCACGACCGACCCCGTGCGCATCTACATGCGCGAGATGGGTTCCGTCGAGCTGCTTTCCCGAGAAGGTGAAATCGAAATCTCGAAGCGCATCGAGGACGGCTTGAAGCACATGGTGCTCGCCATCGCGCGCTGCCCGGTGACGATCGAAGAGGTTCTGAAGAGCGCCGCCGCGATCCGCGAAGGCACGATGTCGATCGACGACGTGGTCGACGGCATCACGTCGACGGACGACGTGGGCTCGGTGATCCGCGCCGACGACGAAACCGACATGGGCGCCTCCGCGATGACGGTGGGGCAGCTGGAGGAGCTGAAGCGCCGCTCGCTCGAAGTGTTCGACCGCGTGGACGCGAAGTTCAAGGATCTCTGTGAGCGCTTCCGTGAGGCAAGCCAACAGGGCTACGCCGGGCTCGACGCCGTGAAGGCGGATCAGGAAGCCCTGAAGGACGGCATCCAGCAGGATCTGATGGGGCTTCGCTTCACCGCGAAGACCGCGGACCGTCTCTGCGAGACGCTCCGCGTGACGGTCGGGCGCCTGCGCGCCTCCGAGCGCATCGTCTACGACGAGCTCGTCCGAGGCGCCGGCATCGACCGCGCCTGGTTCATGGAACGCTTCATCGACCATGCGACCGACGTCGCGTGGCTGGACGAAGTCGCCGCCGCCTTCCCCGAAAAGCGCGCGCAGATTCTGCGCCGCCGCGCGCCCATCGCCGAAGAGCAGCATAAGCTGGCCGAGCTCGAACAGACGACCTTCATGACGGTACACGAGCTTCTGGACGCCTACAAGCAGATGGCGACCGGCGAAGCGAAGGCCAGGAACGCCAAGCGCGAAATGACCGAGGCGAATCTGCGTCTCGTCATCTCGATCGCGAAGAAGTACACGAACCGGGGCTTGCAGTTCCTCGACCTCATCCAGGAAGGGAACGTCGGCCTCATGAAGGCGGTCGACAAGTTCGAATACCGCCGCGGCTACAAGTTCTCGACCTACGCGACCTGGTGGATCCGCCAGGCGATCACGCGCTCGATCGCGGACCAGGCCCGCACGATCCGCATCCCGGTGCACATGATCGAAACGATCAACCGCATGAACCGCATCACGCGCCAGGAACTCCAGGAGACCGGGGTCGAACCCGACAGCCGCCGTCTCGCTGAACTCATGGACATGCCCGAGGACAAGATCCTCAAGATCATGAAGATCGCGAAGGAGCCGATCTCGATGGAGACGCCGATCGGGGACGACGACGATTCGCATCTGGGCGACTTCCTCGAAGACACCCAGACGACGGCCCCGGCGGAGGCGATCCAGAATTCGAGCCTGTCGGAGACCGTCAAGCAGGTGCTGGACAGCCTCTCGCCCCGCGAGGCGAAGGTGCTTCGCATGCGCTTCGGGATCGAAATGCAGTCGGACCACACGTTGGA
>NZ_JH605000.1:18651-33953 GCF_000250875.1 Sutterella parvirubra YIT 11816 | reverse complement strand
ATCCGTCAGATCGAGACGAAGGCGCTCAGGAAACTCCGCCATCCGTCCCGCGCCGACAAGTTGAAGAGCTTCGTCGAAGGCGACAACAAGGACTGACGGGGATTCGTCCGGAAGCCATGAAGAAGAGGGCGGCGGCCTGCGGGTGCGCCGCCCGTCTTCTTTCGGGGCCTTCCTCGTACGTTGAAAAAGCGCCCCCGTCCGATTGAAAAAGCGCCGCCCTCGGTGTATTCTGAACCCCTTTTTTCGCCGGCCGCCGACAGGGTCGCCGCCACGCCCCGAGCAGAGGGCGCGGTGATGCCGTCGGTCTCCCAGAAAGACGCCGGAAAAGCACCCTCAAAGCCGCCTTCGGCCGTACGCCTTACTCGTCCCGGACACGGAATCCGGAAGACATCCCCCGTCGGGAAGCGGACCTTCCCCCAAGCGTCGGACCGATGCGCCCTGAAGAAAGGGTGCCCGAACGGAAAAAAGCACGAAGACTTGAACGGATTCGTCCGCGGGCGCGGCTGCGCCCGGGGACCTTTTGGATGTAGAGAGCCTGAATGAAGAAGAAACGCCAAGACGACTTTGCCGATGACGCCGCCCTCAATGATGACGACGACATGGAGTCGCAGGCCGAATCCGCCGAGGTGGATGCGTGGCAGGAAGGCCGTGAGGTCGATGTGCCCGAAGAAGGCGCGGTGAGCCGCAACGGCTACGGCGCGCTCGTGCGCCTCGGCCGCGCCCGCGGCTGGGTGACGCTCTCGGACGTGAACGACCACCTGCCCGAAAGCGCTCTGCGCACGACGGAACACCTCCAGGAAGTGACCGAACAGCTGGGCCGCCTCGGCATCCAGGTCTTTGAGACGCCCCCCGACGAGGATGACATCCTCATCAACGGCATGATGGGCGACAGCGAAGACGTGGACGACGACGACGCCGCCGTGATGCTCACGCCCGAAGAATCGGCCGGTCTCTCGAAGGATCCGCTGCGCGCGTACCTGCGCGGCGTGGGCTCGCACAAGCTTCTCACCCGCGCCGGTGAAATCGAAGTCGCGAAGTCGATCGAACAGTTCACCGGGAAGTTGGTCGCCGCGATGGTGCAGTACCCGATCGCGGTCGAAGAGATCCTCCGCGTGGGCGAAACGCTCCGCGACGAGAACACGCCGGTCGACACGATCGTCGACGGGTTCCTGGACGGCATGGTGGACGCCGAAGGCGAACCCCTCTCGGACCAGGACGACAACGCGACCGACATCGGCGCCGCCGCGATGACGACGGAGCAGCTGGAAGCGCTCCGTTCGCGCGTGCTCGAGATGTTCGACCGCTGCCGCATCTACCTCGACATCGTGAAGGAAACCTACGGCGACCCCGACCGCGAGAAGGAGTACCGCACGGCCTTGACCGCGATGTCGAAGGAGCTCGGCAGCGTGCGCTTCTCGGTGAAGCTCGTGACGCAGATCTCCGAGCACATCAACACGCACATGAACGGCGTGAACGATACGCTGAAGCACATGAGGAGCTTCTTGGTCGACCGCTGCCACTACAGCCAGAAGGAAGCCGTCCAGATTCTGACCCGCAACGTCACGGACAAGAACCTCTTCCCGCGCCTCGCCGAACAGGACACCTACGCGGCCTTGAACGTCGCCCGCCATATGGCGATCCTCCAGGAAGAGCAGGCGAAGCTCGTGGCGGCTGAAAAGGCCGGCTTCCTGTCGCTTGACGAACAGCGCGACCTCGGCCGCGCGATGAAGTTGGCGCAGGCCAACCTCATGCAGGCCAAGGCGAAGATGATCGAGGCGAACCTTCGTCTCGTCATCTCGATCGCGAAGGGCTACGTCAACCGCGGGCTCGCGATGACCGATCTCATCCAGGAAGGGAACCTCGGCCTCATGAAGGCGGTCGACAAGTTCGAATACCGCCGCGGCTACAAGTTCTCGACCTATGCGACGTGGTGGGTGCGCCAGTCGGTGACGCGCGCCGTCGCGGACTTCGGCAACACGATCCGCATCCCGGTGCACATGACCGAGTCCTACAACAAGCTGCGCCGTCAGAAGCAGAAGTTCCTGCAGCAGAACGGCCGTCAGCCGACCGAGCAGGAATTGGCGGATTTGGCTGGCCTCCCGCTCGCCAAGGTCGTCCTGCTCACGCAGGCGATGCGCGGCGTCGAATCGATCGACGCCCCGATCGGCGACGAGGAAGACGCGACGAAGCTCGACTTCGTGCGCGGCGACGAGGCGGACGATCCGGGCATCGCCTTCCAGGACCGCTCGATGATCGACTGCGTGAAGAAGTCCCTGGACGAACTGTCGCCCCGCGAAGCGCAGGTGCTGCGCCTTCGTTACGGCATCGGCACGAACCAGGACCACACGTTGGAAGAAGTGGGCCGCACGTTGGGCCTCACCCGCGAGCGCGTCCGTCAGATCGAAAGCGCCGCGATCAGGAAGCTGCGCGGTCCTGAATTCCAGGAACGCCTGCGCGACTACCTCGGCTGATCAAGGCTGACGCCATGAACCAAGAACCCGCCGGTTGTCGAAAGACCCGGCGGGTTTTTGTTGGGTCGGGCCTGCGCCCGCCCGCAGGTTGCCGCCCCGCGCGCTGCTCACCCATAAATCAGTGAATCTTGAGTCACTGAATCATGAGTGAGCAAAGCCAGTCGGACCGCCCCTCACGCGTCCGGATCGTCGGAGTCAGAGGCCTTGAAGGCCTCGTAGGCCTCGACCTCCCGCACCATCTCCGCAAACGTGACGAGCCGCACGTTCGGCCTCCGCTTCGCAACCTCCACGCACGTCTCGGTGAAGCCCGCCCGGGAGAAGATCCAAAGGTGCCGCTCCCGGCAGCGGAAGTGGTGCTGGGAGAGGTCGTCGAGCTCCAGGAGGACGTGCTCGGTCACGGGTTTCTCCGTCCAGCAGCATGCGCCGAAGAGCGTCCGGTCGTCCCCGGTCTCCGCGACGATGTCGATCTCCACCTCGGTCTTCGTGCGCTCGTCCCTTCCCCACCACCGCCGAGCGGACCGGAAGGGGACCGGCGCCTTCTCCAGCCGTCTGCAGTGCCAAAGGTATTCCGTGCAGATCCGCACGAAGACGGGCGCCATGAATTTTTCGAGCGCCCGCGACACGCTCTCCAGATAGGCCTCCGGCCCCATGTCGGCGATGCGGTCGGCGTCCATCAGGATGAACCGGAACCAAAACCGGAACATGTCGTCCGCGATGCGCCAGCGCGGTTGACGGGAGATCCGCGCGCCCAGGGGCGTCTCCTTTCTGACGATGTCCAACACCTCCAAGGCGGCGAGCGTCTTGATGACGGCCGCCGTCGGCCGCTTCGTCTGCCGGGCGATGTCGGCGAGGCACGAGGAACCGTTCGCGAGTGCCGCGAGCGTGTCGACGTAGGTCGGAAGGGCCCGGACTTCCTGGCGGAGCACCGCCATCGCTTCGCCGAAGAAGCAGCCGTCGGTCGAGAACCAGTGCTTCCGGGGCGCCTCCGCGGCGGAGGCTTCGCCCGCAAACCTGGCGAGGTGCCGCGGCATCCCGCCCACCGAGCCGTAGAGGATGGCGGCGTCCTCGGGAGGTAGGCTCGGGAGGAGCCTTCGCGCTTCGAAGAAACCGAGGGGGTTGACGCGGAGCTGCCCCGTCCGACGACCGTAGAGCGCGGCGCAGTAGCCCATCACGTTCGCTTCCATCCAGTCGACCGGTGCGCCGCAGATGAGGAGCATGAGTTTCGAAGCGTCCTTGTGACGGTCGATGAGGTGCTGAAGGATCGACGAAACCGAAGGATCCGCCCGGACGAGCAGCTGGTAGTCGTCGAGGATGAGCACGGTGCGCTCCTCAAGGCTCTGCTCGAACGCGTACTCGAGCGCCTGCTCGAAACTGAGGAAGACGCCGTAGGGAGGGCTGAAGCCGAAGCCCGAGAAAAGGGCGGCGCTCAAGCCCCGGAGGTTCGTCTGCGCGCCGCCTTCAAGCCCCGTGAAGCAGGCACCTCTCTTTCCCCGGAAGAATTCACGCAACAGCGTGGCCTTCCCGACGCGGCGTGGTCCGAGGCGAAGCGCTCTTCGAGCGCCTTGAGTTCCCATGAACGAGGGGTGCGCGTCATGGCGGTCTCCAATGGGTGGTGATGAGCTTTCATCATACGACGGCCGCCAACAGCCCGCATGCCGGTGAAGCGGGAGCGGGAAGGAGCGGGTCTGCCTGCCCGTCGGACCGGTCGCAATGTCCGACATGTCCGCAACGTCCGGACCGTCCGGACAATTCTTTCCGCCGCAGGTTTTTGGCCCTCAGCCATATCGGGTACAATTACCCGCTTCGATCAACATCGATCAAGCGAGTGGGCCTGTAGCCAAGTCGGTTAAGGCAGCGGACTCATAATCCGTGCATCCTGGGTTCGAGCCCCAGCGGGCCTACCACTCCCCATTCTTCATTACGTCTTCCAACGTTCGGCCGATCTCGGCGACCCCGTTTCCGCGAATGAGGGAACCGGCCCGCCGGAGGTCTCCCGGGCGCGTCAAGCCTGCTGATGACATCGTTCGAATCCTTCGGTCTCGACCCCCGCATTCTCTCCGCCATCGCCCGCATGGGCTACAGCGAACCCACGCCGATTCAGACGCAGGCGATCCCCGTCGTTCTGAAAGGCGGGGACGTGATGGGCGCGGCGCAGACGGGTACCGGCAAGACGGCCGGGTTCGGTCTGCCGCTTTTGGCGCGCATCCTCCCGAAGGCGAACACCTCGATGTCCCCGGCGCGCCACCCCGTGCGCGCGCTCATTCTCACGCCGACGCGTGAGCTCGCGGACCAGGTCTCCGACAACCTCACGGCCTATGCGGCCGACACGCCCCTTCGCGTGGGCGTCGTCTACGGCGGCGTCGACATCCGTCCGCAGGCGGACATGCTCCGCCGCGGGATCGAGGTCCTGACCGCCACCCCGGGCCGCCTCTTGGACCACGTTGCGCAGAAGAGCGTCAACCTCTCGCAGGTTGAGATCGTCGTTCTGGACGAAGCCGACCGCATGCTCGACATGGGGTTCCTGCCGGACATCTCGCGGATCCTGCAGCTTCTTCCCAAGACCCGCCAGAGCCTGATGTTCTCGGCGACCTTCTCGGAAGAGATCACGAAGCTCGCGAAGAATTTTTTGAAGCCCGATCCCGCCGTCATCAAGGTGGCGCGTCAGAACCAGACGGCCGCCACGGTGACGCAGGAGCTCCTCGCCGTCACCGAGCGCGACAAGACGGACGTTCTGATCGACATGCTGCGTACGCGCGGCCCCGAAGGCGGCCCCTTGACGCAGGTGCTCGTCTTCGTGAACGCCAAGATCACCTGCCGACGCCTCGCGAGGACGCTGGAGCGCGTCGGGATCAACGCCGACGCCATTCACGGCGACAAGACGCAGGAAGAGCGTCAGGTCGCGTTGGACGGCTTCAAGTCGGGCGCGATCCACGTTTTGGTCGCCACCGACGTCGCCGCCCGCGGCCTCGACATCAAGGAACTCCCCTTCGTCATCAACTACGACGTCCCCTACAGCGCGGAAGACTACGTGCACCGCATCGGCCGCACGGGCCGCGCCGGTTCGAAGGGCGTCGCGGTGATGCTCTCGACCCCGGGCGACGCCCGCTTGGTCGAAGCGATCGAGAAGCTCACGAAACAGACCTTCAAGCCGGTCTCGGTCGAGCCCATGGCGCGCGGCCGCCGCAACGCCTTCCGCAGGAACCAGAACGTCGACCGCGTCGACACCCCCGAGGACGAACGCCTCGCCCGCGAGCGCGCCCGTGCCTACGTGCCGCCCGCGCACCGTCACCGCGATCCGCTCTTCGACATGCCCTACGTCGAGCGCAGCGCCCGTCAGGAGCGCGCCGCCGCCCCGCAGCCCGCGTACCTCGAGCGCCGCGAAAAGAAGCGCCCCGTGGCGGCGCTTCTCGGGGGCTTCATGTTCGAGCGCAGCACGGAACGCCGTCGCCGCGAGGCGGAAGCCGCCGCGGCCGCCCAGAAGGAAGCGGAACTCAAAGCTCAGCAGGAAGCCGAGCTCGCCGCCAAGAAGGCGGCGGAGGCGGCCGAGGCCGCCCGCGCCGCCGCTGAAGCCCCCAAGGCTGAAAAGGCCGAACAGGTCGAACAGGCCGCCCCGGCGGTCGTCGAAACGGCTGAAGCCGCTCCCGCCCCCGCGCAGGACGAGCCCAAGCTCGAACAGATCGAAACCGTGCCCGCCGCGGTGAAGGCGGCCGACGCGTTGGAAGCCGAAAAGGCTGAAGAAGCCAAGAAGGCTGAAAAGCCCCGCCGCCCGCGCCGCCCCAGGAAGACGGCGAAGCCGGCGGAAGCCGAGGAGCCCCTCGTTCAGATCGAAACGAAGCCCCGCGCGAAGAAGGCGCCGAAGGCTGCCGAAGAGCCCGCCAAGGCTCCTGAAGCCAAGGAAGCCGCAGAGTCCGCGGAAGCGCCCAAGGCCGACTAAGCCGCTCTGGAAAGCGCAGGAAAGGAAAGAGGGAGGATCCCACCGAGGATGCCTCCCTTTTCTTCGCCCCGCGCATCCGTCGGGAGAGCCGGAAGAGGTGGCGGGAGCTGTTCCGGGGAGCCCCGGACGAGTCCCGGATGAGTCCAGGATGGTCATCGGATGAGGACGTTAGGTGCTTTCTCATCCCGCGTTTGCGGTATGACTGCCCACGACCGTCCGTACTTGCCCCTAGAATGGACCTCGTGCGACATTGCGAGGTGGGGTCCTCTCCCCACGCCAACCTGCCTTCCCGGGCAAGGTGGAAAGCTCTTCATTGAGCGGATGTGGCCGGCACGCGGTGCCGGCAAAGAAACGGGACACGTCGTGAGACGACGCCTTTTTTCCGGGGCGGCGCCGCGACGCTGACGGAACCTCTCGCAGTCGAACATCGGACGCGGGAGGTTTTTTCATGCCCGCGTCCCTGGGGTACGAAAGATAGTCATGGGCGGATTTGTTTTCCGGATTGCCGCGCCCGACACGGTGTCGAAGACGGCTAAAGAGGAGTATTTGAAGATGCAGCATCGTCTGACGGTCAAGGGCCAGGTCACCATTCCGAAGGAAATTCGTGAGCTGCTGGGCTTGGAGGGTGGCGAATCCAGCGTGGAGTTCGCCGTGGGTGCGGACGGTTCCGTGACGCTCCGGAAGGCCGAGAGCCGCACGCCGCGCCGCGCGGTGCGCCGCGCGCCGCAGGCGGCGAACCGCCGCCTCGGGGGCGGCGTCCTGGCGCTCCTTGCGGGCGGGATTTGAGAGAGAGTGAAGAATGGGCGTTGAGATCGAACGCAAATTCCTGGTGAAGCCGGGTGCGTGGGAGAGGGCGGTGCCTCAACCCATGGCGCAGGGCTACCTCGCGAGGGGCGACGCCGCCACGGTGCGCGTGCGCGTCTCGGGCGGGCACGCCTGGCTCACCGTAAAGGGCCGCGGCGACGGCCTCTCGCGCCCGGAATTTGAGTACGGGATCCCCGCGGACGAGGCCCGCGCGATGCTCGCCATGGTGCCGGGCGTCGTGGAGAAGACGCGCCGACGCGTCCCCGTCGGGGCGCACGTCTGGGAAGTGGACGTCTTCGAGGGTGAGAACGCCGGACTCGTCGTCGCGGAAGTGGAATTGACGTCCCCCGACGAAGCGTTCGAGCGCCCGGCGTGGCTGGGCGCGGAGGTGACGGGCGTTCCCCGCTACTACAACAGCGAACTCTCGGTCCGGCCCTTCCGAATGTGGTCGGCGGCGGAGAAGGCCGGGAAGGCCGCTAAGGCCGACGAAGCGTGACCGACGCGGAGGCCGGGCGAAGTCCCGGCCTTTTCATGCCCGGGAAAAACGAAAAGCCCCGACCGGTCGTCGAGGCTTCTTCTCTTTTGCCGTCACTTCCCAAGCGGAGGAAGTGTGTTGGCGTCCCCAAGGGGAATCGAACCCCTGTTAACAACGTGAGAGGCTGCTGTCCTAGGCCGCTAGACGATGGGGACGTCATGCGGTACGAGATCCAATCTTACGCCTGCGCCGCGCGTCGGGCGTATCCGGCGCAGGGCGCAGGTTGCGCTGAATCAAAAATCAGCCGAGAGTGGCCGCAATGCGCTTCAGAACCTCGTCCTTGCCGATGAGGCAGAGCGTGACGTCGATCTGAGGCGTGCGCTCGGCCGCGCACACGCAGACGCGAAGCGGCGTCGCGAGGATCTTCATCCCGATTTCGCGCTCGGCCATGACTTCCTGGATGATGCCGTAGACGGCTTCCGGGGTCATGTCGGCGAGCTTGCCGAGCTTTTCACCGAAGAGCGCGAGCGCTTCGCGGCCGCCGTCCGCCAACGCGGCCGCGGCCTGTTCGGCGTCGACCTTGGGTTCGACGTAGAAGAAGAGGGCGTTCTCGGCCAACTTCTCAAGGGTCGTGGCGCGGTTCTTCAGAAGGCCGCAGACCTGCTTGAGGCACGGGCCCCCTTCGACCTTGCCGCCGCGGGCTTCGATGCGCGGGGCGACGAGCGTGGCCAGACGTTCGTCGTCGGCTTCCTTCATGTACTGGCCGTTCAGCCATTCGAGCTTCTTCCAGTCGATGCGGGCGGCCGCACGCGAGCAGTCGGCGAGCTCAAAGACCTTGGCGAGTTCGTCGCGGGTGAACTTTTCCATGTTCCCGTGACCCCAGCCGAGGCGGGCCAAGTAGTTGAAGATCGCTTCGGGGAGGTAGCCCTGGCGTTCGTACTCGAGCACCGAGACCGTGCCGTGGCGCTTCGAGAGCTTCTGGCCGTCCTGACCGTTGATCAAGGGCAGGTGCGCGAAGACCGGCACTTCGGCGCCCAACGCGGTGTAGATGTTGATCTGGCGCGGCGTGTTGTTGATGTGGTCCGCACCGCGGATGACGTGGCTCACCTTCATGTCCCAGTCGTCCACCACCACGGCGAAGTTGTAGGTGGGGATGCCGTTGCGCATGATGATGAGGTCGTCGAGCTCAGCGTTCGAGACCGTGATCGGGCCGTAGACCGCGTCGTTCCACGTGACGGCGCCGTTGTCCGGGTTGCGGAAGCGCACGACAGGCTGCACGCCTTCGGGGATGGGCTTGCCGACGCAGTTTTCGGGACGCCAGCGGCCGTCGTAGCGGGGCTTCAGACCCTGGGCCTTCTGCGCTTCGCGCATTTCGTTCAGCTCTTCGGGCGTCGCGTAGCAGTAGTAGGCGCGGCCGTCCTTGAGCATCTCGTCGACGACTTCCTTGTAGCGGTCCAAGCGGTCCATCTGGTAGATGGGACCTTCGTCGTAGTCGAGGTTGAGCCAGCGCATGCCGTCCAGAATCACCTGCACGGCCTCCTGCGTCGAGCGGACCTGGTCGGTGTCTTCGATGCGGAGGAGGAACTTGCCGCCGAAGTGACGGGCGACGGCCCAGCAGTAGATGGCGGTGCGCGCGGTGCCGAGGTGCATCATGCCCGTGGGGCTCGGCGCAATGCGGGTGCGGATTTCTTTCATGACGACTTCTGTGGTCTGAGAATGGAACCGGCCTCAGAGCGAGGCCGGTCGGAAAAGGTTTGCGAATTTTATCACCCGGTTGCCGACCTCAGGCTTAAGCCGGGGCGGGTTTGAGGGGCGGGCGACTCAGAGAAAGGCCGACGGAATTCCGCCGAAGTCGCCCCGCAGGTAGCGTCGCCGGATCTCACCGTTGCGGCAGGGGTTCGGCCCCTTCTCCATGCCCGGTACGGCCGAAAGACGCTGGATTTCCGTGCCGCGGCAGTCGATCAGCCTCATGGTCGCGATTTCGGAGACCCGCAGGAGCCCCGCGTCGAGAAGGTGGGTGTTGTGGAGCGTGAAGATGATCTGGGCGTTTGTCTTGTTGAGGCGCCGCTCCTTGAAGAGGCGCACGAGCTCGATGACGAGAAGACCGTGCGTCGACGCGTCGAGGTCGTCCACCAACACCGTCTTGCCTTCCTCCAGGGCGGAGAGGAGAAAGCCCAAGAGCCCGATCAGGCGCTTCGTTCCGTCGGACTCCTCCTGCCAAAACCACCGCACGGGCGCCTTGTCGTCGCCGGCTTGGACGGTCGTGAGGCCGTCCAACCCTTCGGTCGGCACCGTTTCAAAGATCTCCTGACCGTACTCGAAGTCCTGAAGGTCGATGTCGAGCTGGCGGAGCCGTCGCCGGACCATGTCTCCGGCACCGCGGAGCCGTGCGAACGCATCGGGATCGTCCACGGAGAAGGCCAACGCCTTCAGTCCCGGGAGAAAATCGGAGAGATCCTCC
This sequence comes from Sutterella parvirubra YIT 11816, assembly GCF_000250875.1. GTDB lineage: Bacteria > Pseudomonadota > Gammaproteobacteria > Burkholderiales > Burkholderiaceae_F > Sutterella > Sutterella parvirubra. The sequence goes on along the minus strand of NZ_JH605000.1, from coordinate 23,808 downwards.
TTTTCAACGACCGCGAGCTCTTCCAAAAAGAAGTCCACGGCCGCACTGATCCGGCTCCGACGGTCGAGCTTGTAGTACAAGGCGTCGATGAACGTGAGGACTTGGCGCTTCGTGCGGTCATGAACCGCCTCGGTTCGGAACAGCTCTTCGACCTCCTCCAAGGTGGGATTGTCGGGGAGCTTTTCGTTGAACGCCGTGAGCTCCGCATTCTCGACCGCGAAGACGAGGCGGCCGTCGGCGGTGAGGGATTCCGCGACGATGCCTTCCGCGTCGATGCTCAGCGCGTACGTAGAGCGGATGCCGTCCTGCCAAAAGGTCATCGAGAACTCCGAAGGTTTGCCCCAGAGTTCGCTCACGAGCAGGTTGGGTTCGTAGCGGTCCGCGTACCAACCGTCGAGCACGGTGTCCCGCAGCGTGTGGGCGGCGCGGATGAGGGCGCTCTTGCCGCAGCCGTTCGGGCCGTAGAGCGCCATCGCGGTGACGAGGCGGTCGCGCGGGGTTTTGCCGACCTGCACGAACGGAATGTTCTCCATCGTGCGGAAGCCGGCGGGCGCGCGGCGTTCGGCAAAGGTGAGCGAGAGCGTGGCTTCCTTGATCGAGCGGAAGTTGCGGACGGTGAAGGATTCGAGCATGGCCGCCTCTCCCGGCTTTCGGCGGTTCAGGCGAAATATCCCGTCGACACGAGCGTCCACGCCGTGAAGACGGTGAGCAGAATGACCTCCAGGATGACGATCGGGATGAGGGTCTTCAGGAAGTCCGACTTGAAGTAGTCGACCGTGATCGTGAGACAGACGTGGGTGGGCGTGATCATCTGGCCCGCGACGCCGAAGACCAGCACCGCACCGGTCAGGATCAGGTCGCCCGGCGCCAGCGCCGCGACGATCGGCATCACCATGGCGACGTGGCCCTGGCTCAGCCCCGTGAGGATCCCGATGACGAAGCTCGTCATCGTGAGGATTACCGGCACGGGGAAGGGCATGGCGCGGAACATCGCCGTGATCTGGTCGATGATCCCCGACGCCGTCAGGATCTCGATGAAGTAGAAGATCGCGACGATGTTGAGAAGCAGCCGCCAGTCGAAAGCTCCCTTCACGATTTCGCCCACGTCGACCTTGCGGTGGAAGATCATGAGGACGGGCACCATGCCGGCCACCACGATCCCCATCGAGACCGCGGCGGGGAGGCCGAACGCGATCATGAGGAAGATGTTGGCAAAGATCGGCAGAAAGGCGAGCGTGATGTCGAGCGCGTACTTCCTGCGGTCCTCCGAGCTCATGGGCGTGCGCTCGGGTTCGTGGATTTTGAGCGGGCGCACCAGGATGAACCACCCGGCCGCGTAGGCGAAGACCGTGAGCCAGAAGAGGTGCACGGCGAGGTCCGAAATGTGGATCCCGACGATCCCGCACGCGAGCAGCATCCCCGGAATGATCGGGTTGCAGAATTCGAAGATGTGGCGGAACCAAAAGTTGATCGCGGCCTTGCTCTCGGCGGGCACTTCATGTCCCTTGCAGGCCTGCTCGACGATCGGGGCCGAAAAGCGTGCGCCGCCCATCGAAGGGAGGAGCCCGAGGAAGGCCGGCATCGAGGCGATCGTCACCTTGGTCGAGTGGAAGATCCGGTTCAAGGCCGCCACCATCCCCTGAAGCGTTCCCGAGCGCCGGAGCTGAATCTCCAGGCACATCACGAAGTAGAGGGCGAAAAGCAGATCGTACGTGCGGGGCTTTTCGACCGTGGCGAGAACCGCCTCCCAGAGGTTGAGGAACGTCCCGCCGAGCGTCGCCCACATGAGAAAGCCGCCCGCGAGGATCGAGAGGCCGATCGGAATCTTCCTGCGGATCAGCACCACGATGAGGACGAGGGAGACGGGGAGGATCCAGGTGATGCTCATGATGACGGGGGCGTTCTGCTCGCCTTCAGGCCGCCTTCCTCTCTAAGGGAGAAGCGTGCGTGGCGGCGGATGACGGTCGTTGTTTCAGGAAAGAAAATGATGCGCCCGCCCGTCATTCGGCGTCAAAGCGGCGCTCCCTCGGGATTACCCGAGGGAGCGGAGGTTCACCAACGGTGAAAGACGCTCTTCGTCTGCGTGAATTCGAGGAGTCCCTCGACGCCGCTCTCGCGCCCGATGCCGCTTTGCTTGTAGCCGCCGAAGGGCGCGCTCACGTCGCGGGGCGCGTTGTTGATGAAGACGTTCCCGGCGCGGATGCGGCGCGCGACCGCGAGCGCCTCCTCGTCGGGGCCGAAGACCGCAGAGGAGAGCCCGTAGGGGGTGCCGTTGGCGATCTCAACCGCTTCGTCGACGGTGTCGTACGGAATCACGCAGAGGACCGGCCCGAAGATTTCTTCCTGCGCGATCCGCATGTCGGGGCGCACGTTCGTGAAGATCGTGGGCTCGACGAAGCAGCCGCGGGCGGCATCAAAACTCTCGGGGACCTTGCCCGCGAGAAGCTCGGCACCCTCTTGGAGGCCAAGTTCGATGTAGGCCTTCACCTTTTCGTACTGACGTTCCCCGCAGAGCGGTCCCACCTTGACGCCGGGCGTGCGCGGATGCCCGACGGGGAAGCGCTCCAGCCCCAGCTTCATGGCGGCGTGGGCTTCATTGAGGCGGCTTCGGGGCACGAGCACGCGCGAGAGCGCGGTGCAGGTCTGCCCGGCGTTCAAAAAGATGCTCTCGAAGAGCTTCAGCACGGCGCCCGTGTAGGCGGGCGCCGACGGGAGCCAGATCGCGGGGGACTTCCCGCCGAGTTCCAACGCCGTCTTCTTGGGCGCTTCCGCCGCGGCCCGCGCGATGGCGCGGCCGACCTCGGTCGACCCCGTGAAGGACACCATGTCGACCAACGGGTGGCGGGTGAGCCTTTCGCCCAGGACGCTCCCGCGCCCCTGCACGAGGTTCAGAACCCCTGCGGGGAAGCCCGCCGCTTCCGCAGCGTCGATGAGCACCGCGGCGGTGAGCGGCGCCAAGGTCGAAGGTTTGAGTACCACCGTGTTACCCATCAGCAACGCGGGGATGATCTTCTGAATGATTTGGCCGAGCGGGTAGTTCCAGGGCGTCACCGCGGCGACCACCCCCATGGGTTCGCGCCAGACGTAGGCGCCCTCCGTGCGGCCTTCGAGACCGTTGCGGTCGTCGCGGGCCAATGTGAGCGCCCCCTCGACGTAGGCGTCGATGCGGCTGATCTGGTAGTCGCAGTGCTTGCGGAGCGCATAGTCCGCGGGGCTGCCGAGTTCGTCGACCTCGAGGTCGGCGATCAATTCCCGGCGCGCCGTGAGCTCATCGCGAAGCCGCGACATGAAGCGCACGCGCTCTTCGACTTTGAGCGCACTCCACGCGGGAAAGGCGCGGGCGGCGGCTTCCGCCGCCCGGTCCGCGTCTTCGGGCGCGCCCGCAGGAATCCGGGCGACGGTCGTGCCGTCGGCGGGATTGATGACGGGGAGCGTCTCGCCGGAGGCGGACGGCGTCCAACGGCCGTCGATGTAGTGAAGATGGAAGCGTTCGCGCATGTGCCCTTTTCCTTGTCGCAGGGGACTCGGTCCCCGAAGATGCGGAGCACTTCGGTGGCCGGGTACGGCGGGGATTGTCGGTCCATCATACGTGACGGGGCCCGATCGTGCGGGAAAACGCGCACTTTTCGGGCCCCGGCGAAACCCCGCGCCGGCGGTGCGGCCGTCACCCGATGAAGGCGATCAGCACCGACATCGAAATGATCGCGACGGCGACGCTCATCGAATTGAGGTTGGCGGCGAGACCGATGTCGCCCTTCAACTTCGCTGTGTAGATGAGGTTCATCGCGGGGATGGGGCTCAGGGCCACCAGGGCGAGCGCCACGCGCACTTCGTGCTCGAAGGGAAGGAGGTAGTAGAAGGCTGCGGCCAAGAGGATCTGCACGACGAAGCGCTTTCCCAAAAGGCCGAAGAGGCGCTTGAGGATCCTCGGGTCGGAGGCGAACGTCACCGACTCGCCGATCATGATCATGCAGAGGAAGGTGTTGGCGGATGCGCCCACCTGCGCGCAGGTGATGACGGCGTCGGGGAGCGTGAGGCCGAAGAGATAGAGGATCGTCATGAAGACGAACGCGAGCGTCGGCCCCGAGCGGACGAGCTTCGAGGCGATGAGCTTCACGCCCTCCGTCCACTTCGTGTTCTCCTTCTGCGCCGCCACCACCGCATAGGTCCCGCCCGCGCTCATCACGCAGTTGCCGACGTCGAAGATCAAGGCGGTGAGGAGCCCCGTCCCGGGGAAGAACGCCTGGATGTAGGGAATCGCAAAGGGCCCGATCGAAAAGCCGCAGAGGTTGAGGTGCTCAAAGGCCTTCTTGTCCGCGTCGGCGTGGCGCATGGTGAGCATGCGCGCGTAGAGAAGGAGCAGGACGTTCGAGAGAAAGCCCAACCCCGCGACCCAGATCATCGGGCCCGAGATCGAGACGCCGTTCAGCCCCACGAACACCACGCAGGGGAGCGTCACGCACATGACGAGCCCGCTGATGGCGTGGAAGGCTTCGCTTTTCAAGATTTCCGTGCGGCGTAGCACGTACCCCAGCGCGATGAAGATCGCAAAGGAGAGGACTTTGGCGGTGCTGGTGTCCATGGTGTTTTCTTCGTTTTTGCCGCCCGAGGGTGGCGGCCGGTCTTCTTGTGGTTTTCAGCGGGGCCCGGAGGCCCCTTCGGACGGCCGAGAGTGGTCGTGAGTGGTCGATCTTGGTCTTCTCAACCGCCGCAGGCGCCGCACTTGGGCTTGGGCTCCGTCGAGCCTTGGTCGGCGTCGTCCGGCCGGCATTCTTCTTGGGCGTTTTCTGCTTCGGCCGCAGGCGGGCGCATCGGGATGAGGTGCCGGACGTGCTCGGGGAGCTCCATCGGGTCGCGGGTGGCGAGATGCCCCATCGAGAATTCGCAGCCGCACCAGAGCTGGTTGTAGAAGCCTTCTTCGGCGATGATCTCGCCGCGGCGCTGCTGCAGGCCGCCCTTTCGCCAATTCATGTCCCAGTAGCTCGTGCCGGGGTGGCGCTCCGCCGCTTCGAGCGCGGCTTCGCGGATCTGCTCCAGGCGCTTCCAACGGCTTCCGGCAAGCGTCGTCGTGAAGGAGGGGATGCCGAGCTTTTCGGCCATCTGGGCGGTCGCCTCCATGCGCACGCCGAAGCAGACGCGGCAGCGGCGGCCGCGCTC
>NZ_JH605000.1:0-18617 GCF_000250875.1 Sutterella parvirubra YIT 11816 | reverse complement strand
ACGCGGCAGCGGCGGCCGCGCTCGGGTTCGTTCTCCAACCCCTTCACGGCACGGCGCCAGAGATCGTGGTCGTAGTCGCCGTCGACGAAGGGGACGCCCAACTTCTCGCACCAGCGCTTCGCCTCGTTCTTCCGGAGGAGGTATTCGGCCTCGGGAAAGATGTTCGGGTTGAAGTAGAAGACGGTCGGCTTGCGGCCGTTCTTCAGGAGCCATTCGAGAATCGCGCTCGAACAGGGTGCGCAGCAGCTGTGAAGGAGAACGTCGGACATCGGTGTCGGAAGCTCCGGCTTCATCTTGTCGCGGCCGGAGGGAATTGGGGGAGCGTTCATTCTACGCCGTGCCCTGTGCCTCCCCGGAAACCTGAGCACCGTCCAAAGGAGGTAGCCACGGTCGGTAGGAAGGATGGGGACGGCCGAAGATGCGGATCGCCTGAACGTTCGCCGCGGCGGGTCTTCCGACCGCACCGCGGCGTCATGAGGAAGTGGGGAACCGTCCCTGAACCTTCAGGAAACCGCCCGGGACGATGACCGCCCTACGCGCACCGCCCGAGGAGAAGCCACCCGTCGCCGTCGCGCTTCAGCACCACGCGGAGTCCCGACGGGTTGCGCGCGAGCGCGTCGTCGCCCGTCTGCGTTTCGATCGTGAGCGGCCCCTCCCACCAGAGGCGCCGCAGCTTCAGAGGCGCGGACGCCTCAAAGAGCGCGGCGTGCGGGGTGGATGCATGGGACCCCGTTTCGGGTGCGGCGAGTCGTTCGGACGCGGGCGCCATTGCGGTGACGGCTTCGCGCCGGGTCGCGCCCTCAGGCGTCACCCCGAGGCGGAAGACGTCCGAGGCTCCCAACCGCCCCGAGAGCATCCCGATGAAAGGGTCGGCGGGTTCGGCGGCGTCGTTCCATTCGGGCGCTTCGGTCACGTCGAGCGCAACCGTCTTCACGCGCCCGAAGGGTTCCATCCCGTAGGCGGCGGAAAGGAGCGCGCCCGGGTCGGCGTGCGTGACGGCGGGCGCGCGGTACGTGCGGCCGCTCTCGGCCCCAAGCACCAGTTGAAGGTGCGGCAGGGGCTCTTCGGTCTGCGCGGAGCCGAGTCCGCGCGTCAGCATGTGAAGCGCCAGGAGCCGCTCCACCGCGCGGCGCCAACGCTGCGGGTCGGCGGCGGGCTGCGGGAGCGTGAGGCGCACGGGCGTGAAGACCGAGACGACCGTCGCGTCGTGATGGGCGATCTGGGTTTCGGACGGCACCGCCCGGATACCTGCGGCGCAAAGCCGCGCCACCAACACGGCCTGCCGTTCGGGACTGGGGGCGGGCGTCACGGTCAAGTGCGCTTCGTCGGGCTCGACCCCGATCAGCCTCACGACGTAGGCGGGGAGGATCGCAGCGGCGAGCTTCGCCGCCCAGAGCGCGAGGTCGCGCCCCGCGTCCGGGTCGATCCGGTCGAGGATCACTTCGGGGACGCGGCGGACGGCGTTGACGGCCAATTCCCCGGGGCGCAGCCCCAGGCGCTTCGCCGCGTCGTTCACGCCCCAGATCACCCGTCCGTCGTGGCGGGCCGCGGGACGCGCGGCGGGGGCGGGCGCGTCCGCAAAGAGAAGCCCCTGGAGGTGGAGGTGAAGGTTCGCCGTTGCGGGGACGGCGGGGGTTGCGGTGTTGGTCGTCATGTTCTTCTCCTTCTTTTCCTGTTCTTCTTGTGGTCGCTGTCGTTCGGCTGAGGTCAGGCGGCGTTGTCCGGCGTGGACGGATCGGTCGGGTGCGTCGAATGCGTCGGACGGAAGGGCCGGACCTTGCCGACGGGCGCGGAAGGCTCGGTGAGCGGGGAGAGCGAGGAGAGGGGCGAAAGCCGCACGACCGCGGTTTCCGTGCGGGCGAGGAACCCGGCGCGGGTGACGCGCACGCGCGTCTCACCGTCGGCCGCAGGCGAGAGCGCCACGCGCAGATCGGCGTTCGTGGCGGTGCCGGAGAGGTTGAGCGGCCGCACGACGAAGACGGTCGTGCCGGACGTGCGGGCGGCAAGCGCCAAGCGGCGCATGGCGCGGCGGTCTTCTTCCGGGGAGAGGGGCTTCAACCACGCGACCACCGCGCCGAAGGTCCCTTCGGCGACGGCGCGCTCCGCCGCCCAGTAGGCTTCTTCCGTCGCGGCGGGTGTCACGAAGAGCTGTTCGGTGAGGACGAGCCCGCAGGCTTCCATCGCCGGAGCGCAGGGCGTGAAGAATTCGACGCCGGGGAGCACCCAAAAGGCGCGCCCGAGGGAAGCGACCGCGGGGAGGATGAGGGAGAGTTCACCCGAAGCTTCCGTCATCGTGAGGAGTTCAACCAACTCACCCTTCGGGAAGCCCCCGCCCAGCATCTCGCGGATGACGGGATCGGCGACGGGGAGGCGGTCTTCTTCCGCCTTCTTCCCGAACCCGAAGGGGACGGAGGGAAGCGGAATGCCGGGAAGCCCGGGCAGAGGAAGCGTGTGGATCGCGGAGAGCGTGGCGGTACGGGCGGACATGATGACGAACCTCGAAGAATCAAACCCAAAATGAAGTGCGAAAACCCGAAAACGTGTTCGGATTCGTCTCGAGACCTAGTCTCAAAGGTTCGTGATGGCGCCGGTGAATGTTGATCCTGAGTCTTCTTTTCGGCCCACTTGTCAACAAGCGGATTCGTTGAGGTGCGGGAAATGCTGAGGTAAAGTATCAGTTTGAAAAAAGAAGGAATGCATGATCCTCTGGAAGTCGAAACGCCAAACAAAAATACATGAGAATCAACGACTTCCGAAAAGTTCTGGATCAAAATCGAAAGGCCTCAAAACGTGATCCTCAACGGCCTCTTTCGCTTTGCTCTATGATTTGGATCAAACCGGACGGCCCTCGTCTTCACGAAAAGAGGTCTTCGCCGTCCGCCCGCAAGCCTGTTTTGGAGTGAGGAATGACGCTGGAAGAGCGCTACCGCAAGGTGGTGGAGCGCGTGCGCGCCGCGGAGCGCGCCGCAGGACGGCCTGAAGGATCCGTGGCGGTCCTTGCCGTGGGGAAGACCTTCCCCGCGGAGACGATTGCGGCCTGCGCGGCGTTCGGCCAACGCGCCTTCGGCGAAAACTACGTCCAGGAGGCCGCGGCGAAGATCGACGCGCTCGCGCACCTCGACCTCGAGTGGCGCTTCATAGGGCCCCTTCAAGCCAACAAGTCCCGCATCGTCGCGGAGCGCTTCGACTGGGTGGAGTCGGTCGATCGGCTCCGCATCGCGGAGCGCCTCTCCGCGCAGCGCCCCGAAGGGATGCCGCCCATCAACGTGACGGTCGAAGTGAATTTGGACGGCGAAGCGACGAAGTCGGGCGTTTCGCCCGAAGAGCTCCCCGCCTTCATGGACGCCGTCGCGGCGCTCCCCAACCTCCGGCTTCGCGGTCTGATGGCGATCCCGTCGCCCGACGCCGGCCCCGAAACGTACGCGCGCATGCGCCGCCTTTGGGACGAGGCCCGCGCCCGCCGTCCCGAGCTCGACACGCTCTCCTTCGGGATGAGCGCCGACATCGAGCCCGCGGTGGCCGCGGGGAGCACCCAGGTGCGCGTCGGGAGCGCCATCTTCGGCGCGCGCGACTACGGCAAACATTGAGACCCCACTGAACATAGGAGATTGGGGATGAGAACGATCGGATTCCTGGGCGGCGGCAACATGGCCGGCGCCATCATCGGCGGGCTGCTGCGTTTGGACGATGCGCCCGTCATTCACGTCGTGGACCACAATCCGGCGAAGCTCGAACGCCTCGCCGCTTTGGGCGCGAAGACCCACGAGGCGCCCGGCGACTGGATCACCGCGTGCGACCTCTTCGTCTTGGCGGTGAAGCCCCAGGGCATGAAGGATGCGCTGGGACCCGTGAAGGCGTTCCTGAACCCCAAGGGCGCGGCGCTCACGATCGCTGCTGGGATCGAGTCCGCGGCCTACGCCGAATGGCTCTCGGGCTACCCCCTCATCCGCTCCATGCCCAACACCCCCGCGATGGTGGGGGAGGGCGTGACGGGCCTCTGGGTCCCCGAAGGCATCGCTCCCGAGCACGCCGAAGCGGCGGAGTTCGTTCTCTCCGCCGTCGGTCGGGTCGTGCGCGTCGCGAAGGAAGGGGACATCGACCTCGTGGGGGCGATTCCCGGTTCGGGTCCCGCGTACGTCTTCCGCTTCATGGAGGCGCTCCAGGCCGCCGCGGTGCGCCGCGGCATGCCCGAAGCCGACGCCAAGGCGCTCGCCTTGGGGACGGTGAAGGGTGCGGCGCTTCTCGCCGAAGCCTCCGGGAAGCCCTTTTCAGAGCTGCGCGAACAGGTGACGAGCAAGGGCGGCACGACCGCCCGCGCTTTGGCCGTCATGAACGCGCGCGACATCGACGCGATGATGGACGAAGCCGTCGGCGCGGCCATCGCGCGCACGCTCGAAATGAAGGCCATGTTCCGCTGAAGGTAGGCCGGAAACAAAATTTTCCACTTTTGGCGTATGGACACGCCTAATGCGTTTTCCCTATGATCCCTGTCGGTTGCGTTCTGCGCGCGTAGGCGCGCGCAGAATGCGGCCGATCCATCCCCATTCACCGACCGAAGATGCGCGGGCTCCGGCCCCGGAGTGCGCATTTTTTCTCCCGGCGTCGGACCGATTTCCCCAGGAGGGGAGGCCCGGTGCGCGCCGCTTCCGCGGGGCCGTCCTCTATGGAGATTCCATGATGTTGAAGCATTTCGCGCTGGCCGGCCTCGCCGCCGCCACGATGGCCGCTCAGGCCGCCCCCGTTGAAATCACGTGGTGGCACGCCATGGCCAACACCCTCGGCGACTGGGTCCAGGACACGGCCAACAACTTCAACAAGAGCCAGACGGCCTGCAAGATCGTTCCGACCTACAAGGGGAGCTACGATCAGACGATGACTTCCGGCATCGCCGCGCACCGCGCGGGCCGCTCCCCCAACATCCTCCAGGTCTTCGAAGTCGGCACCGCCACGATGATGTTCTCGAAGGGCGCCGTGGTTCCGGTGGGCGACATCATGGCGAAGGCCGGGTACGAATTCCACCCGGACGAATATATCCCCGCGGTCTACGGCTACTACGCGACGCCCGACGGCCGCATGATGAGCTTCCCCTTCAATTCGTCGACGACGGTCATGTACGTCAACCTGACGAAGTTCAAGAAGGCGGGTCTTCCCACCGAAACCGAGAAGCTCCCCAAGACCTGGGCTGAGGTCGAAGCCGCCGCGAAGGCCCTCAAAGCCGCCGGCGAAGCCTGCCCGATGACGACGAGCTGGGTGGGCTGGACGCAGCTCGAAAGCTTCTCGACCTGGCACAACGTCGAGTACGCGACCTTGAACAACGGCTTCGGCGGCCCGAAGGCCCGCCTCGCGGTCAATACGCCGCTCCACCAGAAGCACATCGAAAACCTCGCCCGCATGGCCAAAGAAGGCACCTTCGTCTACAAGGGCCGCGGGAACCTCGCCGACGCCACCTTCTACTCCGGCGAATGCGCGATCAACATGGGCTCGTCGGCGACCCTCGCCAACATCCGCCGCAACGCCGACTTCGAATTCATGACGCTCCCGATGCCCTACTACGAAGGGGTCGAGAATGCCCCGCAGAACACCGCGCTCGGCGGCGCCTCGCTCTGGGCGATGGCCGGGAAGTCCGAGGCCGAAAACAAGTGCGTCGCCGACTTCTTCAACTACCTCTCCGACCCGCAGGTCCAGGCCGACAACCACATGCGTACGGGCTACCTCCCGGTCACGCTGAAGGCCTTTGAAATCGCCAAGGCGAGCGGCTACTACGAAAAGAACCCGGGTGCGGACGTCGCCGTGAAGCAGATGCTCAAAACCACGGAAAAGAGCCGCGGCATCCGTCTCGGTTACCTGCCCAACATCCGTACGATCGTGGACGAAGAGTTCGAAAAGATCTGGTCCGGCAAGCAGGACGCCAAGACCGCGCTCGAAGCGGTCGTGCGCCGCGGCAACGAGCAGCTGGAACGCTTCGAACGCGTGACGTCCCGCTGAGCGTTTCCGAAGCTTTATAAAACCGACGCGCAGGAGCACCGCTCAAAAGCTCCTGCGCGTCCATTGAGTGAGGCCCCTACGTGGAAAAACGAGCAGTCTTTCAGAGCAGGTGGTTGCCCTACGCCCTGGTGCTCCCGCAGCTTCTGATCACCTTCATCTTCTTCTTCCTGCCCGCCGGTCAGGCCGTCATGCAGTCCGTCATGATGGAGGACCCGTTCGGTCTTTCGACCGAATTCGTCGGGTTGGCCAACTTCCGTGAGCTCTTCGCGGATCCGAATTACATCGCCAGCTTCAAGATCACGATCCTCTACGCGGTGCTCGTGGCCTTCTCGGGGCTTGCGATCAGCCTGCTTCTCGCCGTGTGCGCCGACCGGGTGCTCCGCGGGGGCGGCGTCTACAAAACCTTCCTCATCGTCCCCTACGCGATCGCCCCCGCGGTGGCGGGCGTCCTTTGGATGTTCATCTTCAATCCGACGTTGGGGACGCTCTCGCACGCGTTGCGCGCCTTCGGCCTCGACTGGAACTACATGGTCCACTCGGGCCACGCGCTGACGTTGATCGTCATCGCCGCCGTCTGGAAGCAGGTGAGCTACAACTTCATCTTCTTCTTGGCGGGCCTTCAGGCCGTGCCGAAGTCGCTCCTCGAGGCCGCGGCCATGGACGGCGCGGGTCCCTTCCGCCGCTTCTGGTCGGTGGTCTTCCCGCTCCTTTCGCCCACAACCTTCTTCCTTCTCGTCATGAACGTCGTCTACGCGTTCTTCGAAACGTTCGCGATCGTCGACGCGACGACGATGGGCGGGCCGGGGCAGGACACGAACATCTTGGTCTACAAGGTCTTCGTCGACGGCTTCCGCAACATGAATTTCGGCGGCTCCGCGGCGCAGTCCGTCATCCTCATGGTGATGGTGATCGCGCTCACCGTCTTCCAGTTCCGCTTCATCGAGCGGCGCGTCAACTACTGAGTCTGAGGAGAACGCAACATGGTTGAAAATCGTCCTTGGCTCAATGCGGTGACGCACGCCATCCTGATTCTGGGCGTCATCATCGTCGTCTTCCCGGTTTACGTCGCCTTCGTCGCGTCGACCCAGACGGCCGTGCAGGTCGAACAGGCGCCGATGAGCCTCTTGCCCGGCGCGCACTTCATCGACAACTATCTGCAGATCCTCACGGAAGGCGGCGGCACCGCGTCGCGCGCGCCGGTCGCCCGCATGATGTGGGTCTCGCTCGTGATGGCGATGGGGATTTCGGTGGGGAAGATCTTCATTTCGCTTCTCTCCGCCTTCGCGATCGTCTACTTCCGCTTCCCCGGCCGCAAGCTCTGCTTCTGGCTCATCTTCATCACGCTGATGCTCCCGGTGGAAGTCCGCATCACGCCGACCTACGAGGTGATGGCTTCGCTCAACCTCCTCGACAGTTGGGCGGGTCTCATTCTTCCCGTGATCGCGTCGGCGACCGCGACGTTCCTCTTCCGTCAGTTCTTCATGACGGTCCCGGACGAACTCGCCGAAGCCGCCCGCATGGACGGCGCGGGCCCGATGCGCTTCTTCTTCACGATCCTGATCCCGCTTTCGCTCACGAACATCGCGGCGATGTTCGTCATTCAGTTCATCTACGGCTGGAACCAGTACCTGTGGCCGCTCCTCGTCACGACGAGCGAAGACATGTACCCGATCGTCATCGGCATCAAGCGCATGATCGGCGGCGGCGACTCCGCCAACGAATGGAACCTCATCATGGCGACCGCCATGCTGGCGATGATTCCGCCCGCGCTGGTCGTCACGATCATGCAGCGCTGGTTCGTCAAGGGACTCGTGGACACCGAAAAATAAGGAACAAGAAACATGGCTGGCATTCAATTGAAGGACATCCGCAAGTCCTACGGCGACGTGGCGGTGGTCCACGGCATCACGCTCGACATCCCGGACGGCGAGTTCGTCGTCATCGTGGGTCCGTCGGGCTGCGGGAAGTCGACGCTTCTGCGCATGGTGGCGGGTCTGGAACCCATCACCTCGGGCGAGCTCGTCATCGGCGACCGCGTCGTCAACAATCTCGAACCCAAGGACCGCGACTGCGCGATGGTCTTCCAGAACTACGCGCTCTACCCGCACATGACGGTCTTTGAGAACATGGCCTACGGCCTCAAGATCCGCGGCGTGCCCAAAGAAGAAATCGCCCGCCGCGTCGACGAGGCGGCGAAGATGTTGGAACTCGGGCACCTGCTGGAGCGCCGCCCCCGTCAGCTCTCGGGCGGCCAGCGTCAGCGCGTGGCGATGGGCCGCGCGATCGTGCGCGAACCCGCGGTCTTCCTCTTCGACGAACCGCTCTCGAACCTGGACGCCAAGCTTCGCGTGCAGACGCGTCTGCAGATCCAGAAGCTCCACCGGCGCCTGCGCACGACGAGCCTCTACGTCACGCACGACCAGGTCGAGGCGATGACGCTCGCTCACCGCATGATCGTCATGAACGGCGGGCGCGCCGAACAGGTGGGGACCCCGCAGGAGGTCTACGACGACCCCGAAACGATGTTCGTCGCGGGCTTCATCGGCTCGCCCCCGATGAACCTCGTGCGCGGCGTGGTTTCCGCGGACGGCGCCTCGATGGAGCACGACGGGTTCAAACTCTGCCTCCCCGAACCCGTTCCGCAGCTCGCGGGCCGCGACGTCGTCTTGGGGGTTCGTCCCGAAGAGGTGACGGTCGTTGAGCAGGGCGGTCTCGGGAACTTCCGCTGCGAAACGGTGGAGGCCTTGGGCGCCGACCACCTGATCCACGGGAAGCTCTTGGGGCAGATGGTGGTCTTCCGCGAACCCAACGGCAAGTGGCTCCCCGAAGCGGGCGTCGACGCCGGGATGACGTTCGAGGCGAAGGCCGTCCACTGGTTCGATCCCGCGACGACGAAGCGCATCCGTCTCTGATCGAGGATGCGTTTTGACGGGGCGGCGGCTCTCGCCTGAGCCCTCCGCCCCGGCCAAATCCCGAGGCCCGGCGTTCATGAAGGACGCCGGGCCTCACGTCTTCTCGGGCGAACGTCGGCTGAAATCCGCCGACAACTTTCGTTGCACAGAATCACCCGTCCGGCCCCCGGTTCTTGACGGGTGTTTCACCCACCTCCGGTATCCTTCACGAGTCCCCGAAACTGAGCCCCAAAGAGGTTTTCCCCGTGATCGATTGGCTGATGCCGTACCTGCAGTACGAACAAATGGAGTGGGTGGTCTTCGTGGTCGCCTTCGTCTCCGCGACGGTGCTCCCGGGCGGCTCCGAAGTGGTGCTCCTGGGGGCGATCACCGGGAACCCCGACAAGTTCTGGATCTTCCTCGGGATGGCGACGCTGGGGAACGCGCTCGGCGCGATGACCGGCTACCTCATGGGGCGCTTCATCCCCGAGAAGGAAAAAGAGGGGAAGGCGATCGCCTGGCTCAAAAAGTACGGCTACTTCGCGCTTCTGATGACCTGGGTCCCGCTCTTCGGCGACGCGATTCCGATCGCGGCCGGGTGGCTCAGACTCAATCCCCTCATCTGCGCCGTGATGGCCGCCTTGGGGAAGGGCGCCCGCTACCTCGCGATCTCGTCGGCGTTCCTGCCTTTCGTGAGTTGAGGTCAGTTGAGGTCAGTTGAGGTCGGTTGAAGTGAGCTGAGGCGTGCTCGGAGGAATCGGGCCGAAGCCTCCCCAACAAGCATGATTTCAAGGTTCGGGGAGCGGACGGGATCCGCTCCCCGAAGTCTTTCTGCGGGCGGGGTTCGGCGCCTTCCGGACGCGTCGCCATATGTCGGATGTTCCTCTCAAAATTGAGTTTCGGCATAAGGTTGGCGTAGGGGGCACCCCGTTATAATCCCCACCACATTCGAAGGCCTCTCCTCATTCTTTGAGAGCCTTCGTTCTCTTTTTGAAGGGGAAGCCGACCGCGCGGCGCTTCGGAATGAATGGAGCCGAAGCGCGCATGACCGCGGCCGCCCTCCCGCACACACCTCCCTGGACCGAAACACCCATGAAGATCCTTGTGGCCGTGAAGCGCGTCGTCGACGCGAAGGTGAAGGTTCGTCCGCTCCCCGACGGGTCGGGCGTCGACACCAAGCTCGCCAAGATGGCGATGAACCCCTTTGACGAAATCGCCGTGGAAGAGGCCGTGCGCCTGCGCGAAGCCGGGCAGGCCGACGAAGTCGTCGCCGTGACGGCGGGCCCCCTGAAGGCGCTCGACACGCTGCGCGTCGCGATGGCGATCGGCGCGGACCGCGGCATCCACGTTGAGACGGATGCGGCGCTCGAACCCCTGGCCGTCGCGAAGATCCTCAGGAAGATCGTCGAGAAGGAGTCGCCCGACCTCATCCTCTTGGGGAAGCAGGCGATCGACGACGACGCGAACCAGGTGGGGCAGATGCTCTCCGCGCTCATCGACCGCCCGGTCGCGACCTTCGCGAGCGAAGTGGCGGTGGAGAACGGCCGCGCGGTCGTCACCCGTGAAACGGACGGCGGCACGCAGACGCTGTCGCTTGAACTCCCTGCGGTCGTCACCGCGGACCTCCGCCTGGCGGAGCCCCGCTACGTGACGCTCCCCGCGATGGCGAAGGCCCGAAAGAAGCCCGTTGAGACGATCGCGCTCGATACGTTGGGCGTCGATGCCGCCCCGCGCCTGAAGCTGCTCGGCGTCGAGCAGCCCTCGACCGCGCGCGCCGGTGAAATGGTGGGTTCCGTGGATGAACTCGTTGCGAAAATCAAGAGCGCCCTCGGTGCGCACTAAGGAGCCGTCATGACCGCGCTTTTGATCGCCGAACACGACAACCGTACGCTGAAGCCCTCCACCCGTCAGGCGCTCTCCGCCGTTCTTCAGATGACGGACTCGGTCGACATTCTGGTTGCTGGCAACGAATGCGCCCGCATCGCCGAAGACGCCGCGCGTCTTGAGGGCGTGCGCACGGTGCTTCTCGCCGAAGCCCCGAAGTTGGCGCAGGAATCCGCCGAAGTGCTCTCGAAGCTCGTGGTGGCGGAAGCCGAAGGCTATTCGCATATCTTCTTCATCGCGAACGCCGTCGGGAAGACCGCGATGCCCCGCGTCGCCGCGAAGTTGGACGTCTCCCCCGTTTCGGACGTTCTGGCCGTCAAGGGCCCGAAGACGTTTGTGCGCGGGATCTATGCGGGCTCGCTTCTCTCGACCGTCGAGGTGACCGACCCGGTCGTGGTGGGCACGATCCGCCCGACCGCGTTTGAGCCGATCCCGACCAAGGTGGAGGCTTCCCCCGTCGAATCCGTGATGGTGGACGGCGCCTACGAAGCGAGCACCTTCGTCAAGTACTCGGAAACGACGTCGGACCGTCCCGAACTCGTCTCCGCCAAGGTGGTCCTCGCGGGCGGTCGCGGCTTGATCGACGAAGCGGGCTTCGCCGCGCTCGAATCCCTGGCCGACCAGATAGGCGCCGCCGTGGGTGCGACCCGTACGGCGGTCGACATGGGCCTTTGCCCGAACGACTGGCAGATCGGTCAGACGGGCAAGATGATTGCGCCGGAACTCTACGTGGGCTTCGGCATCTCGGGTGCGATCCAGCACACAGCGGGCTTGAAGGACGCCAAGGTGATCGTGGCGGTCGACAAGGATCCGGAAGCGCCGATCTTCGAAATCTGCGACTACGGCTTGGTCGCCGACGCCGCGGAAACGATCGCGGCGATCAAGGCGAAGATCTGACCTTCGCGACACCCCAAAGAACGGCGTGGCTCTAGGCGGGTCACGCCGTTTTTTGGCTTTGTAGCGTTCCGGTGACGCATCAAACCTTCGATATGATTTCTTGTTAAGGGTTGATAACCGTCAATAGCTGTCGACATATAGGGTTTACCCCCCCTGCGCGGACGACAAATCAAGGGTTACCTTTCTCGTCACAGCGCGCCTACAGGCGCCTTCGGTTTCTTTCCGCTTCGTGTGACTGCGAAGCGGTGACCCTTAAAGGAAATAACGATTATGAAGAAGTCTCTTGCTGCGCTCGCCGTTCTGGGCGCTTTTGCGGGCTCTGCTTTCGCCGCCGACGTGACGCTCTACGGCCTCGTCGACTATGGCTTTAACTACACGCATTACGATGCCGACTACACGGGCGTTGACGATGACTCGTCCTTCCAGATGAAGTCCGGCCAGAATTCCGGTTCGCGTTTCGGCCTCCGTGGTTCTGAAGATCTCGGCAATGGCCTGAAGGTTGGCTTCGTGCTTGAAAACGGGTTTGATGCCGACACCGGTGCGCTCGGTTTCCAGAGCCGCCTTTTCGGTCGTGAATCTCAGGCCTACCTTGAAGGCTCCTTCGGTAAGGTCAGCTTCGGTCGCATGGGCCAGCTCGCCAGCGCCAACGGCACGTACGGCCTCCTTGGTGCCTTCTCCCCGTTCTCGACCGGTTGGGGCAACACGGTCGGCCCGAAGCATGTGATGGCGAACGGTTGCGATCGTTTCGACAACATGATCTCGTATCAGTCGCCCAACTTCGCCGGGTTCACGGTGTACGCGCAGTACTCCTTCAAGAACAACGTCAACAACGCTGGTGACGAAAACAAGCCGAACACCGACCGCTACTACGGCATCGCCGCGACCTACAAGACCGGCAATCTCGCCCTTCTCGGCGTCGTTGACAGCATCAACTATGCGAACGCCAGTCTGGGTAGCGATGGTCATTCGGACGATGACATGCTCACCGTGACCCTCGGTGGTACCTACGACTTTGAAGTCGTCAAGCTCTACGCGATCGGTCAGTACTTCGACAACGCCTACAAGGTTGGCGCTCAGTCGGCCTATTCCAACGCCTTTGATGCCTTGAAGGTCGACTACTCCTCTGGTTACTACTTCAACGGCGGCATGGAAGGCTACGGTATGGCGTTGGGCGTCTCCGCTCCGGCCTTTGGTGGTACGGCGAAGGCTCAGGCGGGCTACATGGATGCGGAGTGCATCGATGATGCGGATTACTCGGTCAGCCGTTTCAACTTCTCCGTCGGCTACGACTACAACCTCTCGAAGCGCACGAGCCTCTACACGGCCGCCAACTTCACGAAGGACGACTACAAGCACAAGACCGAAGCGTATAACGCCAAGCCCCAGACCTACGAAATCATGGCCGGCATGATCCACCGCTTCTAATAAGAGCGTTGGGCCATCCCGTAATGGCTGACGAAAGCGAAGCGGCGGCCCGAAACGGCCGCCGCTCGCACATCAAGTTTCTTGAACGTCGGTGCCTCCTTCTGGAACATATGCCGATGCGCCGCACACGGTAAGCACATGCCGGTGCGGCGGCTTTTTTGGGTGAGGCGCGGGAGAACCGCGCCGAGCGCCGCAGGGCGCTTGAAAATTCGGCTCAAGCGCTTGCGCCCACCGGTGTGATTCCGTAAAATTCACTTTCTGCGCACTTTCGGGTGCGCTCTCGTTTTCAGGGAAGCGGCAGAGCGCCGCCTCCCACTCCAACAAATCCATAAGTTCAAAGAGGTAAAACTCATGGTCATCGTTCGTCTCGCCCGCGGCGGCTCGAAGAAGCGTCCCTTCTACTCCATCAACGTCTGCGACTCGCGCTGCCGCCGTGACGGCCGCTTCATCGAACGCCTCGGCTTCTACAACCCGATGGCTTCCGGCCAGGCCGTGCGTCTCCATGTCAACGCCGAACGTCTCGCCTTCTGGCAGGCCAACGGCGCCCAGCTCTCCGAAACGGTCGCCCGTCTCGTGAAGGAAGCCGCCAAGGCCAACGCCTAATTCGCGCTTAGCAGCGTCGAAAGCGCTCTTTCAAAAGAGCGCCGAACCCCCGCCCTGATCAAGTGCGGGCTCCTGCCGAAGGGAACGGTCGTGCCTCTCGTGTCCAAGCACATCGTGACCGTTCCGCAAGAAGAGAGAGCCCGGTATCTACGCTTGAGGAGTGCGGGGTTTTCTTTTACCCTGAATTCTCACTTCTAGAACGCTTTTCGGAGAATCCTTGATGGACGATCTCGTCGAACTCGGCCGCACCGGCGGCGCCTATGGTTTCCGCGGTTGGGTGCGGGTGTTCCCGCTCGAGACCGGTGAGGTCCTCGAACGCGTGCGCCGTTGGGTTCTCACGGACAAGACGGGCGCGGTGACGGCCGTCGAAGTGAAGGGCTTCCGCCGTCACGGCACGGGCTACATCGCGAAGTGGGACGGGTGCGAAACGAAGGAAGCCGCGGACGCGGTCCGCGCGAAGATCGCGGTGCGCCGCGCCGACTTCCCCGAAGCCGGTGACGACGCCGTCTGGGCGGTCGACCTGATCGGCTGCCGCGTCGTGAACACCGAAGGGAAGGATCTGGGTGAGATCGTCGAGATCGGCACCAACGGCGCGCAGGACCTTTTGGTCTGCGCGTACGAGACGGAACCCGGCAAGACCGCCCGCTTCATGATCCCGAACGTGAAGGACGTCTACGTCCGCGCGATCGACGTGGACGCGAAGCGCGTCGACGTCGACTGGGATCCCGAGTGGCGTTGAGAGGTCTTCTGCGATGCGCTTTGACGTTCTGACGCTCTTTCCCGACATCTTCAAGACCGTGACCGAGAACGGCATCACGGCGCGTGCGCGCCGCCGCGGTCTTTGGTCCTTGAACACCTGGAACCCCCGCGACGTGACGGGTGACCCGCACCGTACCGTCGACGACCGTCCGTTCGGGGGCGGCCCCGGCATGGTGATGATGGCGGAACCCTTGGCCCAGACGGTGGATCTGATCCGCCGCTCCGGGAACACCGGCAGGGTCGTGAGCTTTGCCCCGAACGGCACGCGCCTCACCGACAAGCGCGTTCGAGAGTTCGTCTCGGCGGGCGAGGACCTGATCCTCATCTGCGGGCGCTACGAAGGTATCGACGAGCGCTTCCTCTCGAACTACGTCGACGAGGTGGTGAGCCTCGGGGACTTCGTGCTCTCCGGGGGCGAGCTTCCCGCGTGCGCGTTGATCGACGCCGTCGTGCGTCAGCTCCCCGGCGCCATCAAGGATCTCTCCGCGTCGGACGAATCCTTCGCGACGGGGCTCCTCGACGCCCCGCACTACACGCGCCCCGAAGTCTGGCGAGGCGAGGCCGTCCCCGAAGTGCTCCTCTCCGGGCACCACAAGAACATCGCGCGTTGGTCGCGCGAAGAAAGTCTGCGGCTCACGTTGCGCACGCGTCCGGACTTGATTACACTTGCGAATTCTTCGGGCCTTCTGACGCGTGAGGATCTCAAATTCCTCCGCAGTCTCGGCGCGGAGATCTGATCAACTTAAAAACTTCCATCCTCTCGGCGGCGAACACCAAAAACGGGCCGCATGACGATGGTTACGGAGTCTCAAATGGATCTGATCCAGACCCTTGAACAGGAAGAAATCGCCCGCCTCACGGCCGGCAAGACCATCCCCGAATTCCGCGCCGGCGACACCGTCTGCGTGCACGTGAACGTCGTGGAAGGCAGCCGCAAGCGCGTCCAGGCCTTCGAAGGCGTGGTCATCGCCCGCCGCAACCGCGGTCTCAACTCTTCCTTCATCGTTCGCAAGATCTCCTCGGGTGAAGGCGTTGAACGTACGTTCCAGCTCTACTCCCCGATGATCGCCTCGATCGAAGTGAAGCGCTTCGGCGACGTCCGCCGCGCCAAGCTCTACTACCTGCGCGAACGCTCCGGCAAGGCCGCCCGCATCAAGGAACGCCTCGTCCGCAAGGACTAAGCTTTTCTTTCGGGAAAAGGCTTTCCTCGAAACCCGCCGACGTCTACGGACCCGGCGGGTTTTTTCGTAACCGGGGCCCGTACGGAGCCCGCGCGGCCGTATGATGGCCGCAAGTGAACCACCCCCTCACGAGCACGACCATGAACCGCCCCGACGATCCCCTCATCAACCGCACCGACCGCCTCCACGCCTTCACGCCCCAGTGGGCGGTGCCGCCCGGCGCCACCATCGCCGACTGCGCCGAAGAGCAGGGCCTCCCGTACGACGTCCTGGCGCACCACCTGGGACTCGACGAGGGCGCGTTCCGTCGTCTCCTTGAAGGCCGCATTCCCGTCACAGAAGCGCTCGCCCGGAGGCTCGCCGACACGCTCGGGAGCACGCCCGACTTCTGGATGCGGCTGGAGTTCAACTACCAATCGGACCTCCGACGCCTCGGTCTCAAGCGGCCGGGCGCCTGAACGTCGACGGCTTCCCGCCCGATCCGCCACTATCCGATCCCATCCGTTCCGATCCGGAGCTCTTCGTACTCGGCAAACCCCCGCAACACATCGACAAGGCCGATTCCGCTGTCCCCTTGCTAATCTTCGAATCTCAAGATCCACCACCTGAGGTTCGCCCGTGCTGCCCGATTCCGCTCCGACCGCCCAGACCGACCCCAACGCTACGAACAGTTCAAACGCCGCCCCGACGGACGACGCCGTCGCTCGGTGGCTGGGCCGCCGCACGGACGGGGCCTTGAAGCTCTCCTCCATCGCGGTCGAACCCGGCGACGTGTTCTTCGCGGTGAAGGGCGCCGTCACGGACGGGAGGACCTTCATCCTCGATGCGCTCACGAAGGGCGCCGCGGCGCTGGTCGTCGAAGCGGACGACACCGAGCCCGAGGGCGAAGTCGCTCCGATGCGGATGGCGCTCCGGAACCTCAAGGAACGGATGGGCCCCATCGCCGCGGCGTATCACGACCACCCCGGCCGCGGCATGGCCGGCGTCGCCGTCACCGGCACCAACGGGAAGACGACGGTGAGTTGGTGGACGACGCATATGCTCACCGCCCTCGGCGTCCCCGCGGCCTCGATCGGGACCGTGGGGTGTTGGTTCAGGGGCGAGCGCACGAAGACGGCGTTGACGACCCCGGATGCGTTGACGCTTCACGGCATGCTCGCGCACGTCAAGGACGAGGGCGCCCAAGCCTACGCGCTTGAAGCGAGTTCGGCGGGGCTTCTGGAAGGGCGTCTCCTGGGCCTCCCCGTCACGGTCGCGGTCTTCACGAACCTCACGCAGGACCACCTGGACCTCCACGGCACGATGGAGGCCTACGGCGAAGCGAAAGCGATCCTCTTTGAGACGGAGGGCTTGGGGCACGCGGTGCTGAACGCCGACGATGCCTTCTCCAAAGAACTCGCCCTCAAAGCCGCCGCGACAGGCGCCAAGATCTGGTGGTACTCGACCCGGGGCGTCAAGGCTGAGTCCGGCGCTGAAGAAGAGAGGGCCGAGCGCCTCACGGCGACGGATCTCGTCGAAGACGCCCGCGGCACGCGCTTCACGCTCCGTTGGGGCGACGAATGTGCGGAGGTGTTCCTGCCGCACCCCGGCCGCTACAACGTCGAAAACGCGCTCGCGGCCGCTGGCGCCATGCTGGCCCTCGGCCACGACTTCCGCCGCGTCGCGGCCGAGATCTCCCGCCTTCCCGCGCCTCCGGGGCGCCTGGAGCGCTTGGAGGAAGAAGGAAAGCCCATGGTGGTGGTCGACTACTGCCATACGCCGGACGCCTTCGAGCAGGTGCTCTCGACCTTGCGGCTCGAAGCCGACGCGCGCGGGGGCGACCTCGTGATGGTGTTCGGCTGCTGCGGCGCGAGGGACCACGGCAAGCGCCCGAAGATGGGCGCCGTTGCCGAGCGGCTCGCCGACCGCGTCGTGGTGACGGCCGACAACCCGCGCCACGAAGACCCCGCGCAGATCGCGCGGGAGATTCTCTCCGGGATGGCGGAGCCCCAGAACGTGCGGGTCGAGCTCGACCGCGCAAAGGCGATCACGCTGGCCGTTTTGGAGGCGGGGCCCCGCGACGTCATCATCCTGGCGGGGAAGGGCCCCGAGACCTACCAGATCCTCAAGGACGGCGCGCACGTGCATTCGGATCGCGAGACCGCGCTCGCGGCGCAGAAGGTGTGGGGAACGGTTTGAGGCCGGGGCTGAAGTCGGGCCTGAAGTTTGGCCTATGTTTCATCTGAGTTCCTCCTGAGAACGCCGCCGTCCTTCGGCGCCACTCCGGCTTTCCTCAACCTTTCCTCAACCCTCCCGATCACCATCGAACAACACTTTCCCCGGCGGCCTTCCGTTTTCGCAATGCCGCCGGTTTCGTTCCCTACAGTCTTCCTTAGGGCGAACTGCCTGTACGGCACCGGGTAGGCTCAAAGAAGGGCGAGATGAGGGGAAGATCCCCCTCGCGGCCTCCCTACAATCGACGAACGGACCTTGCGATGAGGCGCCTTGATGCGCCCCTTTCACGAAGGCATTCACAATCATCTTGGGAGCACTCACATGCAGACCTACGCCGTCACCCTGCCGCATTACAGCATCGGCCCCGAAGCCTACGATCACTTCGACTTCGTCGCGCGCTTCTACGGGACGCGCGTCGCGGTGATCGGGGGCGAAACCGCCCTCGCAAAGGCGGGTCCGGCGCTGCGCGCCGGGTTCGCGAAGGCCGGCATGACCGTGACGGCTTGGGCCGTGTACGGCAAGGACGCGACGAACGCGGCGGTGGAGCGCGTGCTCGCGAACGACGGCGTCAAGACGGCCGACGTGATCTTCGGCGTGGGCGGCGGCCGTGCCGTCGACACGGTGAAGGCCGCCGCCGACATCCTCAAGAAACCGTTCTTTACGTGCCCGACGGTGGCGTCGAACTGCGCCCCTGTCTCCGCCATTTCCGTCATCTACAACGAGGACGGCTCGCTCTCCCACTACCACTTCACGGAGCGCTGCCCCGAGCACTGCTTCA
>NZ_JH604999.1:5086-9697 GCF_000250875.1 Sutterella parvirubra YIT 11816 | reverse complement strand
GCCCCGCGGTCCGACGGACGGACCGCGGGGCTTCGCCGTTTCGGGGTTCGGCAAAAACCGTCACGAATCAACCTATCCATCATTAGGGCTTCTTGAAAGAATGGTCGAGCACCATGAGGGATCCCTACCATGCGCTCTTCCAATCAAGTCACCGTTGACCTCGAGGCCTTTCGTGAATTCATGAAGAAGGCCGACCTCGACGAAAAGCAGCGGCGTCTTCTCTACGGCTTTCTCGCGGGCGAAATGGGCTACGGCGGGATCCGGGCCGTTTCGCAGGCGTTTGGCGTCTCCCACGTGACGGTCCGCAAAGGGCGGAGCGAAATCGCGGCTCTGGCCGTGAAGAACACAGAAGACGGGACGGCGCGGTGCATCCGTGAGCCGGGCGGCGGCCGCAAGTCCGTCGTCGAGAAGCACCCGGAGCTCCTCGATGCGCTGGAAGCGCTGATGCGTGCCGACGCATCTCCCGGGCGCGAGCCGCTCCTCGATTGGACGACCTTGAGCCTTCGGACCGTCGAGAAGCGCTTTGCCGGCCTCGGCTTTTACGTCACCGCCAACACCATCGGGAATACGCTGAGACGTCTCGGCTTCGCCATGGACGGCAACCGCAGGATGCTCCCGACGCCCGAGGCCCGCCCGGATGCGGACGAGCAGTTCCGCTTCATCCGGAAGAAGGCGGAGCGGTTCCTCGCGAGGAAGGATCCAGTCATCTCGCTCGGATTCAAGGCGCCGGGCGACGACGTGACGGGGCTCTCGAGCTTGAGCGTTGCGCCCGGTGCCCGGCAGGACGACACGGCGCGCCTGGCCGAGTGCGTTGAACGTTGGTTGGAGGCCGTCGGCCGAGGCATCTACGGCAGGCACCGGAAGCTTTACGTCGTCATGGGCGCGGGCGGCGTCCCCGGCTTCGACGTGCGGGCGTGGAGAAGCGCGCTCGCGGCGTTGGCCGACCGAACCGGATTGGAGATTCACGTCTCCTACGTGCCGGCCGGCACGTGGCGGTGGAACCGCATCGCGCACCGGTGGATCTGCCGGGAAGAGACCGAGGGGGCCGGGCGGAAGGAGCCTGATGAACTCGTCCTCAGCCTCATCGGTGACGGCGAGGTCGAAGAAGACCGCGTGATCGTCTATCCGGACGTTCCGGCCTGGAAGTCCGCCTGCGGGCGCGGCGCAGGAGGCGCGAAGGGGAAGAACACCGCGAAGGCCGTCCCGGACGTGGAGCCGCTTGAGCTCTTTGCCGGGTGGAACGTCGTCGTTCGGGGATGGAAGGCCGAGGCTTGAGGGCGGCGGTCTGCCCGATGCCCGGACACGCATAGGCTTTCCGGCAACGGTCGGCCCGCGCCCCGGCGCAGGCCGCAAGCCGGGCGGCGGCCGCGGAGACGCCCCGAATCTGCGTCCCCGGCTTTGATGCCGGCGGAGAAGCCCATTTTCCGCTCACACTTTGTTGCAGAGGTCGACCCAAGTTGACGCGGGCTTCCCGCAAGATGTTGAGAATTATTTCGGTCACTCAACCGCCCCATCTCTCGGAGTCAAAGTACATCATGCATGCCTGGCAAACCGTCATCATCCTCGTGGTGCTCGCCTGGATCGTTTGGAAGCTTTTGGGGCCCAAAGGCAAGGCCCGCTCGGGCGGTTGCGGCTGCGGGTGCGGCTGCGGCGGCCACGACAAAGAAGAAAAGTCCTCGGGGTCGTCGTGCTGCTGCGGCGGGCACGACGCCGCGCCTTCGGGGAAGGCCGATGAACAGAACGGCGTCTCCCGCATGAGCGCGGCAGACATCGACCGCAAGCCGTCGTCCGCTTCGGGCGCGGCGGGTTCGGCCGCCGGTGCTTCCGCCATGAAGGGCGGCTTCCTCTTCTCGGCCGGGCTCGGCCTGGGGCTTCTCGTCGCGGCGGCGGGGCTCTTGGGGTTGTTCGGCCCGGGTCATGGCTACGGTTACGGCTACGGCTACGGTCACGGCCATGGGTTCGGGCACGGCTTCAGCCTTCCCGACTTCTCCTGTGGGCTCTTCGGATTCTCGGGCCACTTCGGCGTCTCGACCCTCGTCTGGGCGCTCCTTCTCGCGGTCCTGGTCGGGCTCGTCGTGAAGCTCACGCAGCGCTGACCGCAAGACGCCCGCAGGCGGCTTT
The DNA here is from genome assembly GCF_000250875.1 of Sutterella parvirubra YIT 11816. Lineage (GTDB taxonomy): Bacteria > Pseudomonadota > Gammaproteobacteria > Burkholderiales > Burkholderiaceae_F > Sutterella > Sutterella parvirubra. The sequence goes on along the minus strand of NZ_JH604999.1, from coordinate 7,576 downwards.
CGCTGGCCGGAGCCGGTAGGGGACGATTTCCTGTCCCCTGAAATCTTTCCTTCAAGAGAAAACGCGGCTTTTCCCTGGTACTCAGGGAAACCGTGTTTTCTTTCGATGAAACAAGATCATGAAATGAACCTTCAACTTTGAGGTAATTTCTCGCTTTGGCTACTGCGGCTAAGAAAGGGGTGATCGGTGTCATCTGGCCGGTTGTGGAAATCTAGCCACAGAGCCTCTACGGAAAACCGCCTAGGGGAGGGCGTGTCGGAAATCCCTTGAAGGAAAGGAAAAAGACGGGAAACGGCGGCGGCAGAAGCAGGTGGGGGTGGGGTTCCTTGGGATGAAAAACTCTCTTCACGCGTGTAACGTGCGGTTACGGAAGCGCCGCGGGCGCTTTTTTCGTTCCCGTGGGGGAGCCGCTTCCGCGGAGGTTTCGGGCGGGCGCCGTCCCGCCCGAAGCCCCCGAACCCTGATCCCCTGAACGCTCAAAACTTTCACCCCGTCATTCGGGATGAGCTCTTCGGACGGCTCATCCGGGCTGACGACACCCCCAAGGAGAAAGATTCGCCATGCTCGAAGTGGCCGTTTCCCTCGTGGCCCTGGCCTTCGCCGGCTGGGCCATCGCCAAAAACTACGACGCCAAAGTCGTGCTTTTCGCCGTCGGCTTCGTGCTGCTCTTCGCGGCCGTGCTGATGGGCCATCCGGTTTTGTCTGAAAAGGCGAGCTCGGGGCTCGCCTGGGTCGACCCCTTCAAGGTGGTGAAGGACCTCTTCGTCCGCCAGTACTCGAACGCCGGCCTCATCATCATGACGCTCTTCGGGTTCGCGGCCTACATGTCGCACATCGGCGCGAACGACATGGTGATCCGCGTGCTCTCGAAGCCGCTCGCGCTCGTGCGCTCGCCCTACGTGCTGGTCCCCTTGGTCTACTGGATCGGGACGCTCCTCTCCATCATCATCCCGAGCGCGTCCTCCTTGGCCGTCATCCTCATGGCGACCCTCTACCCGGTGCTACGCGCCGCGAAGATGACGCCGCTTACGGCCGCCGCCGTGATCGCCACGACCGCGACCATCGTCCCGACGCCTCTGGGCGGCGACAACGTCGTCGCCGCGCGCGTCCTCGGGATCGAGCACGTCGTCGACTACGTCTTCTACCACCACGCCCCGATTTCGGTCCCCGCGATCATCGTGATGGGCTTCGCGCACTACTTCTGGCAGAAGTACATGGACGGCCGTCAGAAGGGTGGGGCCGAGGGCGAGATCGACGAGTCGAAGCTCCAGATGAAGGACGTCGGCGCCCCCGTCTGGTACGCGATCTTCCCGGTGCTCCCGTTGGTCCTCACGATCTTCTTCTGGGCCTTCTTCAAGGGCGCCAAGGTGGGTCTCGTCGAAATCACGATCTTCTCCTTTGCGCTCGCCTTCGTGTCGGAACTCTGCCGCAAGGGCAACCCCAAGGTCATGATGAAGGACGCCGGTCTCTTCTTCAAAGGCATGGGCGAAGGCTTCTGGGTCGTCGTGGTGCTGATCGTCGCGGCGTCCACGATGGTGGCGGGTCTCTCGTCGCTCGGATTGATCGACATGCTCGCGGGCTCGATCGAGGGCGTCGAGAACGCCGGCACCGGCTTGATGTTCGCGTTCTCGGGCATCACGGCGCTGATCACCTTCATTTCGGGGTCGGGGAACGCCGTCTTCTACAGCTTCATCGAACTCATTCCGCAGATCGCGGAGAAGACCGGGCTCGATCCGATCATGATCGCGCTCCCGATGCAGCTCACTTCGCATCTGCTTCGCGCCGTCTCGCCCGTCGCCGCGGTCGTCATCATCGTGTCGTCGATCGTCAAGGTGAATCCGCTTGAACTCGTGAAGCGCACCTCGGTGCCGATGTTCGCGGGGCTCGCCGCGGTCCTCGCGATGTCCCTGGTCCGCTACATGTAAGGGCCCCGACCGCTGAACCCAACCCGTTTTCCCAACTTTTCCCGCATTCCCGCAAAGGAGGATCCTCACCATGGCCTACCTTGAACCCGTCGACGAAGCCGGCATCATCGCGCTCCGCCGTGAAATCCACGCCTGGCCCGAACCCGGTTGGGCGGAGTTCGTCTCCACCGCGCGCGTGATCCGTCACTTGGAGGAGGCGGGCCTCACGGTCCTCTGCGGCCGCGAGGTGATCAACCCCGACTTCATCCGCGGCGCGAACCGCCGCCAGATCGAGGAAGGGCTCGCCGCGGCGCGTGAGAAGGGCGTCGACGACGCGATGCTCGTCCGCATGGACGGGATCACGGGGGTCGTGGGGATTTTGGACACCGGCCGCCCCGGTCCGACGATCGCGATGCGCTTTGAGTTGGACTGCGTGCCGGTGACCGAAACGAAGGATCCGGCGCACCGCCCGAACGCGGGCGGCTACGCCTCCTGCCGCCCGGGCTACATGCACGCCTGCGGCCACGACGGTCACCAGGCGGTCGGGATGATGATGGCGAAGTGGCTCGCCGCCAATAAGGACAAC
>NZ_JH604999.1:4235-5058 GCF_000250875.1 Sutterella parvirubra YIT 11816 | reverse complement strand
GCCGCGTCAAGCTCTGCTTCCAGCCGGCCGAAGAGGGCGTGCGCGGGGCGCGCCCCATGGCGGAGTCGGGCGTTTTGGACGACGTCGACTTCCTCTACGTGATGCACGTCGGCTGCGACATCCCCGGCGGCGAAGTGGTGACGGCCCCTGAGAAGTTCCTCTGCACGACGAAGGTCGACTTCCGCTTCCAGGGGACGGCCTCGCACGCCGGGATGCAGCCCGAAGTGGGCCGAAACGCCTTGACGGCCGCCGCCACCGCGGCGTTGGCGCTGATGGGCCTCCCGCGCCACGGCGAAGGCATGACCCGCGTCAACGTCGGGTACCTGCGCGCCGGGGAAGGCAGGAACGTCATCGCCTCGACCGCGGAAATGCAGGTCGAAGTGCGCGGCGAAAACGAAAAGATCAACACGACGATGTTCGAAGAAGCCTGCCGCCGCTGCGAAGGGGCCGCGGCGATGTACGGCTGCACGGTCTCGCACGAAGTGATGGGCGAGGCGGTCGACTTCGTCCCGGACGCCGAAGCCCAGGCCCTCGCCGCCGAGGCCGCCGCGGCCGCGCCCTACGTCGAGAAGGTCTCGCCCACGATGAACTTCAACGGGAGCGACGACGCGACGATTCTGATCAAGCGCGTGCAGGCCCACGGCGGCCAGGGCGCGTACCTCGTGGTCGGGTCGAAGCTCGACGCCGGGCACCATCAGGCCGCCTTCGACATCGAAGAAAAGCGCCTCTTCACGATTTTCTCCATCTACCGCAACCTGGCCGTGCGCCACCTCGGAGCTCTGTAATGAAACATCAGGAACACCCCATCCCGGACAGCAAGGAT
>NZ_JH604999.1:0-4173 GCF_000250875.1 Sutterella parvirubra YIT 11816 | reverse complement strand
TTCGTCGACAGCCTCGAAGAAGAGTGGTTGGCGGAGGACCCGACGCTCCCCACGGACGCCGTGCCGGTCGTGGCGCGCATCGTGCGCCTTTCCTACTACATCGCCGAAAAGGTGGACAGGAACCTCGCGAAGTTCGACCTCACCCGCGGTGAATTCGAAGTGATGGCCGTGCTCGTGCGAAATCCGAACGAAAAGGTGACGCCGAAGCTCCTGCAGTCGAAGATCCTCATCACCTCGGGCGGGCTCTCGAACCGGATCCGGAAGCTCGAAGAGAAGAACTTCTTGACGCGCCAGCACGACGAAGCCGACCGCAGGAACGTCATCCTCACAGCGACGCCCTTGGGCCGCCGCGTGACCCTGAAGGCCGTGGTCTCGCACATGCAGATCGAGCGCTCGATCATCGAGCGCCTCTCGGGCGAAGAAAAGCTGGGGCTGGCGAAGCTCCTCAAGCGCTTGATCCTCGTGCAGCAGCACGAACTCAACAAGGACGGTCTGCGCTAAGACGATCCGTCACCCGTTGAAAAAGCCCGCCCGGGGACGGTCCCCGAGCGGGCTTTCCCCGTCTTGAGGCCGAAAAGATCTCCGACCCCAAGACGCCCCCACAACGCCCGCGGCCCGTACGGGTCCTTCAAGCCCGGACGGTCCGCGGAGGCTGAACGCTAAAAAGCTAGGAAGACCTCACTTCTTCATGGTGCCCGCACGCCCCATCTGGTTCCCGTACCAGAGGCTCACGGCTTCGATTTCGTCGTCGGTCATCGCTTCGGCGAAGAAGCGCATCTCCTCCATGAAGTCGTTCTTCCGAACGCCCGACTTGAAGTCCTTCAGACTCCTCACGAGGTAGGCCGGGTTCTGGCCGTGGAGCACCGGGGCCTTCACCGCGCTCTCCGGACCCGCCCCGTGGCAGGCCGCGCAGGGGGTGATCGCGCGTGCGGGATCGCCCTTCGTGATGATGAAGGTGTTGTCGATGGGCTTCGGCTTCACCTGATCCTTCCCCACGGTCAACGTCGTCCCGTCGGGGCCGGGGAGCTGCGCGTAGAGCGCCGCCACGTCGGCGATCTGCTGGTCCGAGAGCTTCTGCGCGGCCTTGGCCATGAGCGCCGCCTGCGCCCCTGAGGAGCGGAGCCCCGCCCGGTATTCGAGGAGCGCCTTCGCGGTCACTTCAAAGGGCTGCCCCGAGACGTGCGGCCACATCGCCGTCTGGGCGACGCCGTTGGGGCCGTGGCAGGACTCGCAGAAGTTCTTGGAGTGCACCGCAAAGCCGCCCAAAGCCGTGGGCGCGGGGAGTTCGTCCACCTGGCGGACGATGTCCGCGGCGGTGAGGTTCTGGGTGGGGAGCGGCGCGCGCTCGGGAGCGGCAGGGGAGGCGGGAGCCTCCGCCGCGTGCGCCGAAGAGAGCGCGCCCATCACGGCGAGCGTTCCCGCAGCTGCCGCGAGAAGGCGTGCCGTCCTGAGGATGCGTGCGCCGTCGTGTTGGGTTTTCGTCATGGTGTGTTCGTCCATAGGTTTGGGGTCGGAGGCATCAGCCGAAGCTGTCCTCGGTGATCGTGTTCATCCAGCTGTCCAGATACATGGCGGCCAGGGCCTGCTCGGTCGCGCCGGCGGTGAGGAACTGATAGCGCTCGCGGGTGTTCGTTCGGGCGATCTTTCCTTCGATGATCCGGAAGACGTCCGCGACGAAGATCCCGTAGTCGTGACCGGCCAGGGCGTAGCACGTGTTGGACCATGCGGGCTCAGGGAGCTCACGCCCGGCCAAGGTCTCGACGATCGCCCGCGCGGTGTTCTTCGCCTGGGTGTTGGCGGAAAATCCCGATTTCGGCATCGCGTCCGCGATCGAGGCGTCGCCGATCACGTAGACCTCCGGGATGATCGTCGACTGGAAGTCGACGCGGTTCACCGGGCAGAAGTTGGTCTTGTCGGCCAAGCCCATCCGGAGCGCGACGTCCGCGGCGTGCATGGGCGGGACGATGTTCAAAACGTCCGCCTTCACGTCCCCGCCCACGGTCTTCACGATCATGCGGTCCGGGTCGATCGAGAGCGTCCTGCCGCCCTCCTTCTCCGTCACCCATTCGAGCGCGCAGTCGGCGCGCCCGGGCGACGCGAAGGGCGCGAGCTTTTCCTGGTACGCCTTCGGAATGGGGTACCCGTAGAGCCGGTTCCAGCCGAGGATCATCGTCGCGTCGGTCACGAAGTCGTTCTTCGGGTCGAGGTTGATGATCTTCGCGCGCGGGTTGTGCTTCGCGCACCATTCGGTGACCAAGGCGGTCCGCTCGTAGGGTCCCGGCGGGCAGCGGTAGGGGTTCGGGGGCGAGACGATCACGAAGGTCCCGCCCTCGGGCATCGCCTGCAATTGCTTTGCCAAAAGCACCGTCTGCGGCCCCGCGATCCAACCCGAAGGAATCTTCGTCGCGGCGAGCTCCGCGGAATACCCGGGCACGGCGTCGTAGAGAAGCTCCACGCCCGGCGCCACCACGAGCTTGTCGTAGGGGTAGCGGCCGGCCTCGCCCACGACCTCCTTCCGGTCGGGGTCGAGCCCGGTGACGGTGTCCTGCACCACCTTGACGCCGTACTTCGACTTCAGGGCGTCGTAGGAGACCGTCATGTCCTCGATCGTCTTCGTGCCGACGACGACCTCGCTCGATCCGTAGTGCCGGACGTAGTTGGGGTTCCTGTCGATCAGGGTCACGTCGAGCCCGGGCGAGAAGAGCTTCAGGTACTTCGCCGTCGAGGCGCCGCCCACGCCCGCGCCCACGATGACGATGCGGGCGGGACCGGCCGCCTTGGCGGTCTGCTTCAAAGCCTGAGCCCAGGCGGGCGCCGCGGGCGAGAGCGACGCGAGGGCGGCCGCGGCGAGGAGCGCGCGGCGTCGGGTCTGGTTGGGGCTCATCATTGCGCGTCCTCCTTCTTCGGGGCAGTGGCCGCGGGTTCACCCGCGGCATCATTCGTCGAGTGAAGAGCGAGGGGCTTTCTCTCCGAGAACCACTTCGCCATCTTCTCGATCGAGGCGTCGTCATAGCCTTCGGCGATGTGGCTCATGATCGAGGACGGGCGCTTCAGGTCCCGGAAGTCCTTCATCGCGCGGATGAATTCCGCCTCGTTCATGCCGGCCAAGGGCACGAAGTTGCTGCCCTTCAATTCCCCGTAGGTGCCGTGGCAGGCGGCGCAGGTGTGCGCCATCGCCTCGCCCGTGGGTTCCTTCCCCGTGGCGGAGGTCTCGGGGAGCGTTTGCGCGCCCGCGGGACCCGCGAGGATCATCGTGAGCCCGGAGACCAAAAGCGTCACCGCCGCGACGGCGGAAAAGGTCGCCGTGAAGGCCACCGCCCGGTCGCGGAACTTCTCCGCGGCCGTCCGGCGGTCGTCCGGACGGGGGGCGAGCGGGCAGGTCAGGTCGTTCGTCTGCATGGTGTTCTCCTCCATGTCGGTACGTGTCGTACGGTCCGTTCAGTCCTGAGTGGTCCGGTCGGTCGGGTGAGGGGTGGTCAGCCCCAGACGACCCAGGCGCCGACCGCGAAGTAGCCGATCACCCAGAGCGAGAGGAAGGCGACGGCGGTGCGGCCGATCGTTTCCGTCCCAGACATGTCGATGGGGCCGTCTTTGGGCGCCGTACCCAGCTTCCACGCGAGCGTGAGGAGGTACGTGAGCGCCGTGCCGCCCACCAAGAGGAACGTCCCGAAGAAGATGAGTGTGGTGGGCCAGTCCGTGACGACCTTGTAGTCGAGCGGGTTCCAACCGACGGCGTCAAGGAGCGTCCCATAGCGGAGCACTTCGCGAAGGGCCGAGAGCACGAGCACCATCACGACGGTCATCCCGAAGGCCATGTAGTTGCAGAAGATGCAGAGACGCCTCTTCACCTGAATCGCGCTCATCGCGGCGAAGTAGGCGAGCGGAATGACGGCGAGGAAGCTCCACACCGACCCCGCGAACCAGCGCATCGTGTCGGGGAGCGTCACCATCCACGCGAGACCCGCGAGGATGACGATCGCCGAACCCCAACGCGCCGTCTTGTGGGCGACGTTTTCGACGAAGTCGACGTAGTCGAAGTCGGTTTCACCGGCCGAGAGCAGTTGTCGGCGGTAGCCGAAGAGCCAGGCCGCGGTGACGGGGAGCGACAACGCCAGGAAGAAGACGAGGCGCGGGTAGGAGACGGCACTGCTGTCCAAATTGAAATGTGCTGTC
>NZ_JH604998.1 GCF_000250875.1 Sutterella parvirubra YIT 11816 | reverse complement strand
TACACGTTATTCCCTTACTAGTCCTTACGGAAACGGGGAAAGATGAAACTCCGTGATTGCACCTCAAACCACCATTCAGCACCACTCCCGAAGGTAGGTGATTGGTGCGGGGTGCGGGCGGCGAATCCCATCTACGCGGGATTGACGGGGACGTTGACGGTCGGTACTGGAGTGCTCTCTTTGCCCCGAAGCCGCATCGAAACCGCGCCCGCGGCACCCGAAGGCAACGCCGCGGCGCGTGCCATAATGGCGGTTCCGCTTTTCTCCGCGGCCGGGAAGGCCCGCCGACAACGCCCATGCACCGCACGACTCTTTTCCGCATCAACGCCCGACGGCTTCTTGCCCTCACCGAGGCGGCCTCCCTCGCGCTCGGGCTCGCGGCCTGCGCCTCGGGGCCGAAGATCGTCGACGAAAGCGCGGACTTCGCGCCCGTCGACTACGCGCGCACGTGCGTCTTGGAAAACCCGGAAGTGAAGAGCGACGCGCTGAAGCGCGCCCTGGAAGCCGGTCTCGCCGCCGCGGGCGTGAGCTTCGAGCGGCTCTCGGCCGGCTCCGGCCCCGACGCCTGCCCCTTCGTCGTCACCTACTCGGTCGAGACCCGCGGGGACGTGGTGGAGGGGATCGTCTTCCAGACCTTTGAGCACGGCATCCCGCGCATCGAGGCCACGGGCCGCGCCGAAGCGGGGAAGGGCCTCACCGCGCAGCGCGTGGCGGCCTTTACGGAAGAGTTGATCGGGAAGCTGCGGATGCTCGCGAAGCAACAGGCGCAGTCGGCCGGGCAGGATGCCGCGGCGCAGAGCGCGGCGGCGAAGTGATTCGAAGAAGGCCCGCGCCGTCCGTTCCTCGAATCCCCAAAAATCTCCC
>NZ_JH604997.1:3359-4269 GCF_000250875.1 Sutterella parvirubra YIT 11816 | reverse complement strand
CGTTCGAAACCGCCGACATGGACAAGCCCGAACTTACGCCCGAAGAACTCGAAGCCCTCAAGAAGCGCCACATCCGCAGCTTCGTCATGCGCCGCGGGCACATTTCCGCCGCGCAGAAGCGCGCGCTCGACGAGACGCTTCCCCGCTACGAGCTCCCCTATACGGGCAAGCCGCTCGACTACGCCGAGATCTTCGGCCGCGACGCGGACACGGTTTTTGAAATCGGTTGCGGCATGGGCGAGACGACGACGGCGATCGCCGCGCTCCACCCCGAAGTGAACTTCATCGGCTGCGAGGTCTTCGCGGCGGGCGTCGGCGCCCTCGCGAAGCGCCTCGATGAGGCCGGCCTCACGAACGTGCGCATCTTCCGCCACGACGCGGTCGAGGTCGTGCGCGACATGATCCCCGAGGCGAGCCTCGCGGGCGTGCACATCTACTTCCCGGATCCCTGGAGGAAGGCCCGCCACCACAAGCGCCGCCTCGTCGCGCAGCCCTTCATCGGGATGCTCGCGAGCCGCATCCGTCCGGGCGGCTACATCCACTGCGCGACCGACTGGGAAAACTACGCCGAGCAGATGCTCGAAGTTCTGGAAGGCGAACCGCAGTTGGAGAACCTCCACGGCGCGGGGAACTTCAGCCCCGTGATGGGGAACCCCATCACCGAGCGCCCGACCACCAAGTTCCAGGCGCGCGGCGAACGCCTCGGCCACGGCATCTGGGACCTCGTCTACATCCGCAAGTGATGTCCTGACGGTCGCCCTGAAGCGAAAGACCCTGCCTCGCGGCAGGGTCTTTGCGTTTTCGGGAACCGTCAGAAGTCGGTTCGCCAGTCGACCAATCCCGTCCCCACCGCGGCGAGGATGATGATCCCGAAGATGATGCGGTACCAGCCGAACGCGCGGAAGTCGTG
>NZ_JH604997.1:0-3322 GCF_000250875.1 Sutterella parvirubra YIT 11816 | reverse complement strand
AGCCGAACGCGCGGAAGTCGTGGCGCGAGACGTAGCGGAGAAGCCAGTGCACGACGAGCAGCGCGCTCACGAAGGAGATCGCGGTGCCCACGAGGAACGGCTCCCAGCTGTCGACCGTAAGCGTGTCACGCGACTTCCAGAGGTCGTAGACCGTCGCGCCGAAGATGGTCGGAATCGAGAGGAAGAAGGAGAATTCGGTCGCGGCGCGCCGCGAGAGCCCCAGAACGAGCCCGCCGATGATCGTTGCGCCCGAGCGGCTCGTCCCCGGAATCATCGCGAGGCACTGCATGAAGCCGACGGCCAGCGCGTCCTTCCATGTGAGGTCGTCCATCGTCGCGACGCGGGGCGTCAGCCCTACGGCGCGCTTTTCCACCCAGAGGATGATGAAGCCGCCCACGACCAAGGCCGCGGCGACGGTGACGGGATTGAAGAGATAGTGCTTGATGAGCCCGGCGACCATGACGCCGATGACGGCGGCGGGCAGAAACGCCACGATCGCGTTGACCGCGAGGCGCTGCTCCTTGGGACTCGAAAAGAGTCCGCGCAGAATCGAGAGGATGCGCGCGCGGTAGTACCAGCAGACGGCGAGAATCGCGCCCGCTTGAATGGCGACCACGAAGGTGTCCGATCCGGGCGTTTCCGCAAAGCCCACGAGTTCGCTGGCGATGATGAGATGCCCGGTCGAGCTCACCGGCAGAAATTCGGTGAGGCCTTCGACGATGCCGAGCACGACGGCCTGAATGAGAAGGAGCCAATCCACGATGCAATCCTGTGTAGCCCTGGGTGTGCGTTGTCTACGAGGCGTCATTATCGCCTTTGGCGCGCACGGGGAGGCCTCCGCACAACTTCTCGAAACGAATCCCGCGTATCATGAGCGCGGCCGTACGGGTTACGGCCTTCTTCCCCAAACAGAGAGTCACCCATGGCCCAAGACAAGCGCCTCTTTGACGACGCCGAGCTCAACGAGCTCCAGTCGATCCTCGAATCCCTTCCCGAAGAAAGCGCCGCGATGGATGCGGGCGTGCTGGACGGCTACCTCACCGCCGTCGCGCTCAATCCCGCGAAGCCCTCCGACGAAGACGTCCTCCCCTACATCTTCAGCGAAGACGGCGACCCCGAAGCGATGCCCGACAACGCCCGTCTCTTCGAGCTGATCGGCATGCGCCGCCGCGAAATCGAAGCGTCGCTCGCCGCCGGGGGCGGTCTCGACCCGATCATCTTCCCGCTCGCCGACGAGAACGACGAAGAAATCCTCGAGGGTGAGGAAGCGATCGAGGCGATCGAACCCTGGGCGACCGGCTTCATCTACGGCTGGGAGCTCTGGCCCGAAGACGTCGCCGAAGACGAAGAGATCGCCGAACTCCTGCGCCCGATCTCGCGTTGCATCCCCGAGGACGCCTATTCGCCCGACGACGACACGCCCGAAGCCGCCGAGAAGTTGAAGGCGTTCCTCGCGAACCTTCACCGCGAAGGCGACCCGAAGACCCTCGAAGACGCCCTCTACGACGTCGTGAAGGCAGTCTTCGACATGAAGGCGAAGCTCTCGCCCAACAAGCCGATCCGCCGTGAAGAGCCGCGCGTCGGCCGCAACGATCCGTGCCCGTGCGGGAGCGGCAAGAAGTACAAGCAGTGCTGCGGGAAGAATTGATCCCCGTCAGATCTGACGTGAAGGCGCTCCGCTTCCGGCGGGGCGCTTTTCGTTTGTCGGCCGCTTTCGTCAGCGCGAGAGCACCGGCGCGAAGCGTGCGGGCGCGACGGCCCGCGCGAGCGACGCGGGAAGGATCGTAGGCTCGCCCGTCATCTCCGCGGCGACGTGCTCGGCCAAAATCCGCCCCCAGGTGAGGCCGCGCGACCCGAGGCCGAAGAGCCCCCAGAGACCTTCGGTGACCGGAAGGTCCTTCAATTCGGGGCGGCCGCGGAAAGTGAGGCCTTCAAGTTCGGCAGGCAGGGTCACGGGTCCGGCCAAGGGCATGCGGTCCCTCGCGACCGCGCGCACGCCCGCATAGTACCCGCCCCAGAGCGCCTCCGGGGTGTCCGTCAGGAGTCTTGAGAAGGCCTCCATGTTCCGGTCGTGCGCCTCCACGGCCGTGATTTGGGGTTCCGTCCCCTGCTCGTAGGTGGCGCCCACGCCGCAGAAGCCCTCCTCAGTCCTCACGAGGTAGCCGTGCCCGGTGACGGCGCAGCGCACGTCCCGGAAGTCGGTGTCCCGCAGGAGCGAAATCCGGCCGTAAAGGGGCGAGAGCCCGAAGAAGTCGGCCGGGGCGTCCAGCACGGCGCAGGCGTCCAAGGCCGACGCGGCGACCGCGGCTTCGGCCTCGGCGGCGACGGCGCCGCCCCGCACGAAGCGGGCGCGCCAGAGACCGTCTTCGCGCGTGAGCCGCACCTCCGCTCCCATCAGCACGCGCGCACCCGATGCTTCGAGAAGCCGCCGGGCGAGGAGCGCCGGGCGCACCACGCCCGCCTTCGGGAACCACCAACCGCCGCGCGCCAACGGCAGGCCGGTGCGCCCGCGCGCCGCGTCACGGTCCGTGAGACGGGCGAAGTCCTCAGGCACCGGAAAGGGCCTCCCGTCCTCGACCGCGCGGCACCACTTCGCCCATTCGGCGTCGTCCTCCGCGACGTCCATCACCCCGCAGGGATCGAACGCTTCGGGGAAGTCGTCGAGGAGATTGAGCATCCGGCCGAACCCCTGGCGCGTGAGCCTCGACGTGGGTCCGTCCGCCGCCTGCCAGTGCGGGTGAATGATCGCGGCGCGAAGCGCGCTCGCGCCGTTGGCGGGCGCGCCCCAACGGTCGATCACGTCGACCGCGACGCCCCGCCTCGCGAGCTCGTACGCGGTGAAGGCTCCGGCGATCCCGGCCCCAACGACGACGGCGCGCCGGATTCGCGGCGGCGCCGACGCGTCGCCGGGCACCCGCCAGGCGCCGTCCTCACCGGGAAGCCAAACCCCGCCGTCCCGGCGCGGGTCCCCCGCAGGGGGCGTACCGAGAAAGCGGCATCGGGCGGCGGGCGTGAGGATCGCCCGCCAAGAGCGGGCCGACGCGGGGTCCGCAAGTAGCACCTCGCACCAACCTCCCGCACACTCGCGGCGAAGCTCCCGCTCGGGGAAGCGGAAGGTTTGGAGCCGCCCCGGCCCCACGCGGCGTTCCTCCACGCCCGGAGCACCCTTGTCGAGAGGCGCGAGCACGCGCACGAGCGCTCCGGCGGCGAGGCGCGCGTCGACGAGCGCTCCCGCTTCGGGGAGCGCCGACGCTTCGGGCGTGATGAGAACGGCTTGGGTCATGGGTCAACTCGTAAACAACTCCTGACTAAAGTCAGAAGC
>NZ_JH604996.1 GCF_000250875.1 Sutterella parvirubra YIT 11816 | reverse complement strand
CAGGTCCGAAATACGTACCCTCATCCCACCTCGATGGTTTGGGCAGCGCTCACTACCGGAGCTTCACCGTTCGCGCCGCTCTTGAGCTGGTAGTAGGAGCCGCTCTTGTAAGTCATCGCAACGCCGTTCTTGTTGAACGAAGTCGTTCCGTAGACGTCGAAGGCGGTCTCCGAAAGCAACGACTTAACCTTAAACGACGCCCCAGAGGAGACTTCCCGCGCCACCGTATCGGCTTCGAGGTAGCCGTGGATCTCGCCGCCGGCGTTCGCGCCGAGCGTGATCGTGTCCGCGACGAATTGGGCCTCTTCCGCCACGTCAAGGCTGGAGGTCACCTGGACGGCCTGCGCAGCAAAGTCACCGTTGACTTCAAGCGTCCCGGCCTTGACGGTCTCGGCGTTGACCGTGGCGGTGTCCGTCGACAGGATCCCGAGGGCAAGCGTACCCGCCACCTCAAGCGTTTCGACGTTCTGCGAGAGGACCGTGCCGTTCTGCCCCGCGAGCGAGAGGGTGTTGATGTCCGTGAATTTCACGGTAGTCGTCCCGGCGTCCACGCCGAGCGCGCCGACACCCACGTCACCCGTGAGGGTTGCGGTGACCGTACCTTCTTTCGTTTCGCCGACCGAGATCGTGTTGTTCGCGGCAGCATTGCCGACCATCTGACCGATCGTGGCGTTTTCGGCGGGCTTGATCGTCCCGTTCAGAACGAGGTTCACCTTGGACTTGTTGTCGCCCAAAAGGTTCTGAACCGCCTGGTATGCGGCGAGGTCGTACTCGCCGACGTCGTTGAGCACCAGGTCAACGTCGGCATTCTGGCCGAAGGCAACCTTGCCCCAAGCGTCCGTCAGTACAAACGGATCTTCACCCTCGGTGGCCGCCTTGTAGACGTTCGAAGCGACGGTTTCGAAAGTGCCGTTGTTGAGCGTCAGACGGCCGCTCGTGCCGGCGCTCGCGATCGTGAGCGCGCCGTTGACGCGCAGAGTGCCGCTCACCGCGTTGGTCTGTGCGTCGGTACCAACCGTCACCGTGCCCGACTTGGAGATGTCGAGCGCGTACACCGTGAGTTCGCCCCCGGCGACTTTGACCGTACCGGTGTTGCGAACGCTCATGTCGGCGAACGTGTAGCCCCCGGCACTGACGTTGAGCGTGCCCGTGCCCTTGTTCTCACTCTTCGAGGGATTCGTCCCGACGCGGAAATTCCCGGTCCAGGTCTGGCCCGCGACCGCGAGACGGCCACCGTTGAGATTCCAGGTCGCATTGTGGGCGATGATCACGCCGTCGATCAGGGTGGAGTTCTTCTCCTTAAGGTTGAACGTACCCTGCTCTTCCAAGCTGAGCTCGAGGATCGTGTTGTCGTCCGGGTTCTTCAGCGAAGCCGTCAGCGTCCCGTTCGTGATGTTCGCCACGTCGATCGTCGACTTCTGGCCGTCTTCGAGCGTGACGTCCGCACCGTCCTTCACGTTGAGGGTGAAGTGGTCGCCTTCGTTCTGACTGCCTGCTTCCACCTTCAGAAGCAGGCTTCCCTGCATGCCCTTCAGGTTGAGGGTCGTGTTGGTCGCGGCCGCATCAACGTGCACGAGCCCCAGAACGCGCGAACCGGCTTCGAGGTTGATCGTGTTGTTGTCCGTACCGGTCTTCTTCACTTCAATGGCCGACGTACCGTT
>NZ_JH604995.1:21214-38860 GCF_000250875.1 Sutterella parvirubra YIT 11816 | reverse complement strand
GTCCCAAGAAGGAACCTCTCCGATGCCGGGCGCGGAAGCGTCCGGCATTGCTTTTCTTGGTGGAGCGGGAGGAGAATGCAAAGCTCCTACGGAAGGAATCCGTGCGGCCACGGGCCGCACCGACCAAGAAGAACATCAAAAGCACCAACAGGACCGCCCGCCATGAGCAAGACGAAGCACCAGAGCCTCACGCCCGCCACCGAGTGGCTCAAAGCCCGCAACATTCCCTTTGAAGAGCGCAGCTACGAGTACGTCGAGCACGGGGGCACGGCGCTTGCGGCCTCCGCCTGCGGGATCGACCACCACCACGTGATCAAGACCCTCATCATGGAGGACGAGCACGCGAAACCTCTGGTGGTCCTCATGCACGGCGACTGCGAGGTGTCCTTGAAGAACCTCGCGCGCCAGATCGGCGTGAAGTCCGTCGCCCCCTGCAACCCCGCGCAGGCGCAGCGGAATTCCGGCTACTTCGTCGGGGGCACGAGCCCCTTCGGGACGCGAAAGAAGATGCCGGTCTACGTGGAGGCTTCGATTCTCGAGCTCGATCACATCTTCATCAACGGAGGACGGCGCGGCTACCAGGTCGGGATCGACCCGAAGGTGCTCCAAGACGAACTCGGCGCGATTCCGGTCCACTGCGCGAACCCCGACTGATCGGGGACGGAGGGCGAGGACGGCGGGGGCGGCAGGAACCGCGCGAAGCCGCCCAAGCCCACATGCCAGCCCGCACCAATACGAAAGGCGCACGCCTTCGGGAATCTCCCGGCGGCATGCGCCTTTTCTCTTTCGGCGCCCCGAGCGTTCAGGCTTGGGGCTCCTTTCGTTCCGGCTTTTGAGAGTTACTCGGCCGATCGCTCCAGCACCGCGGCGAAGAAGCCGTCAGTGTTGTTGACGTGGGGAAGCATCTGGAAGTAGCTCCCGAAGCGCTCCCACTGGGCGGCGTCGAACGTGATCCCCTGCGTCGCGAAGACTTCCGCAGCGGGGACGAGCTTCCACTCGGGATGAGCGGCCAAGAAGGCTTCGACGACATCCTGGTTTTCGCGCTTCAGCACCGAGCAGGTGGCGTAGACCAAGCGGCCGCCCGCCTTGACGAGGCGCGAGGCGTGCTCCAACACGCTCTTCTGGATGCGGTTGATGCGCTCCAATTCGTCGGGCGAGAGGCGCCACTTCAGGTCCGGGTTGCGGCGGAGCGTCCCCGAGCCCGTGCAGGGGGCGTCGACCAACACGCGGTCGAACTTCCCGCGAAGACGGCGCACGCGCTGATCGTCCTCACTGCGGATCGCGATCGGGTGGACGTTGGAGAGACCCGCGCGGCGCATGCGCGGGGCCATCCCGGCCAAGCGCTTTTCGTTCACGTCGAACGCATAGAGCGACCCGGTCGAGCGCATGAGGGCGCCCAAGGCCAAAGTCTTCCCGCCCGCGCCCGCGCAGAAGTCGCAGATCATTTCGCGGCGACGCGGAGCGAGGAGGCGGGCGATCAACTGACTCCCTTCGTCCTGCACGTCGACCTTGCCTTCCTTGTAGATGGGCCACTGCGTCAAGCCCGGCTTCGTCGGGAGACGCACGCCGTCCGGGCTGTAGGGGGTGGAAAACGCCGTGACGCCGCTCCCGGACAGCTGTTCCAGAACTTCTTCGCGGGTGGCCTTCAAAAGGTTCACGCGGAGGTCCAGCGGAGCGCCTTCCATCATCGCCGGGTAGAGGGCTTCCGCATCCTCGTACTGGGCGTCGATCAAATCAAAGAGCCACTGCGGGAGTTCGGCGCGCACGTGCGGGGCGGCCTTCGAGAGGTCGACCGCGAGCATGTTCTTCAAGGGCCCCTCTTCCGGACCGATCGCCGAGGGCGAAATGGCGTCAAGCCCATGCTGGCGCGCAAGCGTCAGGAGCGCCGCGACGCGCGGGGCCTTGACGGGGGGCACCGGACGCATCGCGTGGCGGATGGTCGCCAAGTGGCGCAGCGTGTAGTAGATCCCTTCGGCGATGAGGCCGCGGTCGCGCATGCCGAGCTTGGGGTTGCTCTTGAAGAAGAGCTTCATCAGGACGTCCGCCGGGCCGTCCAACTTCAGAATGACGGCGAGCGCGCGGGTGAGTTCATCAACGATGAGGTTCGTGATGCGCACGCGGCCGGGCGCCAAGGGCGCCATGCGCTTTTCAGGCGTCATGTCACCCTTCGTGCGCTTGAAGCCCGTGCGGGCGCGCTCTTCGTGGCGGCGCCGGTCGGCGGCGCGCTGACGGTCCGTGCGGCGGTCATCGCCGTCACGGGAGGTGCGGCGGGGCTTCTGCATCGCAAAGGCGCGCTTTTTCTTGATTTCAGCCATGAATGTGTGGTTCTCGGTTAGGTATGTGTTTGTTCGGGGTGCGGCGGCTTCAGACGTTCGATCAAACCTTCGTTCAGACGTCGAAGACCGTGAGCGCGCGGGCCGTCTCATCGGACATGCGCGCCTTGCCCTCTTCGGCGACGACGCGGCCCAGCGCCACCTCGCGCACGCAGCGCGGGTAGAGGATGTGCTCCGACCTCAGGCAGCGGGCGGCCAACGCATCCGCGTCGTCGGTCGGGAGCACCGGCACGACCGCCTGGCCGATGATGGCGCCGCCGTCCAGCACCGCGCTCACGAAGTGCACCGTGGCGCCGTGCACGCGGCAGCCCGCTTCGATCGCGCGCTCGTGGGTGTGAAGACCGGGAAAGAGCGGGAGGAGCGCCGGGTGGATGTTGAGGATGCGGCCTTCGTACTTCGAGACGAAGCCTTCCGTCAAGACGCGCATGAAGCCCGCCAAGACGATCAGCGCCGGTTCGAACTTGTCGATCTCGGCCGCGAGCGCTTCTTCAAAGGCTTCGCGCGAGGGGTACGCCTTGTGGTCCATGCCGACCGCGGGGATCCCCGCTTCGCGGGCGCGGTTGAGACCCGCCGCATCCGGGCGGTTCGAGATCACCGCGGCGAGCCTGAGGCCCTCGGCCTCCCAGTTCTCGGCGCGCGCCGTGCGCAGGATGGCCTCGAAATTGCTTCCGCGGCCGGAAATCAGAATGACGATGTTCTTCATGATGGTGGTGAGAAACCGGGAGATGTCGGCGAAGAAGGACGCCGGAACGACGGGAACGGCAAAACCGATCAGGGCGTCCCCGGCGGCGGGAGATGCGCCGACGCCTCCGGCGTGCTTTCGCCGGAGGTGGGGATGCTTCCTTCACCTTCCTTCGCTTTTTTGAGGATTCGGGTTCCGGCGGATGAGGAAACCTCGGAAGGGCCCCTCCCCGGAACGCCCCGATTCTAACAGGATGCCGGGGGCGGCCTATGCAGTTCGCCTGATCCGAATGCGCGGGGCCGCCCGTTATAATGCGGGCTTTGTCCGATCCACTTTCCCCGCCCGTACGCCATGCACGTTTTCCGAGGTCTGCCCCACGCCCTTCAGCGCCGCCCGACGGCGCTCGCCATCGGCAACTTCGACGGCGTGCACACGGGGCATCAGGCGCTCCTTCAGGGCGTGGCGGAAGCGGCCGCGGCGCGCGGTCTTCTCCCCGCCGTGGTGACCTTTGAACCACACCCGCGCGAGCGCTTCGGGGTGCCGCCGGCCCGCATCTCGACGCTTCGGGACAAGGTGGAGGCCATGCTCGCCTGCGGGATCGAGCGCGTCCACATGTTCCCCTTCCACACGCACCTGGCCGCGATGTCGGCCGAGGACTTCGTGCGGAAGATCCTCGTTGAAGGTCTTCACGCCGAGTGGATCACGGTGGGGGAAGACTTCCGGTTCGGGAGCGACCGTAAGGGCGACGTTGCGCTTCTTGAACGCATGGGGCAGGAACTGCATTTTGAGACCGCCGTCTCGCCCACGCTCTACCACGCGGACGCCCGCGTGAGTTCGACGCGCGTGCGCCGTGCGCTGGCCGCGGGCGACTTCTACGAAGCCGAAATGATGTTGGGCCGCCGTTATGCGCTGACGGGCCGCGTCATTCACGGAAAGGCGCTGGGCCGCACGCTCGGGTTCCCCACGCTCAACATCGCGCCGCTCCCGCCCGGGAGCAAGGCGGACCCGGCCGTACGCGGCGTCTACGCCGTTGAAATCGAGGGGTTGGGGCCCGCGGTCTATCCGGGGGTTGCGAGCCTGGGGCTTCGTCCCACGGTTGCGTCGGAACGCCGGTGGCTCCTGGAGACCCACGTCTTCGACTGGCAGGGCGACGCCTACGGCCGGATTCTCAAGATCAACTTCGTCCACAAGATCCGCGACGAAAAGAAATTCAGCGGCCTCGAAGAACTTCGGGCCGCAATCGATGCCGACGCGCAGACCGCGCGACGGCTCCTGGGCGCTTCACTCGCATGAATTGAGGGAAGGCCCACCGCATCAACCACCTGAAGAGCCCGAGGGGGCCAGGAGTTCACGATGGCAGAAGAAGCCGCCAAGTATCCGCTCAATCTTCCCGACACGCCGTTCCCGATGCGCGGGAACCTGCCGCAGCGCGAGCCCGGTTGGGTCGCCGCCTGGGAAGAAAAGAAGATCTACGACCGCATCATGGACGCGCGACGCGACGCGCAGAAGTTCATCCTTCACGACGGTCCTCCCTACGCGAACGGCAACATCCACATCGGCCACGCCACGAACAAGATCCTCAAAGACATCATCGTCAAGCTCAAGGACCTCGAAGGCTACTGCGCCGCGTACGTCCCGGGTTGGGACTGCCACGGGATGCCGATCGAAGTGCAGATCGAGAAGATGCACGGGAAGAACCTCCCCGTCGCCGAAATGCAGTCGCTCTGCCGCGCCTACGCGATGGAGCAGTCGAAGATCCAGATGGAAGGCTTCAAGCGCCTCGGCGTCCTCGGGTACTGGGACAATCCGTACCGCACCTTGAACTTCAAGACGGAAGCGCAGGAAGTGCGCGCCCTCAAAAAGATCATGGAAAAGGGCTACGTCTACCGCGGCCTGAAGCCCGTCAACTGGTGCTTTGACTGCCAGAGCGCGTTGGCTGAAGCCGAAGTCGAATACAAGGACAAGGAAAGCCAC
The DNA here is from genome assembly GCF_000250875.1 of Sutterella parvirubra YIT 11816. Taxonomy (GTDB): domain Bacteria; phylum Pseudomonadota; class Gammaproteobacteria; order Burkholderiales; family Burkholderiaceae_F; genus Sutterella; species Sutterella parvirubra. Next base: position 33,871 of record NZ_JH604995.1, on the reverse strand, counting down.
GTGATCGACGTCGCCTTCCCCCTCATGAAGGGTGAAGAGGCGAAGGTCGAAGCCGCCTTCGGCGTGAAGTTGGAAAAGCCCGTCGCGACCGTCATCTGGACGACCACGCCCTGGACGATCCCCGCGAACCAGGCTCTCAACATGCACCCCGAGCTCGAATACGTGCTCGTGGACGTGGGTGAACGCCTCTTCATCCTCGGCGCCGACTTGGCCGAAGAGTCCCTGAAGCGCTACGGTCTCGAAGGCAAAGTGCTCGCCAAGGCCATGGGCGAGAAGCTGGGCGGCCTCGTCTTCCGTCATCCGATGGCGGAACTTCACCCCTTCTACGACCGCCGCTCGCCGGTCTTCCTCGCCGACTACGTCGAGAGCGGCGCCGGTACCGGCATCGTGCACTCCGCCCCGGCCTACGGTTCGGACGACTTCGTGAGCTGCAAGAAGAACGGCTTCACGAACGAAGAGATCCTCACGCCCGTGATGGGCGACGGCATCTACGCCGAAGACTTCCCGCTCTTCGGGGGGCTCAACATCTGGAAGGCGGCGGAAAAGATCCTCGACGCCCTTCGCGTCACCGGGAACCTGATGGCCTCGGGCAGGATGGTCCACAGCTACATGCACTGCTGGCGCCACAAGACCCCGCTCATCTACCGCGCGACCTCGCAGTGGTTCGTGCGCATGGACGAGCCGACCGAAGACACCAAAGGGGTTCTGAACACCCCCGCGCAGCCGAAGACCCTCCGTCAGGCGGCCCTGGAAGGCGTGCGCGCGACGAAGTTCACGCCGTCCTGGGGCATCAACCGTCTCTACGCGATGATCGAGAACCGCCCGGACTGGTGCATCTCGCGTCAGCGCAACTGGGGCGTGCCGCTCCCCTTCTTCCTCCACAAGGCGACCGGGGAACTCCACCCGCGCACGTTCGAAATCATGGACCAGGTGGCCGACATGATCGAAAAGGGCGGCATCGAAGCCTGGTCGCGCGCGAAGACGACGGACTTCCTGACGGAAGAAGAAGCCTCGCAGTACGACAAGTCGACCGACATCCTCGACGTCTGGTTCGACTCGGGTTCGACCCACTACACGGTGATGCGCGGCTCGCACGAAAAGGAACTCAAGTGGCCGGCGGACCTCTACCTTGAAGGCTCCGACCAGCACCGCGGTTGGTTCCACTCGTCGCTTCTCATCGGCACGATGTTGGACGGCCGTCCCCCGTACGACGGGCTCCTCACCCACGGCTTCTGCGTGGACGAAAAGGGCATGAAGATGTCGAAGTCCGTCGGGAACGTCGTCGCGCCCTCGACCGTGAACGAAAAGTTCGGTGCGGACATCCTGCGTCTGTGGGTGGCCTCCACCGACTACACCGCGGAACTCCGTCTCGGGAACACGATTCTCAAGCGTGTGGTGGAGAGCTATCGGCGCGTCCGCAACACGCTCCGCTTCCTTCTCGCCAACACCTCCGACTTCGACCCGAAGACGGATGCGGTGCCGATGGAGGAAATGCTCGAGCTCGACCGCTGGGCCGTCGCCTACGCCGCGGACTTCCAGAAGAAGGTCTTGGCCGAGTACGACGAATACCGCTTCCACAACGTGAGCGGCATGCTCCAGAGCTTCGCCGCGACGGACCTGGGCGGCTTCTACCTCGACGTTCTGAAGGACCGTCTCTACACGACGGCCCCGAAGAGCCTCGCCCGCCGCTCCGCCCAGACCGCGCTCTGGCACGTCACGTCCGGGTTCCTGCGCCTGATCGCCCCGATCCTCTCCTTCACGGCCGAAGAAGCCTTCGCGGTCTTCAGCCCGAACGCCTCCGAGACGATCTTCACGGAAACCTTCTGGACCTATCCGGAAGTGCCGGGTGCCGAAGCCCTTCTCGCCAAGTGGGAGGTGATCCGCAACGCCCGCGCCGAAATGCAGAAAGCCATTGAAGCCGAACGCGAAGCCGGCCGCGTGGGGTCGTCCCTTCAGGCCGAAGGCGTCGTCCGCGCGTCGGGCGAAGCGTACGAAGCGCTGAAGAGCTTGGGCGACGAACTCCGCTTCGTCATGATCATGTCGAAGGTGGAGCTCGAAGAAGCCGCGGAAGGCCTCTCGGTCGAGGTGAAGGCCTCTTCGGAGAAGAAGTGCGAACGCTGCTGGCACTACGTGCCGGGCGTCGGCACCGACGCCGAACACCCGGGTCTCTGCCCGCGCTGCCGCACGAACCTCTTCGGTTCGGGCGAAGTGCGCCGCATGGCCTAAGCGGGACGGTTGGCGATGGCCGCACCGCGCACCTTCATCCGCTATGCGCCCCCGAGCGCGCTCCGGTTCAGTCTCTGGATCGCGCTCGGCTTCCTCGTGCTCGTGCTCGATCAGGGGACGAAGTTCTGGGTGGAGCACGCCTTCAACCCGGACACGCGGATCGCCGTGACGTCGTTCTTTAACCTCGTGCTCGCGCACAACACCGGTGCGGCCTTCTCGTTCCTCTCGGACGCAGGCGGCTGGCAGCGGTGGCTCTTCACGGGGTTGGCCGGCGCGGTCGTCGCGACGATCGTCGTGCTCCTCTGGAAGCACAACGGGAAGAAGCTCTTTTCCTTCGCGTTGACGATGATCGCCGCCGGCGCCTTGGGGAATCTCATCGACCGGGCCGTCTACGGGTTCGTGATCGACTTCCTCGACTTCCACGCGGGCGGCTGGCACTGGCCCGCCTTCAACGTCGCGGACATCGCGATCTGCGTGGGGGCGGGGCTTTTGATCCTCGACGAGCTTTTGGGCGTCTCCAGGGAGCGCTGAGCGCTCCGGGGGCGGAGCCCCTGACGGGGCGCGTCCCCGTCTCACCCATCAGAGCGGGCTTTCCGGCGACGGGAAGCCCGTTTTCTTTCCGACGGGCTGCGCATGGAAGGGCGCGCTTCCATGCTTCGGCGGCCACGTACGGGATCGGTTGCCGGAGCGCGCCCAGGGCGCGCGGCGCCCCCGTACAATGAAGCACCGCAGACGTCTGCGAACTTCACAGAAAGGACCCCGACCATGCTCCGCAACAAACGCATCATCCTCGCCCTCACGGGCGGCATCGCCCTCTACAAGTGGTGCGCCGTCGTGCGCGGGCTCGTCAAGGCCGGGGCCGTCGTGCGGATCGCGATGACGGAAAACGCGACCCGGTTCGTGACGCCCGTCACCTTTGAAGCGCTCTCCGGTCACCCGGTGGCCTTGACCGAATGGGCGGCGGGACCTGAGGGCGCGATGCCTCACATTGAATTGACGCGCGACGCCGACCTTCTGGTCGTGGGTCCCGCCACCGCGAACATCCTTGCGAAGGCCGCCCACGGGATTGCGGACGACCTTGTGTCCACCCTGATCGCCGCGCGTCGGTGCCCGACGGCGGTCGTCCCCGCGATGAACGTCGAGATGTGGACGCACCCGGCGAACCAGAGGAACGTGAAGACCCTCAAGGACGACGGCTTTCTCTTCTTCGGCCCCGCGCAGGGGTCGCAGGCCTGCGGCGACGTGGGCGAAGGCCGCATGATCGAACCCGAAGAAATTCTGGAGCGCATCGCCGGAGCCTTCGTGGAGAAGACCCTCACGGGCCGCCGCGTCGTCATGACGGCGGGGCCCACCTACGAAGCGATCGACGCCGTGCGCGGCATCACCAACCGCTCGAGCGGACGGCAGGGCTTTGCGCTCGCCCGCGCCTTCCGGGATGCGGGAGCGGAGGTCGTGGTGGTCGCGGGGCCCGTGACGGTGGTGCCGCCTCCCGGGGTGGAGGTCCGGCGCGTCACGTCCGCCCTGGAGATGAAGGCCGCGGTCGATGAAGCGCTCAATGAAAAGCCCGCCCACATCTTCGCCGGCGTCGCCGCGGTCGCCGACTGGCGGCCCGAAGCGGCGGTCGACGGGAAGATCAAGAAGAAGGATCTCAAGTCTGAAGAACAGGCGGACGGGAAGACCGAAGAAGTTGCCAAGAGCCCGATGGGGCCGCAGCTCCGCTGGGTCGAGAATCCCGACATCCTTCAGGGCGTCGCCGCCCGCCGGGACGTCCCCGTGACGGTGGGGTTTGCCGCCGAATGCGCGGACGTCGAAGCCTACGCGCGGGAGAAGTGCCGCCGCAAGGGCTGCGCCTTCGTGGTCGCGAACGACGCCCGCACGGCCCCGCAGGCGAACGAAAACCGCGTCCTCATCGTGACGCCGTCGGTAACCGTCGCCTACGGTCCCGCGACGAAGGACGACGTCGCCCGCTTCATCGTCGCGCGCGCCGCTGCGGCGCTGCGCGCCCGGGAAGAGGACGCCTCCGAGGGTGCGTTCGAACCTGAACGGAGCTTTCAGCGGAAGGGCTGAAGAAGAGGCTCACGAACACCCAACCCATTCACTCACCATCCATACTGATCAACCGCAATGACGACTGATCTCACGATCGACCTCAAGGTCCTCGACGAGCGCATGCGCGCCCACCTTCCGGCCTACGCCACACCCGGCTCCGCAGGGCTCGACCTGCGCGCCCTTTTGGACGCCCCCATCACGATCGCGCCGGGCGAAACGGTGCTCGTGCGCACGGGGCTCGCGATTCACATCGGCGCGCCCGGCTACGCCGCCGTGATCCTGCCGCGCTCGGGGCTCGGCCACAAGAAGGGGATCGTCCTCGGGAACCTCGTGGGCCTGATCGACAGCGACTACCAGGGTGAACTCATGATCTCGACCTGGAACCGCGGGCAGGAGCCCTTCGTGCTGGAGCCCTTCGAACGTTTGGCGCAGCTGGTCGTCATGCCGGTCGTGCAGCCGCAGTTCAAGCTCGTCGACGAATTCGTCGAGAGCGAACGCGGCACGGGCGGGTTCGGGTCGACGGGGACGAAGTAAGGTCCCGTCGGGCCTGATGCAGGCTTGCCGCACCGGCAGAGGCACCGGTCGCCGGAATCCGGACAAGGAAAAGGGGAGGCGCTCATGATCGTCTCCCCTTTTCGAATTCGACGCACCCGCAGGCCTGATCCGGGTGGCGTCCGTCATCTCCCCTGTTTTCAAAGTCCCCACCGAGATGGAGGCCCGGGGCCCTAGTCGCCACCGAAATGCGCGGCCCAGACCCGAGGAGATCACGCAACCATCATAGCGCGACCTTGCTCAGCGCGCATCGTCCTCAACCTCATCGAAGTCGCCCTCTTCCTCATCGTCCCCGAAGAGGATGGCGTCCAACTCACGGTGGGCATCCAACGTCAGCCCCGCCTTCTGGTCCTCGGCCAGACTCCCCTCCGTCACCGTCACTTCGGGGCGGCGCCCGGCGTGAAGCGTCATCACGACCTTCGCGCCAAAAGCGTCTTCGTAGCCGGGGATGTCGTTGGCGATGCGGCCTTCCACCTGAAGCCCCTCCACCGCGTCCTGTTGGAAGTGGGCGAGATACTTGTCGTGGTCTTCACGGGAGACCTCCACCCAGATCCCCCAGGTGAAGGCGCCCGCTTCCTCGTACTGAAGCGGCACTTCCGCGACGCCGAAAAGGTACGTCTTCCCGTCGCGCTGATCGGTGGCGAAGTCTTCGTTGTAGCGGCCCGCGAGATAGCGCTCGCGGTAGTCGAGCTGCCAGAGGCAGTCGGGAAGCTTCATCTGAATGTCGCGGCAGAGTTCGTCGGCGGGAATCATGGCGGGTGTCCGGGCGGGCGCAGGAAGCGCGCCCTCTTTGAAGGGATGGAATGGAGAAAAGCGGACTGGAGGGGCGAGGCCCCGGCTTCAGACCGGAGGCTCATTATAAAAACGGGGCGCCGCACTTTTCGTGCGCGCCCCGCATCGACATCAGGCTGCCGGGCGGACCCGGCGGCCGGTCATGCTTTTCGCCCTTGATCAGGCGGCGAAATTCGCTTCGGCGAACGCCCAGTTGACGAGGTTCGAGAAGTAGGCTTCGATGAACTTCGGACGGGCGTTGCGGTGGTCGACGTAGTAGGCATGTTCCCACACGTCGATCGTGAGAAGGGGCTTGACGCCTTCCATCGTAAGCGGCGTCCCGGCATTGCTCGTGTTGACGATGGCGAGCGAGCCGTCGGCCTTCTTCACGAGCCAGGTCCAGCCGGAACCGAAGTTGCCGGCGGCGGCGTCGGAGAACGCCTTCTTGAAGGCGTCGAACGAACCCCACGCGGCTTCGATGGCGGCGAGGAGCGCGCCCGACGGGAGACCGCCGCCCTGCGGCTTCATCGACTGCCAGAAGAAGGCGTGGTTCCAAACCTGCGCGGCGTTGTTGAAGACGCCGCCTTCAGAGGAACGCACCACCTCTTCGAGGGACTTCTCAGCGAAGGGCGTGCCTTCCGTGAGGGCGTTCAGGTTGTTGACGTACGTCTGGTGGTGCTTGCCGTAGTGGTACTCGAGCGTCTCGCGGCTCATGAAGGGTTCGAGGGCGTCGAGCGCATAGGGAAGCGCGGGAAGTTCAAAACGGGCCATGGGATGGGTCTCCGAAGAAGAATTGTTGTTAGGGTGAGATTATCACGCCGAAGAACTTCATAGGATCCACCGAAAGATCTACTTCGCGTCCGCAAACGTATCCACCTTTTTCCGGGCGGATGCGCCGGGGTTTCAACGATCAGGCTTTCCCGCCGGAAGGACCGGCGCCAACCCCGTCGTCCTTCCCGTTCCCCTCAGGCGTGAGGCCCACCTCTTCCACGCGCACGCGCGCCCAACCGTCCGCGAAGCGGAGCGTCAGCTCGTCGTCCCGACGAAGCCCTTCGGCGCGGGTCAGGATCTCGCCCGCGCGCTCCGCGCGGGTCCAACCGTCCCGCATCGGGCGGTCAGGGTCGAGCGCTTTGAGAGTCTGCGAGAGGTCGTCCAAACGGCGCTCCCACAGGTCCAGCTGCCGGAGGATGGCGGGGAGCACCGGCGCGACGGCGCGAAGCGCCGTCTCCCGCTGCGAGACGACCGTGAGGCCCGCCGCGCGGAGGCGCTCGGCGGCGCTCCCCAATGCCCTCGCCTTCGCTTCCAAGACCGCGTCGGGGCTTGCGAGCCGCTCCGCGGCGTGCGCGAGCCGGGCGTCGAGCAACCCCGTGCGGTCGGCAAAAAGCCGACGAAGCCTATCTTCGGCTTCCCGCATCCGGCGTTCGCTCCGACCCGTCACCGTCTCAGGGCTCGCCAGCATCAGGGCCGCACGATCCGTGCGCTGCATCGCGTCGCGAAGACTGTGGTTCAGCGCATCCTGCAGGGTCGCGTCGAGCCTCGCAAGAAGCGTGAGCCAATGCCTCAGGTCCGGCCCCACCGATTCGGCGGCGGCCGTCGGCGTCGACGCCCTCAGGTCGGCGACGAAGTCGACGATCGTCACGTCGGACTCGTGCCCGACGCCGGTGACGGTCGGGGTCCGCATCGCGGCCAAGGCCCGTGCGACCCGCTCGTCGTTGTAGGCGTCCAAATCTTCCGGCGCCCCGCCCCCGCGAACAAGAAGCACGAGGTCGAAGCCGCCCGCGTCGGCGGCTGCCAAGGCGCGCACGATCCCTTCCGGGGCCGTATCCCCCTGCACGGGCGTCTCAAAGAGCGTCGTGCGGATCCAGGGTGTGCGCCTTGCGAGCGTGCGGCGCACGTCGCTCCAGGCCGCGGCCTGCGCGCTCGTCACGACCGCGAGCTTGCGCACGAAGCCGGGGAGGCGCTTCTTCCGGGCGTCGTCGAAGAGCCCTTCGGCTTCGAGCTTGGCTTTGAGCCGCAGAAACGCCTCCCAGCGTTCTCCGAGCCCCGCCGGACGCCAGTTGTCGACCACGATCTGAAGGTCGCCCCCGCGCGCATAGACGTCGGCGCGGCCCGTCACCTCGATCGCGTCGCCGTCGCGGAAGTCGGCGGGCTTTTTGCGCAGCGCCCCGGCGAACGCCACGCAGGCGACGAGCCCCGTCGCGTCTTTGAGCTTGAAGTAGACGTGTCCGGCCGCCGAGCGGAACATCCCGCTCACTTCGCCCGTCACCCAGACGCCGATCAGCGTCCCCGCCACCGCACTCTTGATGCGCGTGAGCGCTTCGGTCACCGTGAGGGGCTTCTGCGTCCCGCGGGTGGTGCCGGGCATCCCGGAGGGTGCTGCGAACGGGGAGGAAGAATCCCGCCAAAGCCCCGTGAACTCATCCAGCCCGCCGAAGGGCGGCGGATAGGAGGAATAGGAGGGCGGTGGGGGCGGAGGAGTCGTCCTCCACTCGCGCCTCGGGATGGCGGTGGCGGCCGCCGGACGGCTCTCCGTGCCGCGGCGCGCACGCACCGCGGCCAAGCGCGCGAGGCTCGCCTCGCGGCGGGCGCGGCGAAGCGCCGCCTCGTCCGACGCGAGCGGGGAATCGTCGTCGGCCGCATCGGCGGCGTCGTTGACGTCGGTGACGTTGGTCACGTCGGTCAGGTCGTCTTCGCCACTGCGGGCGTCCGTCGGGTTCTTGGGCACGTTGATCTGCCGTCCTTGGGTGTTGGGGAGGTGTGAAGCGGGATCCGGCGTGATCCGGAGGAATCGCGGCGGAACCCACGCGGAATCCCTGCGGGATGCCAAAAGATCTCCGCTTCTGATTCGGATGGGTGAAAGTTTAGCGGGGGCCGGATGGAGGGGTCGAAAGACCTACGCCGGAACCTCCGTCGGGACCGCCTCCGAGACCGGTCACCGGGGCGTCGGAAAGAGCTTCAACCCCGTTGGGGCGCCCCGAAAAGGGCCTGCGGCCGGGGGAAGTTGTTCACATGAGGACGAATCCGGACCCCAAAAGACGCAAACCCTTGATTTCCAAGAAGAACCCCGGATGCGTGTCCGGCATGGTTCCGACGGCTTTTCCCACAAAACCCCGGGTTTGCCTATTTTTTAGGCAACGATCTTTTTCACAACCGAATCAACGACTTGCCAAGTTGCCCACGAACTTATCAACACCGTTACTCACGGTCTCGGTGAGAAACCCGCGGGGTTTTCCACGGCGGTTGTCCACCGGAAGCGTCCACTGGGGCGGGAGCCCCCGGAAACAACGGAAACCCCTTGATATTCCTTGAATACGTAGCGATTCCAAGGATCCACCATGCAGCAATCCACAGCCTTTTCCTTTCGCGTCAAGCACTTTGGAACGTTGTCAACCGAGTTGTTCACAGGGTTTTCAACACATCGTCGCCGGCGCCGCATCTACGCGTTTTCACCAAGGTTTTTCGTTGAAAACTTCTCCACACAGGATCAACGCCGACCGAAGGGACATCTATTCGGGCCGCAGTCCGCTCCGGTCCCCGGACGAACCTCGGCGCAATCCGGTGACCGAAAAAGGCACGGGAACACGTTGGGAACAAGTCTCGGCCGCGCGCCCGGGCAAGCGTCTGAAGAGGGCCCGACGTGCTCAAATCGGGTTCGAACGCCGCGCGCACCCCCAACCGATTTGACCTATCATTGTCGGATTGAAGTTTTTCGACGGCAATGTCACAGGCAATGTCCTCCGACGACCACCCTCCTCAACGATCCTTCCGATCCCCCCGCATCCTGAAGCGCTCCGCGCAGGCGGCCTTCCGCCGCACCCACGACGTCAGTGAGGTCCGCCGATGAGCGCCCGGCTTGAAGCTTGGGTCCACCGCATGTGGGCCGGCCGCGGTCCCGCGGCGTGTCTCCTCTCTCCGCTCTCCCTCGTCTTTCGCGGCATCGCAGCCGTGCGCCGCAGCCGCACCCGCGCCGAGCGCCTTCCGGTGCCGGTCGTCGTGGTGGGGAACATCTACGTGGGCGGAACGGGGAAGACCCCGGTGACGATCGCGCTCGTGCGCGAGCTCGCCGCCCGGGGCTGGACCCCGGGGATCATCTCCCGCGGGTTCGGCCGCGAAGAGGCGGGCGTGCGCGAGGTGCGCACCGACGCGGCGGCGACGGAGGTCGGGGACGAGCCCCTCCTCATCGCCCGCGAGACGGGCGCGCCCGTCGTCGTGGGACGTAAGCGCCTTGAAGCCGGTCGCCGCCTTCTGGAACTCCACCCCGAGGTCGACGTCATCGTGAGCGACGACGGGCTTCAGCACTACGCGCTGGGGCGCGACGTCGAGCTCGCCGTGATCGGCGCGCGGGGACTCGGCAACGGCTGGGTGCTCCCGGCGGGGCCCCTTCGCGAGCCGCCCTCGAGGCTCGACGAAGTCGACGCCATCGTTTTGAACACCCCCAACGCGGAGACGGTATCGTCCCGCACGCCGCGCTTCGTCGCGTCGTCCTGCTTCGGGCCCTGCACCCAGCTCTCGACGGGCCAAACCGCCGACATCGACCGGCTCTCCACTGAGATCGAAGAAAAGCGCTGGAAACCCCTCGCCGCGGCGGGGATCGCCGCGCCGGGACGCTTCTTCGCGATGATCCGCGGGCACGACATCGAGTGCGCGGAACTTCCCTTGAGCGACCACTACGACTTCTCGGAAAACCCCTTCGCGGGCCGGTCGGAAGACATCATCTTCATCACGGGGAAGGACGCCGTGAAGTGCGCCCGGATCCCCGCGATCGCCGACGACCCCCGCATCTGGGTCGTGGGGTTGGAGGTGAAGCTGGACGGCTACCTCATCGACTTCGTCTCGAACCGCATTCACGACACCTGGGCCACGTTGGGGCGCGACACGCGCCGCCACGCCGACCCGGTGGAAGACCACACCGTCGACGACGACGGCACGGAACACAGAACATGAAGCCCATCATTCCCGAATACCTCGTCTGCCCCGTCTGCAAGGGGACGCTGCGCGCCCTCGAAGGCGTCCGTCAGGAGCTCGCCTGCCCCGCGTGCGGGCTCGCGTTTGAAGTCCGCGACGGCATCCCCTCGATGATCCGCGCGGACGCCCGGCAGCTCACCGACGAAGAGCGCACCAAGATGAAGCGCCCCACGCCGAAGGAGGAAGCCCGATGAGCTTCACCGTCATCATTCCGGCGCGCATGAAGTCGACGCGCCTTCCTGAAAAGCCTCTCCTCCCGATCGAAGGCGTTCCGATGGTGATGCGGGTCGCCGAGGCGGCCCGCAAGTCCGGCGCCCTGCGCGTCGTCGTCGCGACCGACCACGAAGCAATCTGCGACGCCTGTCGCGCCTACGGCGTCGAAGCCCTGATGACGAAGGCGTCGCACCCGACCGGCACCGACCGCTTGTCGGAAGCCGTCGAGATGATGGGGCTTCCGGACGACGCGATCATCGTGAACGTCCAGGGGGACGAACCGCTGATTCCGCCCGAAGTGGTGGGCCAAGTGGCGGAGCTCCTTGAAGCGCACCCCGAGTGCGCGATCGCGACCGCCGCGCATCCGATCCGGGACGTCGAATCGTTCATGAACCCGAACGTCGTCAAGGTGGAGCTGAACGCCAAGGGCGAAGCGATGACCTTCACCCGCGCGCCCGTGCCCTGGCCGCGCGACCATTTCAGGAAGCACGGCATGAGCTCGATGCCGGAGGGGCACCCGTCCCTTCACCACGTCGGCCTCTACGCCTACCGTGCGGGGTTCCTGAAGCGCTTTCCCACGCTCCCGCAGGCCCCGATCGAGGAGGCCGAGAGCCTGGAGCAGCTCCGCGCGATGTACTTCGGCGAGCGGATCGCGGTATTGGTGCTCGATGCGGCGCTCCCCGCCGGCGTCGACACGCAGGAAGATTTGGACCGCGTGCGCGCCGTCATCCGCGAGGAGAAGGCCAAACGGAAGGCTTTGGAAGCGCACTGACCCTCACCCCGCTTTTTGGGGCGTCGGGCGTCGTTCGGACGACGCCGAACGTCCCAAAACCGCCCGAGGGGCGAAAAACCCCCTCCGGCGCTACAATGAATCCAACGCCCGAAGGCTCCCCCGAGCCGTCGGGCTCTGTGCCGTGACCTTTCGGCGACAACAACACAAAAACTTCAAGGGAGTTTCTCCATGCGTCTCATTCTGATCGGCCCGCCCGGTGCCGGCAAGGGCACCCAGGCCAAGTTCATCTGCGAGAAGTTCGGCATTCCGCAGATCTCGACCGGTGACATGCTCCGCGCCGCCGTCAAGGCCGGCACGCCGCTCGGGCTCGCCGCCAAGGCCGTCATGGAGAAGGGCCAGCTCGTCTCCGACGACATCATCATCGGTCTCGTGAAGGAACGCCTTCAGGCCGCCGACTGCGCGAACGGCTTCCTCTTCGACGGCTTCCCCCGCACGATTCCGCAGGCGCAGGCCTTGGCGGACGCGGGCGTGCCGCTCGACTTCGTGCTCGAAATCAACGTGCCCGACAGCGAAATCGTCGAGCGCATGTCCGGGCGCCGCGTCGACCCGGTGAGCGGCCGCACGTACCACATCAAGTACAACCCGCCCAAGGTCGAAGGCAAGGACGACGTGACGGGTGATCCCCTCATCCAGCGCGACGACGACCGTGAAGAGGTCGTCCTGAAGCGCCTTGAGGTCTACCACAACCAGACGGAAGCCCTCGTGGGCTTCTACTCGGACCTCGCGAAGAAGGGCGGCGACGCCCCGCAGTACCGTTCGATCTCGGGCCTCGGCTCGATCGACGCGATCACGGAACGCGTGTTCGACGCGCTGAAGTGATCACCTCCGCGTGACTCGGAGAGGCCGGACGGCGGAACGCCGAACCGGCCTCTTTCGTTTTCGGGGCGACGTTCAACGGCCAACCGCCTTATCCTTGAGGGACGCCCGGACGGATCCTCGTCGGACCGCTCCCCGCTCAACCCTTGTCCTCCCCTTTCCTCCCCTTCCCGGAGTCCCCATGACGGCAGCCCTCGACCGCCTCACCGCCGCCCTCGGTGCGGCGCACGTCCTCACGTCGCCCGACGACGTCGCCCACGCTTCGCTCGACG
>NZ_JH604995.1:15864-21167 GCF_000250875.1 Sutterella parvirubra YIT 11816 | reverse complement strand
GCACGTGCCTTGCGGTGCTGCGCCCCGGGTCGACCGAAGAGGTCGCCCGAGTGATGCGGATCGCCCGGGAAGAGAACCTCGTCGTCATCGCCCAGGGCGGCAACACCTCGAACGTCGAGGGGGCGACGCCATCCCCCGGGTGGCCCGACGACCTGAACCGCCGCACGGTCGTCCTCCAGACCGCCCGCATGAACCGCATCCTTGCCATCGACCCGGTCAACAACACCGCCCACGTCGAGGCCGGAGTGGTGCTGGCGAAGCTCGCGGAGGCGGCCAAAGAAGCCGACCGGCTCTTTCCCTTGTCGTTCGCCGCGGAAGGAAGCGCCCAGATGGGCGGCGTCCTGGCGACGAACGCCGGAGGCGTGCACGTGCTCCGCTACGGGAACACCCGCGCGCTGACGTTGGGACTCAAAGTCGTGTTGGCGGACGGCCGGGTGTTGGATCTCACCCGATCACTCAGAAAGGACAACGCGGGCTACGACCTGAAGCAACTCTTCATCGGGTCGGAGGGAACCCTCGGCATCATCACGGAAGCCGTGGTGAAACTCGAACCCCGTCCGCAGTCGAGGACCGTGCTTTGGCTCACGCTCGCCGACTTGAAGGCCGTCGAAGGGCTCTTCACCGCACTGGAGCGCGAGGCCGGCCCCACGCTCACCGCGTTCGAGCTGATCGGGAGAAGCCCGCTCGTGAGCGCCATCACCGTGCGGGGCTTCACGCCGCCCACCGACCCCGCCGACTGGCAGGTTCTGGCCGAAATCTCCCACATGCGTGCGGACGATGCCGACGCCGCGAACGAGCGCTTGACCGACATGCTGGGTGAGCTCATGGACGCCGGCCTCATCACCGACGGCGCGGTCTCGCAGAGCGAAGACCAGGCGGACGCCCTCTGGGCGATCCGCGAGGGGATCCCCGGCGCGGTGAAGCGCCAGGGCGGAAACGTCAAGCACGACGTCTCGGTGCCGAGATCCCGCATGGTGGAGGTAATCGAGAGGACGACGGCGGCGCTCCGCGCCGCGGTGCCGATGTCGGAACCCAGCATCTTCGGGCACTACGGCGACGGGAACCTTCACTTCAACGTGGGGGCGGTGGCGGGTTCCCTCACGAAGGCGATCTTCGCTTTTGAAGACGAGATCCACCGCATCGTTCACGACCACGTCTTGGCGGCGGGCGGCTCGATCGCCGCCGAACACGGCGTGGGCGCGATGAAGACCTTGGAATTGGAGCGCACTAAGGACCCGGTGGAGTTGGACCTCATGCGGACGGTGAAGCGCGCTTTGGACCCCGAGGGGCGCCTGAACCCCGGGCGCGTCGTGAGGACGGAAGGGTTCTGACCGCCCCGGAAGGTTGGAACCCAAGGCCCTTCTCTGGGCGGGCCTCTTGCATCCACCCGTCCATCCGATCATTCGCCTTCGCGCATTTTTCACCCCGTTTCGACGCCGACCGGCCGATTCGTAAATGACTCCTACGGATGGTGTTTTTTCCTGCCCGCGACGTGTAGGATGAGGTGATTTCAGACTCATCCCCCCAAGAGGCCTACACGATGAAACCTCATACGCTCCGCACGCTCCTCGCCCTCACGTCGGCGGGGCTTCTCCTCACCGGCTGTGCGGGGAACGTCGTCGATCCGGCGCCCATCGAGACGGTTCAGGCGAAGGCTCAGACGGGCAAGGCAAAGCAGCCCGACAAGCCGGTCCCGATGTCGGTCGCCACCTTCCAGGCGCTTCGCGGCGACGGCCTCTACTACTTCGACAACGCCGCGCCCTCGCGATTCTTCGTCTCTGAGTCCATCGCCACCAACGGCCGTTGGCCCGTCGAAGAGGAATTCCGCCGCGGCGCCTCCCACGGCTTCACGTGGGGGTCCGGCGCCGCCGCGATTCTCCGGAACGGCCGTGCGCTGGATCCGCAAGCCGCCGAATCCGTCTCGGTCGAGAAGAACGGCGACGTGATCCTGCACTTCCGGAACGAGAAGAACTCGAAGGAGACGCTGACGCTGCGCCTGAAGCTCGAAGCCTACGACCTCTCGGGGCTCCCGATCGGCTACTACCTCGTGACGAGGAGCGGCCGCTCCACCCCGGCCGGATACTTCATCGGCGAGCGCTACGTCTTCCCGCAGGGGTCGGTGGGCTACCGCGCGGTGTTGACGACGCCCAAAGACGAGGTGATCGTCCCGACGAAACAGGCATTTAGCGGCTCTGAGACGATCGAAGCCTTCTCGCAGCGCTTCACCAAAGAGATTCCGTACTGCCTCCGCTACATCCCGGGGAAGCGCTCGGAACCCATCGGACTGCGCTTTGACGAGCCGATTCAGAAGAAGACCGTGAAGCAGAAGGGGAAGACCGTTGAGGCGGCCCAGAAGGGCGAGGTCGAACTCTACGAAGTGAAGAAGGGGACGCTCTTCTGCGCGAAGGAAAAGGAGCGTTCGATCGGCGAAGCCGACTGGAACCTCCGCTGGGTGAACGGCACCCGCACGATTTCCTTCACCTTCCCCGAGCACCTCAACCCCGAGGACTACGGGGTCGCGAAGGCGCACCGGGATGCGCTGAGGGTCGCTCTGGCGCAGGAGAAGGCCGGGAAGAAGACGAAGTTGGTGCCGGCGCGCCTGTGGTTGGCCGGGAAGCCCATCACCGACTACCAGTGGCGCTTCAACCGGAAGGCCGCGGAGGCGATCGAGGCCGCGCTCAAAGCGACCGAAGAGAAGCGCGAGGCTTGGGAAGCCAAGCAGAAGCGCCCGCAGCCGAAGAACAAGTGAGGCTGAACGGCTGAAGCTTCAGAGAACGACGGGGACGACCGGCATGGGCGTCCCCGTTCTCGTTTGAAATGGGGTCGGCGACTC
This sequence comes from Sutterella parvirubra YIT 11816, assembly GCF_000250875.1. Lineage (GTDB taxonomy): Bacteria > Pseudomonadota > Gammaproteobacteria > Burkholderiales > Burkholderiaceae_F > Sutterella > Sutterella parvirubra. The sequence continues at coordinate 18,334 of NZ_JH604995.1, read as the reverse complement.
AGAAGTGGATCGCCTTGATGTGGTAGTGACGGAGCTCCGGCGGGTGCGGTGTCATGAAGTCGTCGCCGTATTCGATCCGCAGGTACCCCTCCGTGTCGGCCGGCACCGGATAACACTCCCCTTCAAACCTCACCTCCTCACGGCGAACAGCCTTCAACTGTTCAGGACGGATCGTCCAGTTGGCGAACGATTCCGACTCGTAGATGAGATGGAAGCCGTCGACAGGACTGCATGTCTTCCTGCGACGCCAAAGCCAGCGAACGGGGTTTCGGACGAGACTCCAAAACCAATAGCCCGGATGCCAACGAGGGAAGGCATGCCGCCCCCTCACCCGTTTGCGCAGAGGGGTCAGCAAAACTTCTCCAGGAGACGCCGCCCTCATGGGGAAGATGTCCAAAAACGGATGCCCCAAACCGTCCGTACCGGTCTCCAACTTTCGCGAGACGTCAAAAACCTTGGTGATGCCGGTCCCCGGCAGGTCCTTCGCGACGAAGGGCGCGGGGAGCAGATGCCGCACCGCATTGAACTTCTCAAACTCCTCCGGGAGCATGATGAGGTCGACGTCGTCGTCCCACGGAATGAAGCCTTGATGACGGACGGCTCCCAACAGCGTGCCGCCGGCCAGGACATAGTTGATGTTGTGCTCGCGGCAGAAGCCGTCGAACACCTTGAGCATGTCTGCGAGCGCGTGCTGCAGCTTCCTCAAGTCCTCATCAGAAAGCACGTTTTCTTCCTCCTCTCTCCGAAAACGCGGCGAGCAACCCGCCCACCAAAACCAATGCGGCGCCGACGAGGGGGAGCATCCCCTCCAAGGGGGCGCAGAGCCCGAGCATGCCCCAAAGCACGCTCCACGCGGCATACGTGATGTTGAGCGCGACGCCCCGGGCCATACCGAGGCACCGCATCGCCTCATACCAAGCCCAGTAGGACACGCCGCCGAAGCAGCCGGCGGCGAGCGCCCAACCCCAATCCAACGTCAAACCGCCTCCCCATGGGAGAACCAAAACGAGAAGTCCTGCCAAGAGGGCGGCGCTCACCGTCTCCCGCACCGCGATCGCCTGAAGCGAGGGCGCCGCGCGCATCGCCTTCGAGGCCATCGCACCTTCAAAACTCCACCCGAACACGCAGCCGAGTGCCAGAAGAAGCCCCAACTTCATGTGGGGCGTAACGCCCGCATCGGTGCCGAGTCCCAAGAACACGAACCCCAGCGCCGCGGCGCCCACGCCCCACCACGCGCGTGGGGCATGGCGCTCACGCAGAATCACCATCGCCAAGAGAGCCGCCACGACCGGATAGGCCGCCGTCGCGGCGAGTGCGGCGGCCGTCCCCGCAAGCATCACGGCACCCGCATAGCAGAGCGTGCCGATGACGCTTCCGGCCAAGGCGCCGACACCCAAACCCCGTATCGCCCCCTTCGGGAGTCCCGTCGTGGGAAGAATCCCCTTCGTCACGCCGAGTACGGCGGTCACGGTGACGGCCGCCGAGGCGTCATGCGCCAGGGCGGCCCCCAAGGCCAGCGTGAGTCCGTCCGCCCAAGCAACGCTTGAGGCGGGCTCCATCGCATAGCCCAACGCCAAACCGGATGCCGCCCAAAGGAGCCCCGAGAGAAGGCCGATGATGATGCCGCGCAGACGATGCATGGGATTCACGCCTGACGGCGGCCAAGCATCCGGAAGCGGTCGAAATCGGCGAGGCGCTTCCGGCCGTAGGCCATCGTGCGCCGGTGAAAGCCCCAAAGCGCCCAGACGTAGGAAACCACTGCCTTCGCGCGCTCGACGCGGATGGGGTTGACGTCTCCGTACCGTCGGAGACACTCCATCTGGAACCGCTCGTTGCCGGGATTCTCCGTCAGAAAACTCGCCAAATCCCAGTAGGGAGAGGTGACGGCCGCATATTCGAAGTCGATCAGCTCCACGCTGTCCGGCGTCATCAGAACGTTCTCCGGCACGAGATCACGATGACAAAGCACCTTGGGATCACGGTCCATCTCCTCGGCCCAGGCAAGGATCTCGTCGTGCTCTTCGTCGTCCAGGAGACTCACGCGGGCGGAAGCCTCGTAGCGGAGCACTTCGTCCCGCACCGAGAACTTGGGGAGTCCGGCATCCGGCGGGACGGGAACGGCATGAAGCTTCGCCAACACGGTCATGAGGCGACCGACATCGGCTTCGAAATCCCCGCTTTCGGAGAGAAGCCGGCATTGCCGACGGAAGGGCGAGACCTTGAGGCCGCCCGCGTAGAAGGTTGCGGGCACTGCGTGCGGAAAATCACGCAGAAGCGCCAAGACGCGCGCCTCCACCGTGCGGTCGATCAGGCCGTCCACGCGGACGTTGGGGACGCGCAGCACCTGCTCTTCGCCGTCTACCACGACGAGGAACGTGTCGTTGCTGAGACTCTCAAGGCGCTCGGGCGGGCGCTCGCTGCAGACGACGGCCACCTCCTCAGGGGTCATCACGCCCGCACGGAGAGCGTC
>NZ_JH604995.1:1693-15799 GCF_000250875.1 Sutterella parvirubra YIT 11816 | reverse complement strand
ACGAAGGCGTCGATTTCCACCTGAAAGTCGCGCGTCTTCCAAACGCGCACGGGAAGGGGCGGCGTCGCCTGAAGCAGTTCGAGGACGCAGTCCTCCCAAAAGGCGTCCGCACCGCAACCAGCCAACCGCTCGCGGATGCGCTCAGCCTCTTCGGCCCGCCAGTAGGAAACCCCCGAGAGGGACCAGCCTTCGGCGGAATTCTTGCGGACACCGCGAAGGACGCCGCCCTCTTCGATCACTTCCCATTCGGAAGCACCCTTGCGCGTACGCTGCACGACGAAGCCCGACCGCGGACCGTGGAGGCGGAAGTCCTCCAAAATCTCCGTAAAGACGTTGCGCGTCAGGAGAAGGTCGCCGTCGATGATGAAGGTGTCGGCGAAGGCTTTGCCCAAAACCGCCACCGAGCTGTGATTGTTCCTGCGGGCGTAGTCCGGATTGAAGAACGTCCGCAGACCCATGCGCCTCGCCACCTCGTCGAAGGCCTCGTGCCTGTAGCCGGTCACGATCGTGATGTCGCGGATGCCCGCCTCGCGGAGGTAGTGGACGGTGCGCTCCAAAAGCGTCACGCCGCCCACGGGAAGAAGCGGCTTCGGGAGCTGCTTCGTAAAGGGTTGGAGCCTTGAGCCCTAACCCGCACACAAAAGTACGGCTTGGGGCCGCAAGGCATGGTCAGTCACAGCAATTTTTCTCCAAAGGCTTTCGACCAGGCGTTCAACAGCACGTCCGTGCCGTGCGCCCGGAAAGCGGCGGGGTCCGACAATTCCCGACGCCACGCACGTGCGCCGGGGAGCCCCTGCGCCAACCCGATCATGTGGCGGGCCGTCGCACGGATCGCCAACGGGTCGTCGGCGCAATGCGCCTTGAGGTACTCCGTCATACTAAGCACAACATCGTAGCGGCTTTTTTCCATGGCCGCATCACCAAAAAGCGTCTCGTCGACCCCCGTCAGGATCCACGGGTTGTGGTACGCCGCACGCCCCACCATCACGCCGTCAAGCCCTCCGTCGATGAGACCCTTCGCCGTCTCCACGTCCGCGATCTGACCGTTCGCGACGATCACCGCGTCGGGTAAGGCTTTCTTCAGTTCAAAGGCCCGCTCGCGCATCAGGGGCGGCACCTCGCGGTTTTCCTTGGGCGAGAGACCTTTGAGCCACGCCGCGCGGGTGTGCACGACGAAGACGCGGCAGCCGACCTCGTAGAGGGTCGAGACGAAGTTCGAGACGAAGTCCCAACTGGAGTCGTCGTCGACGCCGATGCGGTGCTTCACCGTGACGGGACGGTCCGTGACTTCGGCCATCGCCTGCCAGCATTCGGCCACGAGCTTGGGCTCCTTCATGAGGCACGCCCCGAAGCTCCCCTTCTGGACGCGCTCGCTCGGGCAACCGCAGTTGAGGTTGTATTCGTCGTAGCCGAAGTCGGACGCGATCCGCACGGACTTCGCGAGATCCTCCGGGTCGGAGCCGCCCAACTGCAGCGCCACGGGGTGTTCGACGTCCGTGAAGCCCAGGAGCTTTTCACGGTTTCCGAAGAGGATCGCCCCGGTCGTCACCATTTCCGTGTAGAGCCGGGCGCGCTTCGAGAGCGAGCGGTGGAAGACGCGGCAGTGGCGGTCGGTCCAGTCGAGCATCGGCGCGACGGTGAAGCGCCAGGCCGAGGGGTCGAGGGGCGTCTGTTGGAGCGTCGTGGGCGTCGTCATGAGAGTGATGAAGTAGATAGTGAAACGATCCCGCATCGCGGAGGGTGCGGGATCGCTGAAAAGAGAGAAGACGGGAGAGGTCTACGGTTTCGTCAGGATTGAGGCGCTTCGGGGAGACCCGGGAGGCGTTCCACGGCGGTCTCGCCGTCGACGTAGACCCAGCGGCCTTCGTGACGCTCGAAGCGGCTCTTCTCTTGAAGCACGAAGAGCCCTTCATCGTCCCGCCCCGTCGCGCGGAAGGTCACCGTCCCGCGGTGGCCCTTCTTCGCGAGCGACGTGCCGAGGATCTCCAGTCCCACCCACTGAACGGGCGTCTCGCCCGGTTCAAAGATCCGGCGCGGGCGCTGCCGGGCGGACCACGACTCCAAGAGATACGTTTCCGCCCCCAACGCATAGGCCGAGTAGCGGCTCCGCATCAGCGCCTCGGGGTCGGGGGCGGCCTCGCCCCCGAAGACGAAGCGTCCGCAACAGTCCGAAAGTGCCTTCCCCGAGCCGCAGGGGCACGGGGCGGACATGTCGGACTCAGGCTTTTGCGTCTCAGGCGAACTCATTGGCTTCGGCGCGGGCGGCGCGCTTGCGTTCGAAGTCCTTGAGGTAGCGCTTACGCAAGCGGATCGACTGCGGCGTGATCTCCACGAGTTCGTCGTCGTTGATGAATTCGACGGCGCTCTCCAGCGTGAGCTTCACCGGGGGCACGAGACGGATCGCTTCGTCGGTGCCGGAGGCGCGGATGTTGGTGAGCTGCTTGCCGCGGATGGGATTCACGACAATGTCGTTTTCGCGGGCGTGCTCGCCGATGATCATCCCTTCGTAAAGCTTGTCGCCGGGGTTGACGAAGAGGCGGCCGCGCTCCTGAATTTTCCAGAGCGCATAGGCGACGGCTTCGCCGTCGTCCTGCGAGATGATGACGCCCGAACGGCGCTCACCCACTTCGCCCTGCTTGATGGGACCGTAGTCGTCGAAGACGTGGCTCATGATCCCCGTGCCGCGGCACATCGTCATGAAGAGGCTCTGGAAGCCGATGAGGCCTCGGGCCGGGATGCGGTACTCCAGACGCACGCGGCCCTTGCCGTCGGGCTGCATGTCCTGGAGGTCGCCCTTGCGGCGGCCCAACTCTTCCATGACGCCGCCCTGGTGCTCTTCCTCGACGTCGACCGTGAGGAGTTCATAGGGTTCCATCTTGACGCCGTCGATTTCCTTCAAGAGGACGCGCGGGCGGGAAACGGCGAGCTCGTAGCCTTCGCGGCGCATGTTTTCGAGAAGAATCGTGAGGTGGAGTTCGCCGCGGCCGGCCACTTCCCAGACGGTTTCGTCCTTCGTCGGGCGCACGCGCATGGCGACGTTCGACTTGAGTTCCCGTTCCAGGCGCTCACGGATCTGACGCGACGTGACGAACTTCCCTTCGCGGCCGGCGAGCGGGGACGAATTCACCTGGAAGTTCATCGTGAGGGTGGGTTCGTCCACTTTGAGCATGGGGAGCGCTTCGGGGCTCTGCGTGTCGGTGATGGTCGTGCCGATCGCGAGCTCTTCGATGCCGTTCACGAGCACGATGTCGCCCGCTTCCGCTTCGTCGACCAACATGCGGTCGAGCCCTTCGAACTTCAGGACCTGATTGATCTTCGCGCGCTTCGGGGTGTCCTCGGGGCCGTTCATGATGGCGACCTCCATGTTCGGACGGATGCGCCCGCGGTGGACGCGCCCGACGCCGATCTTGCCGACGTAGGAGGAGTAGTCAAGCGAGCAGATCTGGAGCTGCAGGGGGCCATCCGGATCGTCGTCACGCACGGGAACGTACTTCAGGATCGCGTCGAAGACGGCGCGCATGTTGCCGATCGCCTTCAATTCTTCAACGTCGGTCGTCTCACCCGCGTAGCCCGAGAGGGCCGAGGCGTAGATCACGGGGAAGTCCAACTGGTCTTCCGTCGCGCCCAGCTTGTCGAAGAGGTCGAACGTTTGGTTCACCACCCAGTCCGGACGCGCGCCCGGACGGTCGATCTTGTTGACGACGACGATGGGCTTGAGGCCCTGGGCGAGCGCCTTTCGGGTCACGAAGCGCGTCTGCGGCATCGGACCTTCGACGGCGTCGACCAGGAGCAGCACGCCGTCCACCATCGACAGCACGCGCTCCACCTCACCGCCGAAGTCCGCATGCCCCGGGGTGTCGATGATGTTGATGTGGGTACCCTCATACTCGACGGCGCAGTTCTTCGCGAGAATCGTGATGCCGCGTTCGCGTTCAAGGTCGTTCGAGTCCATCACGCGTTCGGCCACCTGTTGGTTGGCGCGGAAGGTGCCGGCGCTCTGAAGGAGCCGGTCGACCATGGTCGTCTTGCCGTGGTCGACGTGCGCGATGATCGCAATGTTACGAATGGCTCGGGTCATGGTTTGAAAAAAGTGTTCTGGGTTTGGAGTGTTCAGTGTGCGATGAGGCGCTCGGGGGCGAGAAGGCCGTCCGTAAGCTGCGCGGTGCCGAGAAGACCGCCGTCGGCGTCGTAGACGCGCACGCGGTTCTCCGTCGTGGGGCCCTCGCCCGACGGGGGCGCGAGGCGGATGCGCTGCCCGTTCATGAAGCGGGCGGCGTCGGCAGTTGCCAGGTCGATGCGTTCGAGCGTCGAGAGGAGCGCGTCCGAGGGCGTCAGTTTAGCGCGAAGCGCCGCGAGGGACGCCGCCCGGCAAGCTTCCTTTTGAGCTTCGGTCTGATCCTCAGCTTCGCCCGCGGCTTCGCAGGATCGGGCGATCGTCTCCAACGCCTCCATCGTGACGGCCGCATCGAGCGTGAGCTCTCCCACGCGGGTGCGGCGAAGCGCCGTCAAGTGCGCGCAGGAGCCGAGCTTTCGGCCGATGTCTTCGGCAAGCACCCGGATGTAGGTGCCTTTCGAGACCAGGCAGTCCATCGTGAAGGACGTGCCGTCGAAATCGCGGATCGTGAGTTCGTGGATCGTCACCGGGCGCGGTTGCCGCTCGACCACCTCGCCGCGGCGGGCGATGTCGTAGAGGCATTCGCCGTTGCGCTTCAACGCGGAGTACATGGGCGGCACCTGGAGGATGTCGCCCAGGAAGCTCCGGGCGGCTTCAAGGAGCGCCTCTTCCGTGACGGGCGCCGCCGAGGTTTCAATCACGTCGCCCTCGGCGTCCCCCGTATCGGTGGCTTCGCCCAGCTTCACGCGGGCGGTATAGCCCTTCACGGCGTGAAGGAGGTCCGCGGAAAACTTGGTGGCGTTCCCAAAGCAGAGCGGAAGAAGGCCGGAGGCCGCGGGGTCCAACGTCCCGGTGTGGCCGGCCTTGGCGGCGTTCACCATCCTTCTCACGCGCTGGAGCGCGTGGTTCGAGCTCATGCCGACGGGCTTGTCGAGGAGCATCACGCCGTCGACGGCGTCGCCCTTGGGTCTGCGCGCCATCCTCAGCGCTCTCCCGCGGGCGTTTCCGCCATGGCGCGCTTGATGAGCGCGTCCATTTCGAAGCCCTTCGCGACGCTCGCGTCGTGCGTGAAGTGAAGGGTCGGCACCGTGTGGATGCGCAGATTCTTGAAAAGATGGTTGCGGAGCATGCCCGCGGCGGCGTTCAGCCCCTCGGCGCACTCTTCGGGCTCGCGCCCCAGCACCGTGAAGTAGACCTTCGCGTGGGCGTAGTCCGGGGTCACCTCGCAGCCCGTGATCGTCACGAGGCCGACGCGGGGGTCACGAACCTCCACCGGAATGAGCGCGGCGAGGTCCTTGGCGATCTGATCCGCGACGCGGAGCGCGCGGCCGGGTTTCTTGGCTTTCAATTCGAGTTCCTCAGAAAGAACCGCGCCGGTCCGCTCCGAGGAGCGGGACCGGCGCCGTCCGGATGCGGCTTAGAGCGTGCGGGCGACTTCGGTCACCTCGAAGACTTCGAGCTGATCGAGTTCGCGGATGTCTTCATAGCCCTTGAGCGACAGACCGCACTCGTTCCCGGCCTTCACTTCGCGGACGTCGTCCTTGAAGTGCTTGAGGGAGGCGAGTTCGCCCGTCCAGATGACGACGTTGTCGCGAAGGAGGCGCACCGACGCGTTGCGGCGGACCGCGCCTTCCAAGACGCGGCAGCCCGCGATGTTGCCCACCTTCGGGACGCGGATGATCTGGCGGATTTCGACGAGACCGATCGGGGTTTCGCGGACTTCCGGAGAGAGCATGCCGCCCAGGGCCGCCTTCACGTCATCCACGGCGTCGTAGATGATGTTGTAGTAGCGGATGTCGATGCCTTCGTTTTCGGCGAGCTTACGGGCCTGCGCGTCGGCACGGACGTTGAAGCCCAGGATCACGCCCTTCGAGGCGGCCGCGAGGTTGACGTCCGACTCGCTGATGCCGCCCACCGCGGCGTGCACGACGGAAACGCGCACTTCGTCGGTGGAGAGCTTCGTGAGCGCGTGAATGAGCGCTTCCTGCGAGCCCTGAACGTCCGCCTTGATGATCAACGGGAGCGTCTTCACTTCGCCTTCGCCCACGTCGCTGAAGAGGTTGGCGAGGTTCGTCGCGTGCGCCTTCGCGAGCTTCACGTCGCGGTACTGGCCCTGACGGAAGAGCGCGATTTCGCGCGCCTTGCGTTCGTCGTTGAGCACAATGACTTCGTCGCCCGCACCCGGCACGCCCGAAAGACCCTGGATTTCAACCGGGATCGAGGGGCCGGCCGTGTTCTGGGCCTTGCCGAGTTCGTTGATCATCGCACGGACGCGGCCGAATTCCTGGCCGACCAACACGACGTCGCCGCGGTGGAGCGTCCCCGACTGAACGAGGATCGACGCCACAGGGCCGCGACCCTTGTCGAGGCGCGATTCGATGACGAGACCGCGGGCGCGGCCTTCGACCGGGGCCTTCAATTCCAGCATTTCGGCCTGAAGAAGAACGTTTTCGAGAAGCTCGTCCACACCCTGACCGGTCTTCGCCGACACCGGGCAGAAGGGCACGTCGCCGCCCCATTCTTCCGGCATGACTTCGTTCGCCACGAGTTCCTGCTTCACGCGGTCCGGGTTCGCTTCGGGCTTGTCGATCTTGTTGATGGCGACCACGAGCGGGACGCCCGCCGCACGGGCGTGCGAGATCGCTTCCTTCGTCTGGGGCATGACGCCGTCGTCCGCCGCCACCACGAGAATGACGATGTCGGTCGCCTGGGCGCCGCGGGCGCGCATCGCCGTGAAGGCTTCGTGGCCCGGGGTGTCGAGGAACGTGACGATGCCGCGCGGCGTCTTCACGTGGTACGCACCGATGTGCTGCGTGATGCCGCCCGCTTCACCCGCGGCGACCTTCGCGCGGCGGATGTAGTCGAGAAGCGAGGTCTTCCCGTGGTCGACGTGACCCATGATCGTGACGACCGGGGGACGCGGGAGTTCGGGGAAGTGTTCCTGTTCGGCCAATTCGCCGAGAAGCGCTTCGGGGTCGTCCGCCTTCGCGGCGAAGGCCTTGTGGCCCATTTCTTCGACGACCAACATCGCGGTGTCTTGGTCGAGCATCTGGTTGATCGTGACCATCTGACCCATCAGCATGAGAGTCTTGATCACTTCCGTCGCCTTGACGCTCATCTTGTGGGCGAGGTCGGCGACCGAGATCGTCTCGGGGACCTGCACTTCGCGCACGATCGGTTCCTGCGGCTGCTGCGGCATCAGCTCACCCTGACGGTGACGGTCCTGGCTGCGGCGGCCGCGCGCGGTGCGGAAGCCCTGCGAGTCGTCTTCGCCGCGCGTCTTGATGACGCGGCGCTTCTGGTTGTCGTCGTCCCAACGGCCGCCGCGGTTCTGCGACTTCTTCTTGTCGGCGGGATGACCCTTCTTCTCCGTGGACGCCGGCTGCTGAGCCTGACCGGCGGCGGGCTTCTTCGCCTGCTGCTGGCGCTTCTCGTCCTGACGCTGGTCGGGCTTCGCCTTCTCGTTCTTCTCCGCCTTGTCGGCCTCGGCCTTTTCGGGGCGCTGGGGCTTCTTCGCCGTCATGACGCCCGCCTTGCGGTTCATCATTTCACGGATCTTGCGGGCTTCTTCTTCGGCCTTGCGGCGCGCCTCTTCCCGGCGCTGGGCTTCCTGTTCCATACGTTTTGCGGTGGCCTGGGCCACTTCGGCGTCGAGCTTCGCCTTTTCGGCCGCGCGCTGCGCGGCCTTCAAGGCGGCTTCGTCGCTCTGGTTCCTGAGGGCTTCTTCACGGGCCTTCGCCTCTTCGGCGGCGCGGGCGGCTTCCGCCGCACGGCGCTCGGCCTCTTCCTTGGCGCGGCGTTCGGCTTCAAGGCGCTCGGCCTCGGCCTTGGCGCGGGCTTCCGCCTCCGCCTTCGCACGGCGTTCGGCCTCTTCCTTGGCGAGTCGTTCGGCTTCGGCCTTGGCGCGGGCTTCCGCTTCACGCGCCGCGGCGGCGTCGGACGCCTCCGCGGCTTCGCGGGCGCGGCGGGCTTCTTCTTCGGCAACGACCTGCGGGTTCTTCACGAAGACGCGCTTGCGGCGCACTTCGACCTGAATCGTGTGGGCGCGCCCCGAGCCGTCGCTCTGCTTGATGACGCTCGTTTCCTTGCGCGTCACCGTGATCTTCCGCTGCGTGGGCGTGCGCTCGGCGCGCAGGCTGTCGAGAAGACGGCTCTTGTCCTCGTCGCTCAGCTCATCGGTTTCGTTCGTCTTGTGCACGCCGGCGGCGCGGAGTTGGTCGAGGAGGGTCTTCACCGGGACCTTCAGCTCCTGCGCGAATTCATTCACCGTTTTGCTCATGGATATTCTTTTCTCCTTCGGCGGCGGCTTTTCAAGCCCCGCCGGTAGGCCGGGAGCGCGGGGAGATCCTCGTTCGGGATCGATCCCTGCGCCCCGCACGGCCTGGCGTTCATTTCAATGCGCGGCTCAGAACCAGTGGGCGCGGGCGCCCGTGATGAGCTTCTTGGCGCGTTCTTCGTCGATCCCGGTCATCTCAACCAGCTCGTCCGTGGCGAGCTCGGCGAGTTCGTCCAAGGTCTTCACGTCGTGGGCCACGAGCTTGTTCGCGAGATCGTTGTCCATGCCGTCCAATTCGAGGAAGTCCTTCTCGGCCTTGCGGAGGTTCTCTTCGCGGGCAAGCGCATCGGCCAAAAGCTTGTTGCGGGCGCGCTGACGGAGTTCTTCGATCGTGTCGCGGTCGAACGCTTCGATCGCGAAGAGTTCCTTCTCCGGCACGTACGCGATTTCTTCGACCGAGCTGAAGCCCTCTTCGATGAGGACGTTCGCGGCGGCTTCGTCGATATCGAGGCTCGCCATGAAGTCCGCGCGGATCTTCGCGGTTTCTTCGTCGCGCTTTTCGCTCGCTTCGGCCTGCGTCATGATGTTGATCTGCCAGCCGGTCAATTCCGACGCGAGGCGGACGTTCTGACCGCCGCGGCCGATCGCGACCGCGAGGTTCTCTTCGTCGACGACGACTTCCATCGTGTGCGTTTCTTCGAGCATGACGATGGAGCTCACCTTGGCGGGTTCCAGCGCCCCCACGACGAACTGCGCGGGGTCTTCGCTCCAGACGACGATGTCGATGCGTTCACCCGAAAGCTCCGACGTCACGGCGTTCACGCGGGAACCCCGCATGCCGATGCAGGTGCCGATCGGGTCGACGCGGCGGTCGTGGGACGTGACGGCGATCTTGGCGCGAAGGCCGGGGTCGCGCGCGGCGGCCTTGATCTCGATGATGCCTTCTTCGATTTCGGGCACTTCGAGTTCAAAGAGCTTCTTCACGAATTCGGGCGAGGTGCGCGAGAGGATGACCGTGCGGCCCTTGGGCGTTTCGCCCACGTGGTCGACGTAGGCGCGGACACGGTCGCCCGTACGCATGTTTTCGCGCGGGATCATCTGGTTGCGCGGCAGGCGCGCTTCGAGGCGGTCGATCTCGACGATCGCGTCGCCCTTGTCCATGCGCTTGATCGTGCCGGTGACGATCGTTTCGTTCTTTTCGAGGAATTCCTTCAGGATCTGCTCGCGCTCCGCGTCACGCAGGCGCTGCAGGATCACCTGCTTCGCGTCCTGGGCGAAGCGGCGGCCGGCGCTGTCGATGTCGACGTTGTCGATCGGGCGCTCGAGGTAGTCGCCCACATTGAGGTCGGGGAACTCGTCGTGGATGTCGGAGAACATCTCCTGACGGTCCGGTTCGGCGAGGCCCTCTTCGTCGGCGACGACGAGCCAGCGGCGAAGCGCGGTGAATTCACCCGTGGCGCGGTCGACCAAGACGACCACGTCGGCGTCGACGCCGGGGAAGCGGGCGCGCTTCACGGCGCTCGCGAGCGCAAGCTCAAGGACGCCGAAGACCACGTCCTTCTCCACGTTCTTCTCGCGGGCGAGCACGTCCACGAGTTCAAGCATTTCACGGCAGTTCACGGTGTTACCCCTTAAAGTTCAGCTGAGCGATGAGATGGGCGCGGTCGACGTCCGCGAGCGCGAACGTCACGCGCACCGGAGCCGCCCCCTCGGTTTTCTGTTTGCGGGCGCGCGCCGCGTCGCGCGGCGTGCGGGCCACTTGGACTTCAAAGTAGTCGAACGTCACGACTTCGGCTCCGGATTCGCCTTCGATGCCGATCAGGCGGCCTTCGAGACGGCGGCGGCCCGCTTCGGGAAAGCCTTCGGCCTTCAAGGGCGCGAAGAGCTCCGCGTGCACGAGCTCACCCGCGAAGCGCTTCCAGTCGCGGGCGCGCTTCAGAGGGCGCTCCACGCCGGGAGACGACACTTCAAGGCGTTCGTACGGGACATCCTCCACGGTGAAGAGGTGCGAGAGCTGGTCGCTCACGCGTTCGCAGTCTTCAAGCGAGATGCCGCCTTCGGCCTCGGTGTCGATCGTCACGCGCACGAGGCCGCGGGCGAGGCGTTCGAGTTCGACGAACTCGTAGCCCATCCCCTCGACGGTGCGTTCGACGATGTCGTTCAGCGCTCCGGATTGAGTCATAAGCGTGTGTTCTATCCTTTCCACGTCCGCCCGGCCGACCTTCCGGTCGGCGTGCGGACCATTAAAAAAAAATGGGCACCGAAATGCCCATTTCACATGAACCCGGACCGTCCGACCGGTGCGCTTCCCTCGAAGCGCAGGGTCTTCCGACAGCCTGGGTGGCGTCACCTTCCTCTACCGGCCGCTCCCGGCGTCAACGCCCTATCGGGGCGACGCTGCGGGGGCCGGTCGGACGCCGCAAAGCATACGATCGATCGGGACTCGCCGTCGGGCTTCACTGAGAAGCCCCGGGGCACGCCGCCCGCAAGCGTATGGGCGGGAAATCATGCACCGATCGATGAACGCCGTGATTTTAGGGGAAGACGGCCCCCACTGCAAGCGCGGGGGCCGTGTTTTTCATCCTTCCCCCGGGGCTCAGCGGTCGGCCGGACCGCCCTTCTTGGGACCGCGCGCACCGGGGCGGCGGCCCTGCGTCGGGCGGTCGCTCATGTCGCGCTTTTCCTTGAAGGGGACGCCGCTGCGGTCCCCGCGCTTGCCCGTTGTCGAACGCTTCGGGGCCTGGACCTTCCTGGGCGCTTCTTCCTCGGTCTTGGCCTTCGCCTCTTCGCGGGCCTTCGACCAGGAAGAGGTGAGCACGCGGCCTTCGGCGCGAAGCTGCGCCTTTTCGGCCTTCTTCTTTTCGGCGCGGCGCTCGATCGCGGCGCCCTGCTTTTCTTCGGCGTCCTTCAAGTCGAGCATCCAGGCGCGGACTTCTTCCGGGGTCAACTCCATCTTCTTCCCGCGGGGGAGCGACTTCGGGAGCGACACCGCGCCGTAGCGCACGCGGATGAGGCGCGAGACGGTGGTCCCCACGGCTTCGAACATGCGGCGCACCTCGCGGTTGCGGCCTTCGCGGATCTTGACGCGGTACCAGTGGTTCGTGCCCGTGCCGCCTTCGTCGATGAGGTCGTCAAAGCGCGCGGGACCGTCCTCCAATTCGACGCCCGTGCGGAGCGCCTGCATCGATTCGGCTTCAAGTTCGCCGATCACGCGCACGGCGTATTCGCGTTCGATCTCCCAACGGGGGTGCATCAAGCGGTTGGCGAGGGACCCCGAGGTCGTAAAGAGCAGCAAGCCTTCCGTATTGAAGTCGAGGCGACCCACCGCCACCCAGCGGGCGCCGGGGACGCGCGGGAGGTGGTCGAATACCGAGGGACGGCCCTCGGGGTCGTCGCGGGAGACGATCTCGCCCGCCACCTTGTGGTACATGAGAACGCGCGGGGTCTTTTCTTCCAGGCTCCTGCGGTGGACGAGGCGGCCTTCGACGCGGACCGCATCCGCGGCGGTGACGCGCTCGCCCAAAGCGGCGGTCTTCCCGTTGACGGTGACGACGCCGGATTCAATCAAACGCTCCATTTCGCGGCGCGAGCCGAGGCCGGCGTCAGCCAGGGCCTTCTGGAGCTTTTCCGTCGGGAGCTCCGGCGTCTTCATGCGGCGGGCTCGGTCGACGATTTCAAGCGCAATGGGGCGGTCGGCAAGCCCGCGCACTTCTTCAAAGGCGGCCTGCGGATCCATGGCGTGGCTCGAGCGCCCCTGGGCCTTCCGGGGCCCTTCGGGACGGCGGAACGGCGTGCGCTTCGAGGCGGGACGCCCGGCGGCCGGGCGCTGACGATTGGGTTTATTCACGATGAACTCCTCACCCGCGAACCGGGAACCCTCGCGGGCGCCGTGCGGCGTGCGGGGCCTGGTGCGGCCCCGAGTGTGATGCGGGAAGCCGGATGCTTCCCGAACTGCTTGGGATTCTATGACGGTTGGGCCGGAGGGTCTTCCAAACCCGGCGTCCGGCACCGTTCAAAAACAAAAAATCCCAAGCGTCGAAGCTCGGGATCTCTTGGTATCAACTGGCGGAAGGGGTGGGATTCGAACCCACGATACGGTATAACCGTATACCGGATTTCGAGTCCGGCGCATTCGACCTCTCTGCCACCCTTCCGTGTCGAGAGAAGACGAACTATACAGAGGCCCCCGGGAAAAAGCAAGAGGCGCGGCGAAAAAAAATGTTTCGGCGCGCCTCTTCTGAGCCTTGTACCCGGGAAGAAGCACCCCCGCGGGGCCCTCTTCCCAGGCCGACCTCACGTCGGTTACTTCGCTTCCGGACGAAGCACTTCGAGGCCGCCCATGTAGGGACGGAGCACTTCCGGAACCGTCACCGAGCCGTCGGCGTTCTGGTAGTTCTCGAGAACCGCCACGAGCGTGCGGCCGACGGCGAGGCCCGAGCCGTTCAGGGTGTGAACGAGACGGGTGCGGCCGTTTTCGTCCTTGAAGCGCGTACCCATGCGGCGCGCCTGGAAGTCTTCGCAGTTCGAGCACGACGAAATTTCGCGGTACGTGTTCTGCGCGGGGATCCACACTTCCAAGTCGTAGGTCTTGGCGGCACCGAACCCCATGTCGCCCGTGCAGAGCGTGATGACGCGGTAGGGGAGCCCCAGCTTCTGGAGGATCCCTTCGGCGTTCTTCGTCATCTGTTCGAGGTGCTCGTAGGAGTCTTCCGGACGGACGATGCGCACCATTTCGACCTTGTCGAACTGGTGCTGACGGATCATGCCGCGGGTGTCACGGCCGTAGGCGCCGGCTTCCGAGCGGAAGCAGGGCGTGTGGGCCGTCACGAGAATCGGGAGGTCGGAGGGCTTGAGCATCCGGCCGGTCACCTGGTTCGTCAACGTCACTTCCGCGGTGGGGATGAGGTACATCTGTTCGCCTTCACCCGTCGCGCCGCCCTTCTTCGCCGCGAAGAGGTCCTCTTCGAACTTCGGGAGCTGGCCCGTGCCGCGAAGGGTCGAGGCCGTCACGACGTAGGGGGTGTAGCACTCGGTGTAGCCATTTTCCGTCGTGTGCGTGTCGAGCATGAACTGCGCGAGCGCGCGGTGAAGGCGGGCGACCTGGCCGCGCATGAACGCAAAGCGCGCGCCGGAGAGCTTCGCCGCGGTGTCGAAGTCGAGGCCGAGCGGGGCGCCCACGTCGACGTGGTCCTTCACCTCGAAGCCGAACGTGCGGGGCGTGCCCCAGCGGCGCACTTCGACGTTTTCCGTTTCGTCGCGGCCGACCGGCACGCTTTCGTGCGGAATGTTCGGGATGCGCAGAAGCAGGTTTTCAAGGTCCGTGCGGATGCGGTCCAATTCCTTTTCGAGGTCCGCGAGCTCTTCGGGGATGCGGGCGGCTTCGGCCATCAGCGCCGAAGCGTCCTCACCCGCCTTCTTCGCCATGCCGATCTGCTTGGAGAGCGTGTTGCGCTGCGCCTGGAGCTCTTCGGTGCGGGTCTGCACGGACTTGCGCTCCGCCTCGAGGCGGTTGAACTCCTCTTCGGGGAACTGGAAACCGCGGGCGGCGAGTCGGGCCACCACTTCAGGAAGCTGCTTGCGCAGCATCGTCACGTCGAGCATTTGTAATCCTTCTTGAGGGTGTCGATGATGTTTGGTTGAGGGGAGACCTGCTCCCGGAAGTCGTTCGGTGATTCTACCGCGGCGGGGCCGCGCCTTTCGGCGCGGACCGCCGCCG
>NZ_JH604995.1:0-1673 GCF_000250875.1 Sutterella parvirubra YIT 11816 | reverse complement strand
CCGCGCCTTTCGGCGCGGACCGCCGCCGTCGTCACGGGGGAGAACCCGCGGGCGGGACCCATGGCACGGTCCGGACGGCATCTGCCCCTTGTTTCGGAAGGCGCACGGCCTTCGTCGGGGCGGAGCGCCCCCGTCAGCCCTTCTTGGGCGGGCGGCGTCCCTTCCCTGCGGCGCGGGCGTCGTCGTTCAATTTCTGAAGCGCCGCGAGCTTCTCGCGGATCCGGGCTTCGAGACCGCGCTCCGTCGGCGCGTACCAGCGCATGTCTTCGAGCCCCTCGGGGAGGTAGTCCTCGCCCGCCGCAAAGGCGCCGGGTTCGTCGTGCGCGTAGCGGTAGCCCGCGTGGTAGCCGAGCTCCTTCATGAGCGCCGTGGGTGCGTTGCGAAGATGCATCGGCACGGGGCGGGTGCCGTCCTTCTTCACGAATGCGCGCAGCGCATTGTAGGCGTTGTAGACGGCGTTGCTCTTCGGGGCTGCGGCGAGGTAGACGACGGCCTGGGCGAGCGCCAGTTCCCCTTCGGGGCTCCCCAGACGCTCATAGACCTGGGCGGCTTCAAGCGCGATCGTGGTCGCGCGGGGGTCGGCGAGCGAAATGTCCTCGACCGCCATGCGGACGACGCGCCTCGCGATGTAGCGGGGATCGCACCCGCCGTCCAGCATCCGCACCATCCAATAGAGCGCACCGTCCGGGTCCGACCCGCGTACCGACTTGTGCATGGCGCTGATCTGGTCGTAGAACTGATCGCCCCCCTTGTCGAAGCGGCGAAGCGTCGCGGGGACGGTCTTCCGGAGAAACGCCGCATCCACCTTGTCCGCACGGCGCTCCGTCGCCATCGTGGAGGCGACGTCGAGCGCGTTCAGAAGCCGACGGGCGTCGCCGTCGGCCAAGCCCACGAGGAGCTCCAACGCATCCTCCGTCCAGGGCATGGCGGGGAATTCGCGCTTCAAGGTCCGCTCCGCCAATTCCTTCGCCTCGTCGGCTTCGAGGCTCTTCAACTGGTAGACGGTCGCACGGGAGAGGAGCGCCCCCACCACTTCGAAGGAGGGGTTCTCAGTGGTCGCCCCCACGAAGATGAAGAGACCGCTCTCCACGTGCGGCAGGAACGCGTCCTGCTGGCTCTTGCTGAAGCGGTGCACCTCGTCGACGAAGAGCACCGTGGGGCGTCCCGTCGCGGCCATGTGGGCCTTGGCGGCGTCGACCGCGTCGCGGATGTCCTTGACGCCCCCCAACACCGCGCTGATCGCGATGAAGGGCAGACCGAAGGCGGTCGCCATCAGGCGGGCGATCGTCGTCTTCCCGACGCCGGGCGGGCCCCAGAGAATCATCGAGTGCGGACGCGCGTGCTCGAAGGCGACGCGAAGCGGCGCGCCTTCGCCCAGAAGGTGCTTCTGACCGATCACCTCGTCGAGCGTCTTCGGGCGCATGCGTTCGGCCAGGGGGGCGGCCAACGCGGGGCCCTCGGCCTGGGAGGGCTTCGCGCTCTTCGTACGCTTCACGCCGGGGAGCGGCGCCGAGAGGGCGCCGCCGAAAAGATCGTCTGTGCTCATGCCTCGTTTCAGCATTGGGGGATTAGAGTTTCAGCGGGGAAGCATACACGAAACCCAAAACAAAACCCCCGGCCTCGTCAGAGGTCGGGGGTTTCGGAATGGCGAGCCCGGCGATGTCCTACTTTCA
>NZ_JH604994.1:417-886 GCF_000250875.1 Sutterella parvirubra YIT 11816 | reverse complement strand
AGGTCATTTCATCCGGGAGCGTCTCAAGGCCCGAAACGCCTTTCGCCGTCGGCGTCGCGGCGCGAACCTCCGCTATCGTGCACCCCGGTTTTTGAACAGGAAGCGCCGCAAAGGATGGTTGCCTCCGTCACTTCATCACCGCGTTGACACCACCATGTCTTGGGTGGTGAAGCTTCGCAAGCTCGTTCCCGTGACGGAGCTTTGGGTGGAGACCGTCAAGTTCGACACGCAGAAGCTTCAGAACCCGGAAGTCTCCGGTGCCGAATACCAACAAGGGACGCTATTCGGCTTCGAAGTGCGCGAATACCTGTTTGAGAAATTCGGACGCAAGTGCGTCTATTGTGGAGTGGAGAGCGTTCCGCTCAATATCGATCACGTGGTTCCCCGCGCCAAAGGCGGTTCGGATCGCGTGTCGAACTTGGTGCTCGCCTGCACGGAGTGCAACCAGAAGAAGGGCGCACAGCCTCTC
>NZ_JH604994.1:0-407 GCF_000250875.1 Sutterella parvirubra YIT 11816 | reverse complement strand
ACCAGAAGAAGGGCGCACAGCCTCTCGAAGCGTTCCTGAGGGGGAAGCCCGAGCAGATCGAACGCATCCGCCGCCAACTCAAAGCGCCGCTCCGCGATGCCGCTGCGGTGAACACCACGCGTTGGGCGCTCTTCAATGCATTGAAGAAGACGGGCCTCCCCGTTCAAACCGGAACGGGCGCACAGACGAAGTTCAACCGGAAGGCCTTCGGGATCCCGAAGGAGCACTGGTTGGATGCTCTCTGCGTGGGTCGCATCAACGGTGCCGACCATCCGGAAGACATGGGCGTTTTGCAGGTCCGTTGTACGGGACGCGGAAGCTACCAGCGCACTCGCCTCGACAAGTACGGCTTCCCGCGCGGCTACCTCATGCGTCAAAAGCGCGTTCACGGGTTCGCCACGGGCGAT
>NZ_JH604993.1:8186-21070 GCF_000250875.1 Sutterella parvirubra YIT 11816 | reverse complement strand
CCTGCGGCGCAGGGAAAGATCCGTTATGCCGCCTTCGGCGTACGGTCGACAATTGATATAAATCAATATTTCAGACGTTGAAAGATAAAGCCGAAATTAAGCCCCGAGGGGGTGCGATCATGCGAGCGTAGACCGAAAGGACTACGTGCGCCCCGTGGCGTCCCCTCCCAAATGAGGGGGTGCTTTTCCGTGACGCCCGACCCCCGAGCCGAGAGCCATACGAAGCCGGGCTGGGAGGGCGGCGGGGCGGATCCTTCGGGATCGACTCTTTGCCGGCGGACCCCAAGAAGAAGCCGGCGCAAGACAGGAGAAACCAACTATGCATGCAACTCTCAAAACAGTGACCGCCGTCCTGTTTTGTTCGGCTGCCGCGGCCTCTACGGCCTTTGCCGCCGACGCCGTCCCGGGCACGGGCAACAAGAACGTCAACCCCGTGACGCAGGCCGTCTACGCGAACCCTGATGGCGACCAGGCCACCAAGGGCGTGAAGACCCTCCAGGACTACATCGTCCAGGAAAAGGAACTCTTCGAGTTCCTCTTCGAAAACCATCCGATCTTCAAGTACGCCGAACGCGGCGACATCGTCGGCGTCTACAAGGTTTCGACCCGCGGGTCCGAATACTTGGGCGAAGGCAACGCCGCGGGCTACACGAAGGCGGGCGGCTTCAAGAAGCCCCAGGCCTCGCAGTACCGTCTCTCGGCGAAGTCGATCCTCGACTACCCGAACCGCTTCGTCGGTCCGGAGCGCTGCGGCGAATGCCACGCGGTTCAGTACCAGAAGTGGAAGCGCTCGCGTCATGCGCAGACGATCCGCTTCCCCGGCGAACACCCCGAAGTCGACAACGACCTGAAGAAGAAGCTCTACGGGTCGGACGCCTCGATCCTGCCGGACGGCATCACGCCGGACGTCATCTACGCGACGGTCGGCACCCCCCGCACGAAGTACGGCTACATCGACGGCTGGCTCGTCCGTGGTTCCTACCACGTCCGTGACGGTTTGCTCAAGGACGGCACCGGCAAGATCGTCGCCGGCGGCAACCAGTTCTCCCGCGGCTGGGCCCAGTGGCTCACGCCCGAACGCGCCAAGGAAATCGCCAAGGTCGTTCCCGGCTTCCCGACCGAAATGAAGGATTTCGGCGGTTCCGGTTCGCACCAGTGGGGTGAAACCTCCTACGGCGCCTCGTTCGAGAAGGAATTCCTCTTCCAGCCGGCGTCCTCCTACTGCGAGGTCTGCCACGCGTTCAAGTTCGACTTCAAGACGAAGGACGAATTCTTCGCGGCGTTGGGCGACCCGAAGGAACTCCAGAAGCACACGATCTCGAAGGGCATCGCTTGTGAAGAATGCCACGGCGCGGGCGGCCACCTGGTCGGCGCCGAAAGCAACGGCTTCCAGACGAACTGCGAACGCTGCCACCAGCGCTCCAACTTCATCCCCGAAGACGTGAACACCGAAGCCGGTCAGGGCAAGATCGAAAACGGCTTCAACGCCAAGATGAAGTCCTCGTGCCCGTCCTGCGGTACGGAAGGCTCGCAGCTCATGATGTCCAAGCACTATGAAAAGGGCATGCGCTGCGTCACCTGCCACGACCCGCACGAAGTGACGTCGAACGACTGGACCTCGTACTACACGAAGCCCGCGATCCGCAAGACCTGCCAGGACTGCCACAAGGATCAGGCCGACGTGGTTGCGCAGACCAACACCCACAGCAAGATGGACTGCGTGGACTGCCATATGCCGTTCACGATGTCGTGTGAAAACTTCACCGCCATCCAGCGTCCGGACATGGCCGGCTTCGATGCCGTCCGCCGTTCGCACATCTTCAACATCAAGGTCGACCCGACCGCCAAGATGCTGAACCCCGCCGAAGGCCAGAGCCGCGCTTCGAACTCGAAGGGCTGGCGCATCGCCAAGGATGAGGAAGGCCACGGCTACGTCGACCTGATGTGGAGCTGCGCGCGTACCGCCAACGCTGAAAAGGGCGTGACCGACAACAAGGGCTGCCACTCGGCGTTCTTGTCCGAGCTTGAGGAAGGCCTCCAGTACACCGACCAGAAGCAGATCTATGACGAAGTCATGGAATGGCAGAACCCGGTGAAGGACGGCTACAAGACCGCGGTCGCCGCTCAGGAACGCATCGCGAAGCTTCTTGAAGTCACCAAGGTGCCCGTCGACGCCAAGACCGAAATCATGATGCTCGTGGACAAGGCCCGCGACATCACGATCGAAGTCGAGAAGGACGGTTCGTGGGGCGTTCACGCTCCCGACTACCTCAAGACCCGCGTCGAAACGGCCAACGCCTACCTGACGAAGGCTCAGGCGATCCTCGACAACGGTGGTTTCCCCGCCGTTGAAAAGGAAGAAGCCAAGAAGTAAACCGCCGGCACCGTAACGCCGACCCCGGACCCGACCCACGGGTCCGGTCCGGGAAACGACAGCATCAAGAGGAATCATGAACAAGCATCTCGCAGGGCTCGCCCTCGGTCTCGCGCTCGCGCTCCCCATGGGTGCGCAGGCGGGCGCCGACGGCCCCATCGAACCGGCTCCGGTCTACGACGAGGTTTTGAACCAGATCTCGCTTCGCGAAGCCGAAATGCTTCACGACGCGGGGGTGCCCTTCTACGACGTCAACACGCTGGAGATCTGGGCGGACGGATTCATTCCGGGCGCCATCTTCTTCAACGTGAACGACTGGAAGAAGCTCCTTCCCGCCGACAAGAGCGCGACGGTGGTGTTCTACTGCGCCAACCCGCTTTGCACGTCGAGCGAAATCGCCGCGCGCGAAGTGATGAAGTTGGGCTACACGGACGTGCGTCAGATGCCCGAGGGCATCTACGGCTGGAGGCTCTCCAACCGTCCGATCGAACGCCCGTGATCCGGCGGATGCTCATGACACTCACGAAACGACTTACGAGATGAAGACCACTATGTTTGCCCTGAAGAAGATCGCTCTCTCCGCCACGCTCGCCATCGGCTTCGCCGCCGCGGCCCACGCTGCGGCCCCGACGACGCAGCTGGAGAAGGAGTCCTACTCCATGGGTGCCACCGTCGGCAACTACATCGCCTCGCAGATCTACCGTCAGACCGAACTGGGCGCGAAGATCGACATGAACTTCGTCGTCCAGGGGTTTGAGGCGGCTCTCAAAGGCAAGGCGGAGCTGTCCGACGACGACATGCTGAAGATCCTCAACGACCGCGCTGAGGTCCTCAACAAGTTGGAAGCCGACGCCAAGACGAAGGTCGCCGCGGCCAACCTGGAGGCGGGGAAGAAGTTCCTCGCCGAGAACGCGAAGAAGAAGGGCGTCGTCACGACGGCGTCCGGCCTTCAGTACGAAGTTCTCAAGGAAGGCAAGGGCGAGAAGCCCCGCGTCGAAGACGTGGTCAGCGTCAAGTACAAGGGGACGCTCATCGACGGGACCGTCTTTGAAGACGTGACCGGTGAGGCGGAACCCGCCCGCTTCGTGCTGATGTCCGTGATTCCCGGCCTCGAGGAAGGCGTCGCGCTGATGACGCCCGGGTCGAAGTACCGCTTCACCATCCCCGCCGCGCTTGCGTACGGCCCGGATGGCGCCGGTCAGATCCCGCCGGAATCGGTCCTCGTGTTCGAACTTGAGCTCGTCAAGGTGGACAAGGTCGGTGCGCATCAGAACTTCGGCAACGCGAACCTGAAGGGCATGGCGTCGCCCCACTAAAGGAGTGACCGGATGATCGGGCTTTTCACGACGATTCTTCTGATCGCGCTGGCCGCGGTCGGGGTGCTGGTTCTGGGCGCGGTGCGCCGGGACGAGCCCTCGGCCAAGACCGCGGGCCCGGTCGTCGCCCTTCTGGGTTTGGTGTTGGTGACGCTGAGCACGGGCGTCTACGCCTGGCTCGGCCGACCCGCCGGCTGGACCGAGCAGCGTGCGGATGCCGACGTCGGCTATCTGCGCGCGGCGAAGGTGAACGAAGCACGCCGTCAGGCGGACCTCATGGCGGATGACGCCGGGGCGCAGAAGCGCGAAGCGCTCGCGCACCTCGACGTCGGTCAGTACGCCGAGGCCGTCGAGGCCCTGGACCGCGCGATCGCGCTCGGGGGCCGGGAGACGGATCTGCTCGCGCAGAAGGTGTTCGCGCTCTGGTACAGGGACGGACGCCGCTTCACCGACGAGTCGAACGCGTTGGTCGCGGAGATTCTAGCGAAGAACCCCCATGAGGTTCAGACCCGGATGCTCCTCGGTCAGGACGCCTTCCTCCAGGGCCGCTGGGAAGCGGCCGTGAAGGAGTGGCGGATGCTCTTGGAATCCGGGGTCGCCCCGGAGAAGACGAGGGCGTTGAAGAACGCGATCGCCAAAGCCGAAGCCGAGATGGCTCATCAGGAAAATTGAGTGACGTTCGTCCCGGTTTCCCTCGCCCGCTCGGGTTCCTCAAGGAACCTGAGGGCGAAGCGGGACGGATGATCAAGGAGAAAATTGTGAGCGAAAAAATCGACCGGAGGAAATTCCTCACTGGTGCGGGTTTGAGCTCCCTCACCCTCATGACTCTGGGCGGATGCGCCCAGAGCGGAAAAGAGGGCGCCAAGGGACCGCACTACGCGATGGTTTTCGATCAGAACAAGTGCGTGGGGTGCCGCGACTGCCGCATCGCCTGCAACGAGACGAACAAGCTCCCCAACGGGCGCACGAGGCTCCTTCTGGAGCTCCAGGGCGAGGTTGAGGTGAAGACGGCCCGCGGCGGGTACGCCCCGCAGCGCAAGTACGTCCGCGTCTCCTGCCAGCAGTGCCAGGACGCGCCCTGCGTGAAGGTCTGCCCGACCGGGGCCGCCCACCGCGACCCCGAGACCGGCATCGTCACGATGGACGCTTCGAAGTGCGTCGGCTGCAAGTACTGCATTGCGGCCTGCCCGTACAACGTGCGCTTCATCAACGAGGAAACCAAGGTTGCCGACAACTGCGACTTCTGCCTGCACACGAAACTGCAGAAGGGCGAAGACCCCGCCTGCGTTCAGTCCTGCAAGTACGACGCGCTCGTTTTCGGTGACTTGAACGACCCGAACTCGTACATCAACAAGCTCCTGAAGGTGAAGGACACCGTCCGCATCCGTCCGGAACTTGGTACCGAGCCGAGTCTGCGCTACATCCCCATCGTGAAGCAAGGAGTGTGATATGGACATCGCCATGAATTTCACGTTGGGCCTCTCTGAAGGCGTGGCCTGGCCGTGGCCCATCGCCGTCTATCTCTTCTTGGCCGGTATTTCGGGCGGGAGCGTCGCGATTGCGCTGATCCTGAACCTCTACCGCAAGCAGACGACGGTGAACACGCCGGTTCTGAAGGCGGCGAGCCTCACCGGGCTCATCACCATCCTGCTCGGGATGGTGTGCCTGGTGCTGGACCTCACGAACCCGCTCTTCTTCTGGCGCATTCTGGTCTACTACAACCTTTCGTCCGTGATGAGCTTGGGCGTCATCGCGCTTCTCTTCTACATCCCGCTGGTCTTCGTGCTCACGCTCGTGGCCCTGCGCGACGAAGTGAAGAAGTGCGGTGCGCTCGCCTGGCTCGACGGTCTGATCGGCGTCTTCAACGGGTGGCGCGGTGCGCTCCACTGGATCGTGCTCGTTCTGGCGCTCACGATCTGCGCGTACACGGGCTTCCTCATCTCGGCGCTGATCCGGTTCCCCCTCATCAATACGGCGGTGCTTCCCGCGCTCTTCGTCGCGTCCGGTCTCTCGGCCGGCGCCGCGGCCTCGAAGATGATCGCCGTCTCGATGTTCGGGGACAAGTTGGACAGCCACGACCAACACATCCTTCACGGGGTCGAGTATCCCGTGATGGCTGCGGAAATCCTCTGCATCTTCATGATCGCGGTCTCGCTCATCCTGGGCAACGCCGCGCAGCAGGCCGCTGCGGCCGCCTTCGTCTCGGGCCCCTGGGCCACCGAGTTCTGGGTGGGCGTCGTGGGCGTGGGGTTCGTCCTCCCGCTCCTCTTCGGCTGCATGAAGAGCCGTGCGGGTTTCTTCCTTGGCGGCCTCGCGAGCGTCGCCGGGATGATGTGCCTGCGTCTCTTCATCCTCTACGCCGGTCAGCTCTTCAGCATCTGATTGAGCCGATCCCGTTGAGGACCAACGGAATCCCTCACTGAAATCGATTGGAATTTCGGGCCCGGAGCTTCGGCTCCGGGCGGGATTCTTCCCTCCAACCCCAACTTTCCCAACCTTTCCCCAAGACCCCGAGTCTTCCCGCCTGCCCGGACACCAGGAAGACTGCTCTTGACGAAACCAACCCGGAGACCTTCGTGATCGAATCATGCTGGAAACACGCCCTTGCGGGCGTCCTCACCGCGGCGACGCTCGGCGTTGCGTCCATGGCCGCCTCCACCGCTCACGCCGCCGACGCGGTGCCCTACACCGAGGCCGACCAGTGCGGCGGCTGCGGCATGTGGATCACGAAGTACCCCGGGCCCAAGGGCCAGGTCCATCTGAAGTCGGGCGACGTCGTGAAGTTCTGCTCCACGCGCTGCATGACCTGCAACACGCTTCTCCTGAACCAGGCGGACGTGGAGGCGTGGCTCATGCAGGACGCCGAAAAGATGGACTGGTCGGGCCACGACGCGGACGAGCCGCATCTCAATGCCGAGGCGGCGTGGTTCGTGCTGGGGTCGTCGAAGAAGGCCACGATGGGGCCCTCCTTGGCGCCCTTCGCGACGAAGGAGGCGGCCGAGGCCTTCCAAGCGGAATTCGGCGGGAAGCTTCTTCGCTTTGAAGACCTCTCGCGCGGGACGCTCGGCTGCCCCAACAAGAGGAAAAAGCTGTAAAACTGTAGGTGAACGCCGAAACCGTCACGTCCCGAAGCTTTTCGGGGAGGGTGAGGCAGAAGGAAGGCGTTCGCGACAACAGGTTTTTCGGGGCTCGGACTGCGGCTGGCTTGGTTTGTAGTGGTCCGCCCCTTTTTATGCGAGGACTCACCCGGAGCGCGGACGTTCCGGGTGAGTTGTCAAGAGCGATCCCGGTCGGTTTCGCCTGACCGAATGCGCCGCGGGGTTCCCTTCGGGGCCCGGCGCAGACTTCCCCCGGCGGGAAGCCGCAGGCGGAAATGACGGGATTTCGAAGGCCGTTTTCGACGTGAACCCCGGATGAACCCCGGAGGTTCCCCGCATCCGGCACCAACTCCACCGCAAGAGGACAACAAAAACCATGTCGACCCCGATGATTCCGACGACACCCCGACGCCTGGGGCTCCTGGCGTGCGCGGCCGCGCTCTCGGCGCTCATGGCGACGCTCGCCGGCTGCGGCGGGGAGGAGACGGCGGCCCAGACCTTCAGGCCCGTGCCCTTCGGGAAGCACGACCGCTGCCAGGTCTGCGGCATGGTGATCAGCCACTACGAGGGTCCCAAGGCCGAAGTGGTCATCAAGGGTGCGGAAGGCGAACCCGTCAAGTTCTGCTCGGGACGCGACGCCTTCAGCTTCGCGCGTCAGCCTGAGAACGAGCGGCGGCTCCTCGCGTTCTTCATCCACGACATGGGCGCGACCGATTGGGCGGAGCCCTCGGACGACGCTCTGATCCCTGCGAAGGACGCCTGGTACGTGTACGGGTCCAAGGTCGAAGGCGTGATGGGGACGGAACCCATCGCCTTCGGCACGGAAGCGGCGGCGAAGGCCTTCCAAGAGAAGGAAGGCGGGAAGATCGTCCGCTACGCCGACGTGACGTTGGAACTTCTGAACGAATAACCCGACGAGCCCGGAAGCGCCCCATGCCGACCATCGCCCGACATGCCGTGAACACTCCCGCCGCCCGGCGCCTCCGCGCCCTGGGCGGGGTCGGCGTACGCGCGCTGAAGGCGTCGTCGGGGCTTCTTTCCTTCCTCTTTTCTTCCGTGATTCTTTCGGTCGCCATCGGCTTCCTTTCCCTCACGGCCGCCCCCACCCTTCACGCCGAAACCTTCGTCGTCGACTCGACGACTGCCTTGGACGATGCTCTGATCGAAGCCTTCGACGGGGACGAGATCGTGCTGAAGCCCGGGCACTACCAACTGCAGCCCGTGATCGAGAGCGCGATCGTCATGCGGGGTGAAGGCAACGCCGACGACATCGTGATCGAAGGCCCGGGGAAAGGCGCCGTCGTGACGGTGCGGGTCCCGGGCGTGCGGTTGGAGAACTTCACCGTGAAGGGTTACGGGTCGGACCTCTACGCCAAGGACGCGGGCGTGCGCGTCATGGACGGCGCGGACGGGATCGTGATCCGCGGGCTCGTGATCGAGGGGCCGGGGTTCGGCGTGCGCGCGGACCGTCTGGAAGGGCTCGTTTTGGAAGGGACGTCGATTACCGGCGACGCGAAGATGCATGTGCTGGACCGCGGCGACGGCGTCTTTCTCAACTACGTGAAGCGCCCCAAGTTGACGGAAAACCGCGTGCGGAACGTCCGCGACGGCTTCTACTTCGAAAACGTCGAGGAGAGCTACTGCGAAGGAAACTTCTTCACGGGCGCGCAGTACGGCATCCACTGGATGTACACCCGCGGGGACTTTGCGACCAAAAACCGCGCCGCGGGCGTGCGCGGGGGCTATGCGCTGATGAGCAGCAGGGGTGTGACGTTGAAAGATTCCGAGACCTCCGGGAACATCGAGTTCGGGGTGCTCGTCAACGTCTGCGAAGGCTGCGTCGTCGACGGGAACCGCATCCGCGACGTCCACAACCCGAAGGGGAACCCGGCGCTCGACACCGAGGGGAAGGGGATCCACATCTACGGGCCGGGCACCTCGAAGATCCACGGGAACCAGGTGCTGCATTCCGACATCGGGATCGGCGTCGCGATGGGGGGCGAAGGGAACGTCCTCTGGGAGAACGCCTTCATCGATAACGGCATCCAGGTCCGCTACGTGGGCGAGACGCCCTTGGAGTGGAGCTTCGAGGGACGCGGGAACTTCTGGAGCACCCACATGACCTGGGACGTGGACCACGACGGGATCGCGGACACGCCCTATCAGCCGAACGACAGCCTGGACCGCATCTTCTGGATCTACCCGGAGGCGAGGTTCCTGATGGAGAGCCCCGTCGTGGCGCTGCTCCGTTGGCTCGCCGACCAATTTGAAATCGACCGCGGGAAGGGCGTCACCGACAGTCACCCGCTCGCCTCGTGGGAGGTGCGCTGATGTCCGCCATGACGACTCACACGCCAATGAACATGGAACCGAACGACCTTGCGGTCCTCTGCCGCGACCTCGTCTTCAGGCGGGGCGACACGGAAGTGTTGAAGCGCATCGCCTTCACGCTCGAACCCGGCCGCCTTCTGGGCCTCATCGGTCACAACGGCGCGGGGAAGTCGACCTTGATCAAGCTGATGCTGGGGCTGCTCACCCCCGCCTCGGGGACGCTTGAAGTTCTGGGCGGGAAGCCCGGCGCGCGTCCCTTGGACGTGGGGTACCTGCCCGAGAACCTGAGCTTCTACGACGCGATGACGGTGCGCGAGCACCTCCAATACTTCTCCGCGCTCAAAGGCGTGCCGACGTCGCGCGCGCAGGATTTGGTGGAGGAGTTGGGGCTCGGCGTCGTCATCGACCGGAAGCTCGGTCAGTGCTCGAAGGGCCAGCGCCAGCGTCTCGGGCTCGCGCAGGCGCTTTTGTCCAAACCCCGTCTTCTCATGCTCGACGAACCCACGGTGGGGCTCGACCCGGCGGCTTCGGCGCTCATGTACCGCGAACTCTCAAGGCTTCGCGACGCGGGCTGCGCCGTGGTGGTGTGCACGCATGAGTTGGCGTTGGTGGAGCCGCATCTCGACCAGGTGCTCCTCCTCGCTCAGGGCGAAATGCGGGGGAGCGGCACGCTCGAAGACCTGCGCGGGCGCGCCGGTCTTCCCGCGCTGATTTCGAACATCGACGCGGCGGCGGTGGCGAAGGACGACCTTCTCGCGCCCTTCCTTCGCGGCGAAGGCGCCGACGTGAAGTTGGCCGTCCCGCAGGGGGACGTGCCCGCGGTGGTGAAGCGCTTGACGGATGTCCACGGGATCTACGACTTTCAGCTCCGCAAGGCCGACCTCGGCATGATCTTCGCGCACTTCGTTCTCGACGTGCCGGTGGAGGACCTCTGACATGACGACCTCACAGCATTTGGGCCGGGACGTGGGCGCGTGGACGCGCATCCGCATCGTGGCGGGGAAGGAATTCGGGGACTGCCTCCGGAGCCGCTGGCTCCTTTTGGGGAGCCTCCTCTTCGCGATCCTGGGTCTGGCCGTCTTCTTCGGGACGGCGGCGATCGGCGGGACGCTCAAGTACCAGCCGCTCGTCACCGTCGTGAATTCGCTTCTTTCGCTTACCGTCTTCCTGCTCCCGCTCCTCGCGGTCCTGTTGGCCTACGACGCCTTCGTGGGCGAGAGCGAAGGCGGCACGCTCCTTCTGATGCTGACGTACCCGATCGGGCGCGTCGAGTGGCTCTTGGGCAAGGCGATCGGGCAGGGCGTGGCGCTCCTGGCGGTGTTGACGTTGGGCTTCGCGGTTTTGCCTGTCGTGCAGAGCGTGCTCGCGGTCCCCTACGGGATGGGGGAACTCCTCTTCGCGCTCCTTCGCGTCGTCGGGACCGCGTGGCTTCTCGGCATGGTCTTCGTGATGCTCGCCTACTGGGTGAGTTTGTCGGTTAGGCACAAGGCGCAGGCCTTGGCGCTTCTCCTCGTTTTGTGGTTCGCGTCGGTGCTCCTCTACGACTTGGCGATGTTGGTCGTGACGGTCGCCGGCGCGGACCATCTCGGACGTGGGTTCGTGACCGGGATGATGCTCGCCAACCCCGCGAGCGTCTTTCGCCTCATGAACCAGGCCGCGCTCGGGATCGTCGACTTCGCGGTGCCGCCCTTCATGGTGATGGCCGGGATTCTGGTGCTTTGGGCGGCGGCGCTCTTCGGCTGCGCCTACGGGAAGCTCAAAAGGATCGCCTTCTAAGGGTGTTCCACTAAACCGGACGAAAACGACCGCGCCTTAAGCTCAGACGAACACTCAAACCCCATCATGACAACGAACCTTCCGATTCCGACTCCAACCCCTGACCCCGAGGACCATCCGTGATCCCCGAAATCGGCCACTTTCTCCTCATTCTCGCCGCGGTGACGGCGCTCCTCGTCCCCGTCGCGGTGTTCCGCGGCGTTGCAACCGGGAACGCCGTGCTGACGCGCCTCTGGCGTCCGGCCGCGCTGATCGTCGCCGCCGGGATGACGGGGGCGTCCGCCGCGCTCATGCACGCGTTCCTCACGGACGACTTTTCCGTCGCCTACGTCGCGAACCACTCGAACACGAAGCTTGCCGCCGTCTACAAGGCGGCCGCCTTCTGGGGCGGGCACGAGGGGTCGATTCTCTTGTGGACCCTCTTCATGGCGTGGGGGGCGTTGTGGCTTGCCCGGCGCTCCCAGCGTCATCGCACCGACGCGCCGGAGGTCGCCGCTTCCGTCGCTGCTTCCGGCCCCTGCGGGGACGCGCTCACCGCGAAGATCTTCGACGCCCGCACGGGGGCGGTGCTCTTGCTCGTCATCGGGGGCTTTTCGCTCTTCATCCTCGCGACCTCGAACCCCTTCCTGCGGCTTCTCCCCGACGTCCCCACCGAGGGGCGCGACCTCAACCCGGTGCTCCAGGACATCGGGATGATCCTTCACCCGCCGGTGCTTTTCCTGGGCTACGCCGGGTTGGCGGTGATGTTCGCGGTGATGTCGGCGCTTTTGTCGGAAGGCGCCTGGCGGCGCGGCGCCGTGCGGCTCGTGACCCATGTCGCGGTCGTGACGTGGATCTTTCTCACCGCCGGCAACATGCTCGGCTCCTGGTGGGCCTACACCGAACTCGGCTGGGGCGGCTGGTGGTTCTGGGACCCGGTCGAGAACGCCTCCTTCATCCCGTGGTTGACGACGACGGCGCTCCTCCACGCCCTCATCCAGACGAAGGCGACGGGACAGCTGAAGCGCCTCTCGATCTTCCTCTCGCTCTTCGGCTTCGCCTTGTGTCTCCTCGGAACCCTGATCGTCCGATCCGGCCTCATGCAGTCGGTTCACGCCTTCGCGACGGACCCGACGCGCGGGACGGCATTGTTCGTTCTCATGATCGCGATCATGGGGCCGGCGACCGCGCTCTACGCGATGCGGGTCGAGAAGACCGCCGCGGGTGAGGAAACCTCCCCCACGACGGACGACGCCCTCATGACGGCCGGGATCTTTCTCGTGACGGCGGCGGCCTTCGGGGTCCTCTTCGGGACGCTTTATCCGCTCGCCTACGACATGGCCGTGGAGAAGTCGCTCACCGTCGGCGCCCCGTACTTCAACAGCTTCTTCGCGCCGATGGCACTTCTGGCCGCGGTGTTGGTCGGCGCCGCGCAGCTCCGGGGCCGCGGCCTCGTTTCGGCCGGCGTCTGCGCGGTGCTGTCGCTCGCCGCAGGCGGCGCGCTCGCCTTCACCACCGATCCCCGCGACCTCTGGATGACTGCCGCGGCCGTCTCGGCCGCCGCGTGGATCGTCTCGACGGCGGCCGCGGGGTTCCTGCCGAAGACCTTCGGCGGGAAGATGGAGGCGGAAGACGGCCGTCACCACCATCATCACGGCCGGCACGCTGCCAAGCCGCGCCGCCCGGGGCGTCTTTCCTGGCCCGCGCTCGTCGCGCACGTCGGGATCGCGGTGTCGATTCTGGGTGCGGTCGGTGTCGAGCAGTTTGAAAAGGAAGCGCTGGTGCGGATGGGCCCGGGACTGGGTCGACCTTTGGACGACGTGGTCTTCGTCTACACCGAAACCCGCGCCGTCTCGATGCCCTCCTACTACGGGCGTCAGGCGGTGATCGAAGTCCGTGAGTTGGAGGGCGAAGCCCTCATCACGACGCTTCTTCCCGAACGCCAGACCTTCATTTCGAGCGGCATGCAGATGTCCGCGGCCGGGATCGACCACGGCTTGACGCGCGACC
>NZ_JH604993.1:0-8176 GCF_000250875.1 Sutterella parvirubra YIT 11816 | reverse complement strand
TGACGCGCGACCTCTACGTCTCGCTCGGGAACGCGCTCGAAGACGGCACCTGGCTCGTGCGTCTCTCGATCAAGCCCTTCGCGGGCTGGATCTGGGGCGGCGGCCTCATCATGATGCTGGGCGGGTTCCTGGTCCTTCTGATCGGGGCCCGGAAGCACAGGGCGTCGCATCATCACCATCACGATCATCAGCACGACGCCCCGGCGGGCACCCGCTGAGCGGAGGACGACGAATGTACATCACGAAACGCAGGATCTTCCGCAAGGCGCTCGGCCTGGCGGTCCCGGCCCTCGGGGTCGCGGCCGTCCGTGCCGAAGACGCCCCTGCGAATCAAGAACCCGGGAAGACCGGGAAGACCGGGCTCTCCGGCCCCGCGCTCCAGGAAGAGGCCATCCGGATCTCGAAGCTCCTTCGCTGCCCCGCGTCCCCGAACCTCACGCTCTACGAGTCCGAAGCGGCGATCGCGAGTGAGCTCAAAGGCCGCATCTTCATGATGCTTCGCGAAGGAAAGAGCCGCGACGAGATCATCCGATGGATGATCGAGCGCTACGGCGAGCAGATCAGCTACATGCCGGACGTCAACGCCGGGACCGCCCCCTTGTGGATCGCGCCCTGGGCGGCGTTGGTCGTGGCGGGCGGGCTCGTCTTCTGGCGGATGCGCCGGAAGAAGGCGGTGGCGGCCAAAGCGGCCGACGCGACGCACGGATGACGCGGGTGAGCCGATGAGCCGATGAGCGGCGCACCGCACCCCAGGATTCAAGACACGGATTACCCCAAGATTTTCAAGACATCAACCCAAGGACGACCCATGCAGATCAAACACACCCTCACCACGCTCGGCCTCACGTTGGGCCTC
Source organism: Sutterella parvirubra YIT 11816 (assembly GCF_000250875.1). Lineage (GTDB taxonomy): Bacteria > Pseudomonadota > Gammaproteobacteria > Burkholderiales > Burkholderiaceae_F > Sutterella > Sutterella parvirubra. Next base: position 7,320 of record NZ_JH604993.1, on the reverse strand, counting down.
GCGTTCGGCCTCACGATGACGGGCGCCGCGCAGGCGGCCCCGGTCGAAAACCCCGCCGCGCAGTTCGGCTTCAACCAGAAGTTCGAACCCAACGGCAAGCCCATCGAAGGCAAGCCCGGCGAACTCCGTTCGCTGATCGAATTCCGCACCGCCCGCGGCTTCTCGACGGCGGACTTCAAGGACGTGGAGGGCAACACCGTCAACCTCTCTGAGTATCACGGCAAGATGGTCCTGGTCGACGTCTGGGCGACGTGGTGCGAACCCTGCATCCGCAGCCTTCCCGCGGTGAAGGCCCTTCAGGAGCGCTACAACAAGGAGGGCTCCGACATTCAGGTGATCTCGATCGCGCTCGACCAGAACGCGCGCCGCGTCACGAAGTTCATCGAGAAGCACAACTTCCAGGGCTTCCACACCTGGCACGACCCGGAGCAGAAGCTCTCTGAAACCCTTCCGCTCGACGTCATTCCGAGCTTCTTCGTCTTGGACGGCCACGGCCACACGGTCGGGTTCGTGCGCGGCTTCGTCGACTGGAGCGGGGAGGGCGTCCCCGCCTACCTCGAAGCGCTCGCGAAGAAGTACGCGAAGCGCGATTGAGTCGGGTGAGCGCGGGACCGTCCCGGGATCCTCGGCGCGGTCCGCATGAAAAAGAAGCTCCGGAGGCCCAGAAGGCCGCCGGAGCCGACTCAATCAAGTCAGGAGATTCGGGCTGCGGGACGTGCGTTTGAGCGTCCCGCGGGTCTCAAGTTTCCGTGTGCTTGGGATTAACCCGAACGAATACGGGAAAGTTTAGGACCGCTTTCTTAGCTTTGCCTGACCATCCTGAGCCTTTTTGCAATTGGAAAGGAACGGGGATGGACGGTCATCGGAAGGCGACGGAGTTTGGTGGTCGATGAGTTATGTTGAATTCCTCCGAGGGCGAAAACCGGTGAAGGACGATGCCCGTTTCGTCGGAAGCCGTTGAGCGCGCGGGAAGTTCTTGGCGGTCTCGAAGGTTCTCGGAAACCCCGACACTCGAAGAGACCCTGGTAGAATCCCGCTCATGAAGGAACCGCACGGACCGGGACGACCGGCCGCCCGTGCGGTTTCGTCTTTCCACAATTCCCTTTTGCTTTCCCGCATCGGTCCGGATGTTCCGACCCGGCCCGTCGACCCGTGCGACCTCTCTTGGAGACAAACCATGCATCCTTGGCTTGTGCTCGTCATTGCGGCCGCGTTTGAGATCGGCTGGCCCCTCGGCTTCAAGATCGCGAACGAATTCCCGAAGTGGCACTGGCCCGCGATCCTCTTCTCGCTCGCCTCGATGGCGCTCTCGGGCTACTTCCTCTACTTGGCGCAGAAGTCCATCCCGATCGGCACGGCCTACGCGGTGTGGACGGGGCTGGGCGCCACCGGCACGGTGCTGATCGGGATCGCGTTCTTCCACGACCCCGCGAGCTTCGCGCGGCTCCTCTGCGTCTTCATGATCATCGCGGGGGTGGTGGGGTTGAAGATGGTCGGCTGAGCCGAAAGAGACGCCGGGCGTCCTTCGATTCCGAACGCCGCCTCTCAAACAAACGCCGACGGCTCCCGCGGGAATCGTCGGCGTTTTGCTGAGCGGTCAGGACATCAGGGCTTCAGGTCCACTGAAGCCGCAGGGACTGAACGGCTCACTCCGTCTTCGCCGCGCGCCCGCTCTCCAGGTCGAGCGGCTGCCCGTGGTCGCGCACGCTCTCCTCGTGGTCGTACGGAAGGATCGCCGCGCCGGTCGTCTTCCAGATGAGGAGCGTCATGAGAAGCGGCCCGCCCGCCAGAATCGCGCCCGCGTAGGGGAGGCTCGCGAAGGACCAGGCGGACGAGAGAATGCTCCCCAAGAACGCGCCCCCGCCGATCCCGACGTTGATGATGCCGGAGAGCATTGAGGACGAGATGTCGGCGGCGTCGTGCCCGGCCGCGAGCACGAGGTTGTTCAAGGCCATCATGAGGCCGGTCAAGGAAGCGCCCCAAAGGACGATCAAGGGCCAGTGAATCCAGGGAAGCGACGCCGTGGGAAGGAAGAAGAGGAAGGCGAGCGTGAGGAAGGAGAGCGGCAGCACGACGGCGAGCGACGTGTTCGCTTCCAGAAGCCGCGTGTTGACGATCGTCCCGATGAAGCCCGAAAGCCCGAAGACGAGCAGAAGCGTCACGACGGTCTCCAGGCTCCCGCCCGCGGCTTCCGTGACGATGGGCGACACGTACGAGTAGACCGTGAAGTTCCCCAACATCGCGACGGCGGCGATGAAGTAGAGCTGGCGCAGAGCCGGGCGCTTCAGAATCACGGGGAGGCTCGCGAGCGAACCGGCCTTCCGCGAGGGCGATTCGGGCAGCACCATCGCGATCAGAAGGCCGGAAATCACCGCCGCGCCGCCCACGATCGCGAAGGCTTCCTGCCAGCCGAACCAGTGACCGAGCTTCGTCCCGATCGGGACGCCGAAGACCGTGGCGAGGACCGTCCCCGCCATGACGGACGCGACCCCCTTCGCGGTCTGGCCCTTCGGGGACATGCGCGCGGCGAGCGGGAACATGATCGACCAGAAGACGGCATGCGCGAGCGCGACCATCACGCGGGCCGCGAGCAGCGTCATGAAGGAGGTCACCCAGGGCATCACGAGGTGGGCGACGGCGAAGATCCCCATGAGGGACAAGAGGAGCTTCCTGCGTTCGAGCTTCGCGGTTGCGATGGCCAAGGGGAGCGAGGCGATCGCCACCACCCAGGCGTAGCCCGTGATGACGAGCCCGGTGAAGGAGGTCGACTCGTTGAGGCCTTCGGCGATGTCGGGGAGAAGCCCGACCGGAAGGAATTCGGACGTGTTGTAGACGAAGGCCGCGACCGCCAGCATGGCGACCGGCAGCCAGGCACGAAGCGTGGTGAGCATACGTGAGTGAGCGTTTTTGGCAAGGGACGCGTATGCTATCACGCATTCGGGCTTTCCCGCATTGGAGAAACACCCGAAACGCCTGCGCGAGAAGGGTTTGGGCGCCAAAACCCCGGGATTGACGGGGAGTCCGCGAAGAGGGGACTGAAAACCCAATGTGGGGAATGTCAAACGGGGCACCACATCGGGGTAGTGGTCGGGAGTTTCCCGATTTCCGGCCGCCTCATGGCGCGGCGCAAGAGGTCTACGGCCAACACCGTAAGAAGCCGGGCGCGCGCCGCGCTTCAATGGAAGGATCAGGCTGCCTGTCCCGACGATTCCGATGATTTCGACACGCCGGGACCGACCGCCGACCGCACATTCCACCCAAGAAGGAGACTGCCCATGTTTCAGAAGACCATGACCCGTACCGCCGCCGCGATCCTCGCGGCCGCGATGACCTTCGGGCTCGCCGCCGGCGCGCAGGCGGGCGAACGCCTCGATGCGGTGAACGCGAAGAAGGTGCTCCGCGTCGGGACGCCCGCGGACTACCGCCCCTTCGCCATGGTGGAAAACGACGCCTACGTCGGGCACGACATCGAGCTCATCCGGGCGATGGCCGAGACGGCCGGTTGGAAGGTCGAGTTCGTGCGCACACCGTGGAAGGACCTCAAAGCCGGCATCGAAGGCAACAAGTTCGACGTCGCCGTGGGCGGCATCACGCAGACCGTGGAGCGCACCGGTTGGGGCGTCTTCCTGCCCGGTTACGCCCCCTTCGGCAAGGTTGCGCTCGTGACGGCCGGCACGTCGGACCGCTACAAGGTGCCCGAAGACCTCAACAAACCGTCGGTCCGCGTGATCAAGAATCCGGGCGGCACGAACGAGAAGTACGTCCTGGAGCACATGCAGAAGGCGCAGATCTCGACGCATGAAAAGAATTACGAGATCCCGGGCCTCATCGCCGAAGGGAAGGGGGACGTGATGATCACGGAAACCGCGGAAGCGAAGATCTATCTGAAGAAGTTCACGGGGAAGCTCGAGGCCGTCTTTATGGACGACCCGCTCACCCCCGTGAGCGAAATGGGCTTCTGGATGCCGAAGGACGACGCCGACTTCATCCGCGTGATGGAGCAGCTCTGGCACCTCACCGACATCCGCGGCACGCAGGAAGCGCTCGAAGAGAAGTGGCTGGACTGATGAACCGCTGAGCGGCTCAGGCATGGACGGCGCGGTTCCGTGCGCCGTCGTCGGTACGAAGAACGCCCCGCAGGCGCAGACCTTGCGGGGCGTTGCTCTCCCGGGTTCGGGAGCGTCCTCTTCGTTCACCTCCCGGCCGCATACGGACACGGCCGGGAGCAAAGGCGTTCACTCGATCAGAGCTTCCCGCCCGGAACGATCTTGCGGACGTCGAACTTCGTGCCCAAGGGGATGCGCTCGAGCGCCATGCCCTTTTCGCCCTGGCGGAACCAGTAGAGGGCTTCGGAGTCCTTCGGGCCGATCACTTCGCAGTCGTACTCGCCCGTGAGGAAGAGCGCCGTGCCTTCGGGGAGCGCGATGACTTCTTCGTCCTTGTTGTAGGCGAGGAATTCTTCGAGGCGGTCTTCGCGGGTTTCGTTGTTCAAGCCCTGCGTGCCGGCCGAAGACTGGAAGTGCGGGTTCGTCTGGAACGGGATGAACCCGAACGTGTTGAAGGACGGCGGCTCGGCGATCGGCATGTCGTTCGTCGTGCGCAGCGTCGGGCAGGCGACGTTGCCGCCGGCGGACCAGCCGCAGTACGGCACGCCCGCGTTCACGCGTTCGCGGATGAGGTCGAGAATCCCGGCTTCGTACATGCGCGTGACGAGCGCCCAGGTATTCCCGCCGCCCACCGCGATGGCCTTCGCTTCACGGACGGCCTTCTGCGGATTGGCGAAGCGGTGGATCGAGACGATCTTGTGGCCGTAGGCCTTGAAGGCGTCCTGGACCTGCTTTTCGTACCCATCGTACGAACCCGCCACGCGGGCGTACGGGATGAAGAGGAGATCGGGCTTCTCACCCTGGAAGAGCTTCTCGTACTGGTCGGCCGCGAAGTCGAGGTAGCCGGAATTGTGGTAGCGCGAGCTCGACTGGATGAGGACGCGGCGGTTCGGGCTCACCTTCTGGGGCGGGATGGCGGTTTTGGGCTTCGCCTGCGCGACGGAGGCAAGGGCGGCGGTGCCGAGAACGGCGCTCTGGATGAGCGTGCGGCGGGTAAGAGACATGTCTTGTGCTCCTCTTTTCGGTTGGGTTTTGTCGGGCGCTCCCGGAGATTGGTCGTAGGGAGGAAGCGTCCGGCCGTCGCGCTTCGGGGTCCGATGGGAAGTGGATGCCGTGGTGCCGGGTCGGCGGCGGTGGTTCGCGGCATCCGACCGCTTTGGTCGGGGGCGGTCGGTGGAACCGGACATCGGGCGCGATGCAGGAGGAGTGTAGGAGCCGCTCTTCGGACTAGTCAATAGTGCCTACCCATGTTGACGGTAGTCAGAGACCCGGTGTCGCATAAGTTACCGACGGACACCGGTAAACCCGGCGTTTTCGACAGCGCGGGGCGGCCAGAGCGGCCGGTTCAGGGCCGTCCGGGCCGGATCAGCGGCGGTCAGTGCTGATGATCGTGTCCGTGCTCGTGGGGATGCGCATGGTCATGGTCGTGCGCATCCCCGTGCGCATGCGCCTGCGCATGAAGAAGCGCCTCGGCGGCCGCGACCGCGGGGATCTTGTGCCCGGCTGCGCCTTCCAACGGAATGGCGTTGACGCTCCCGTGGCGCACCCCGGCTTCCGCAAGGATCCGGTTCGCGACGTCGCCCACGGTCTTCGCGGTCCCGAAGAGGATGATCGCTTCCAAGCAGTCTTCGTGGTTCAGGTGCACGTGCATGACGGAGTGCACGACGTCGCCGTGCTCGTGCTGGTGCTCGGTCATGCGGGCGGCCAACTGCCTTTCGTGATGGTTGTAGACGTAGCTCACCACCGCCGCGCAGGGCGTCTCTTCGTCTTTGAGGCGCTCCGCGGCGTCCGCCTGCCGAAGCAGATCCCGGAAGGCTTCGGAACGGTTCGTGTAGCCGCGTTCGCGGATGAAGCGCTCAAAGCGTTCGGCGGCTTCGTCGGTGAGGGCAAGCGTGACGCGCTGCATGGCGGAAAAGGCTCCGGGTGGTGTTGCGACGGAGGAATTTTACCGGCCCGGAGGGCGGTTTTCGGGCCCTCCGGCTCCCGCGCAATCCCTGAACCCGTCGCACACGGATCGGGTGATCGGGAAATGTGCGCCGTCATGCCACCGCCATCAAACGACCGCGAACCGGAGCCGCCCGAACTTGAGAAAGGTGTCCTCGCCCGCAAAGAGCGCGCGGAGAAGCTCCGCCGCACTCCCGCACATCCGCACGCCGTCCTCCGCCGCGTCCGAGTCCGTCACCATCATCGAGGCGGCGCGCGCCGCCGTGCAGGCGTCCGTGCGGCAGGCCCCCGGGGCGACGGTGAGGCGCAGCTCCCCGATCGTGAACGCCGTCGGGGCGGTCTCTTCCAAAGCGCGCGTCCAAAGGGCGCGGAGCTCTTCGTCCGTGCCATCGGCTTCCGTCGGGCGGCGCCTCGCCGCAGTGCCGCAACCGTCATGCACGGCGCTCTCGATCGAGAGCAGGCGAAGGCAGAGTTCGGGTTGGGCGAGCACGCGTGGCATGGGTTCCTCCGGAGGCCGGAAAACGGCGGTTTTTGGGGGTGAGAGGGGATTGGACGGGGACTCGGGGCCGGTTTTCAGGGCGCTTTGCTGTCGCAAAACGGTCGGTTTCCGCCATGGTCGGGAAATCTCGACCAAGGTCGGTGTCGACGAAAACGAGCAATCCCGAGGAACCGACTATAGCAAGTGTCTATTCCGGCGGTGGTCCAGGTCCCGCCGAAAAACGGACGTTTCCGGACGACGAACGCATGTTTGGCAGGCAAGGCCGAACGGACGTCTATTGGGGTTTGTGTCAAGAACGCGTCAAAACCGGGGTCGGATGGACAGCCCGCAACACACCTTTGTGGCGATTTCGAGACAAGAATGCGATAACTTGAAAACACCGGGGCCCCGTTCATCTCATTATCCCGCCCGCCGTCGGGCGCTTGGCGAGGCATCCGCACGGGAAACGGGCAAGTTCGCGAAAGGTGCCTCCGGAAGGCATCTAGGCAATTTACCCGATCGGGTACTCCCTAAGTGCTTGGGGTGAAGAAATTTCGGACGAATACTTTCTTCAGGCAAAAACGGAACTTCAGGAAACCCCGGTCATGTGCTTAGGATCGGACTTCATACGGGTGCGGAAGACATCAATAACGAACGCGTACCCGGGTTTGGTTATGAGTGAACATCTGCTCGGAGGAGGAGTGATGCTCAAAGCTGCCGATCTGCGGCGCATCCAGCGGTGCCGCGAACAAGGATTCTCAAAGCGTGAATTTCTCTCAAACGGGTACACGT
>NZ_JH604992.1 GCF_000250875.1 Sutterella parvirubra YIT 11816 | reverse complement strand
CCGGGAAGAGAAGCAGGTTCAGAAGGAGCTCATGGCTCAGGAAACGGAGCGCCTTCAGGGCAAGGTGTACGACCTGGAGCAGAAGAACCGTCAAATGACGGTGAAGCTCGCCCAGATGGGACTCGCTGTCAACGAAGTGCTCCCGGTCCTCCAGTCCTTCTTTGATGATCTGAAGCTCCGCGATGCATTCGACCCTCAGGACCCCGAGTTCGAAGGCACGATCCGGAGAATCGTCGACGGCTACTACAAGGGCTTCAAGGCCACCGCCACGATGGTCACCTACTTCTGCGCCGGCAACGAATCGCAGAAGGTTTCGAAGAAGAGGATGAAGGAACTCAACCAAATCCTCCAAAAATACGAGACCAAGTTCGAGGAGCTTCGAAACACCAAGGAAAAGTGGTTCGTCTTGAGGGACCTCCTGCGCGACGCGGCCGCTGAGGCCGAAGGCCCCTTGGCCGAGTTGCTCCGCGCAACGTTCGAACACGTCGCCGCTGCGGTGTTCCCAGAGGAGCAGCCCGAGCAGAGGGAAACGGTTCCCGAAGCCGCCGCCTCAGAGACGCCGGCCGGGACGGAACCCCATGCCGAGGCCGAGGCTGAAGCCGTCGCGGTTGCCGCAGCGCCTTCGTCACTCAAGAGCGAGGTCGGGAATACGCTGACCGAACC
>NZ_JH604991.1 GCF_000250875.1 Sutterella parvirubra YIT 11816 | reverse complement strand
TGAGAGTAATTTCAGCGTGGAAATTCAGGGTCAATGCACGCCCGGCAGGATCAGGTCCGTACCGACGTCGCACACGCCGCCGATGCACCAGGTCATGCCCTTCATCACAAGAACGAGCATCAGCAGGAAAAGAACGAAAAGAATGACGCGGGTCCACTTGCCCGGTTGATGTTCATGCTGCGGAACCGTCATGATTGCTTCCTCCTCGAGAAGCGTTGGGGCCAAAGGCGATTCACAAGACGCCTGGTCCTGGTTCCGGGGGAAGCCGTTCTGAGGGGAGCGGCGCCGGAACCGACATCTCTTCGCCTCACCCACATTATCGCCGATCTCCGGCCTGTTGTTAAGTTTTGCAAGCCATTTCTGAATGAACACTTGATCAGCGTTCCGCTTCTCCGACTAGGAAACTGCGTCAAAAAGAGGCTATGCATCTACAGGAAATACCGGTACTCGGGGAAACCGCGCGATAGGCCTTCCGGACGAGGCCGAAAGCGGGGCCGCCCGCTAGAATGTGCGGACAGACAACAAGGCCTCACGGCGCACCGAAGCGCCCTCCGCCGAGACCGCAACCACTGACAGACGACGCCGTGAAGAAGGCCTTCATCCAACTCCATCTCTCGATCCTGCTCGCAGGCTGGACCGGGATTTTCGGGAAACTCATCGACCTCACGCCGGGGCTCATCGTGCTCTGGCGCATCATCATTGCGGGGAGCCTCCTCTGGCTCTGGGGCACCGTGACGAAGCGCATCGCCAAAACGACTTCGCGCGAGCGCGTCGGGATGATGCTGGTGGGGGCGCTGCTGATGCTCCAGTGGACGCTCTTCTACGCCTCGATCAAGGCGTCGAACGTCTCGATCGGGGTGGTCACGTTCTCCACCATCGGGTTCTTCACGGCGATTCTGGAGCCGCTTCTCACGCGCTCGCGCTTCCGCGCGAAGGAGCTCCTCTTTTCGCTCCTCACGGTGCTGGGCGTCTCCTTGATCTTCCACTTCGACACGCAGTACCGTCTGGGGATCCTCTTCGGGTTGTCGAGCGCCGCCGCGGCCGCGGCGTTGGCCGTCTTCTTCAAAATCTTCCGCACGAAGTTCGACTCGATCACCTTGATGAGCTGGCAGCTCTCGGGCGGGTTCGTGACGGCGGTTCTGTGCCTTCCCCTCTACCTCTGGCTCATGCCGCCGCAGCCCCTCGTGCCGCAGGGCTGGGACATCCTTTGGATGCTCATTTTCGCGACCGCCTGCACGTTGGGGATGTACATTCTTCAGATTCAGTCGTTGGAGAAGATCTCCGCCTTCACGGTGAACCTCTCCTACAACCTCGAACCCATCTACTCGATCATCCTCGCGATGATCATCTTCGGCGAGGCCGCGGACCTCGGGCTCTCGTTCTACGCGGGGCTGGGGCTGATCGCGCTTTCCGTCGCGCTCCAGACGACGGACGTCGTCCGGGGCGAGAAGCGCCTCCGGAAGATCCGCGCGCGGCAAGCCCGGGAAGCCAACGCCGAAGCCTCAGTCGAATCCCCGGCCGAAGCCAAGTAACGAACGTCGACCAAGACCATTCAACCTTTCTTTTTTCAAGACACCGTCAACCACCCCTCCTTAAAAGGAGAGGC
>NZ_JH604990.1:4282-5962 GCF_000250875.1 Sutterella parvirubra YIT 11816 | reverse complement strand
CAAGGAACACCAAACGTTTCCGGAGATCGCTTGCTTGGTCGCAGGTCTCCGAGTTGGTTCTCCAAATCCTTTTCAACGCCTCGGGTGTCGTGACCCGGGGCGTTTTTTTCATGGGTGCCGGGGCGCCCGCCTTCCGGCCCGCATTTCCGCCCATTCCTGCGGACGCCCCGCACCAACCGCGCGCTTTTCCCGTGGCGCGCCCGGGCGCATGGGCGCTACATTGTCGGCGACAGACCTTTGACGCCGCTTTGACGCCTCCGCCATGTACGCGCCCCTTCTCAAGATCCTCTTCACGATGCTCGTGATGCACGCCGTCTCGACCGGCCTGCGCTTCACGGTCACGCTCGACGCCATCGCGCACAGCGGGACGAGCCGTGAGGTGAGCCTGATGCTGGCCGGGGTCGCCCTGGTGCCCGCCTTCTTCGCGATTTCGGCGGGCCGCTGGTTGGACCGTGCGGGCCCCGGAAAACCCCTGGCGCTCGCGATCGCCGCGGCGGCGGCCGCAGGGGCGCTGACGCTCTCCTTCCCATCCGCCGTCGTCGGCCTCTGGCCGCTCTTCGCGGCGTGCATCCTGGTGGGGCTCGGATTCATGCTCGCCAACACCATCACGCAGCGCCTCACCGGGGACGTGCTTCCGCCCGAGAAGCGCTCGATGGGCTTCACGGCCGTTTCGATCATCACCGCCGCGAGCGGGCTCGTGACGCCGGTTCTGGCGGGCTACGCGATCGAGTGGCGGGGCCACGCCGCCTTCTATGCGTTCGCGATGACGGCCCCCTTGATCCTCGCGCTTCTCGCCTTCTCACCCCTGATGCGGAACGTCTTCGGGCGGGTCAGAAAGCGCACGGAGAAGAAGGCCGCCGACACGAAGGGGGCGGCGAAAGAGATCCTCGCCGACAAGCCGATGAGGACGGTGCTGATCTCCTCCGTCCTCATTTCGGTCGCGTGGGAGGTCGGAAACCTCATGATGCCGATCTACTGCGCGTCGGTGGGGCTGACGCCCTCTGAGACCGGCTGGGTGCTGGGGAGCTTCTCCGCCGCGAGCTTCGTCGTGCGCTTTCTGATGCCGGGCCTCATGCGGCTCTTTTCCGAGTGGCGCCTCATCAGCTTCACCTTCCTCGTCGCCGCGGTCGCATTCCTGCTCTTCCCGCTTTTCGAAGCGACCTACGCCCTCATGGGCTGCAGCTTCCTTCTGGGCCTGGGACTCGGGGCGTCCTACCCCAACACCATGGCGCTCGTCTATCGCTTTGCGCCCAAGGGCCGGATCGGCGAGGCGATCGGGCTTCGGCTCTCGATGATGAACTTCTCCAAAGCCACCTTCCCGATCGCGATGGGGGCGCTCGGGAGCGTGATCGGCGCCGGGGCGACGCTGGGCGCCCTGGGCGTCTTCACCGGGTGCGGCTTTCTCTTTGCGCTTCAGTCCCGAGCCGCCGTTGAGGCCGCCTCCGCCGAGCGGATGTAGGCGGCGAAAGGGCGGGATCCGGCAAAAGCAAAGTGAGCGTACGCTCACGGATCTTTGACGATTGAACAAAACTCTTGAGGGCATTCCGCCGCCCTCCCCGCTTCGCCCCAAGAGCGGGCACTCACCATCCTGCCGACATCCCGGCACGGCAGCCCGGCGGCCGCCGACGCACACCCCCAAACGGAAGCCGGGAGGGCCGCGACGGCGAGTCCGCCCCGTCG
>NZ_JH604990.1:0-4232 GCF_000250875.1 Sutterella parvirubra YIT 11816 | reverse complement strand
CCGCGACGGCGAGTCCGCCCCGTCGCGGACCGCCGCCGAGGTCCTCCCGGCGGAAGATGGGAGCACATGGGGTTCACGGAACCCCCGGGCTCAGTCGGACGTCATTCCTTCTTCGCAATGCCGTCCATGAAGGCGCAGTAGGTCTCCTTCGTGAAGACCGGCTTGAATTCGCGGCAGATCTTGTCCGCGGCGGCCGCATCGTCCCAAAGGAGGTCGATGATCGTCGAGGCGAGCACCTCGGGGATCTTTTCGTAGGCGGCGTCGGGGTCCGAGAGCACATAGTTCGCGCCGTGGAGCACGCCGTCGACGCAGCCGATCCAGGGATGCACCACCGGCATCAGGTGCGAGACGTCGCCCATGTCGGTCGAGCCGGCCGAGTGTTCGCCGGGCGAGACCTGCTTTTCGCCGAAGACCGCCTTGGCGTTCTCTTCCAGGATCCCGCGGAAGGCGAGGTCCGGGCGGAGCGGGAGGTAGCCCGGGATGTCCTCGATCTCGGCTTCGGCGCCCAAGGCCATCGCACCCGCTTTGAGCGCGCGGTTGATGTCCTCGTTGTAATTCTTGAGGGCGCTCACGTTCGAGGCGCGCACGTAGCTTTCCATCGTCACGTGGTCCGGCACGACGTTCACGAGGTCGCCGCCCGAATTGATGATCGGATGGAAGCGCACGACGTCCTCTTCGCGGAAGCGTTCGCGCAGGGCGTTGACGCCCATGACGCCCAGCATGCAGGCGTTCAAGGCGTTGATGCCGCGGTCCGGTGCGGCCGCCGCGTGCGCGGCGCGGCCGCGGTATTCAATGAGCTTGCCGATGAAGCCGTTGCAGCTCCCGCCGCAGGCGAAGTTCCCTTCTTCGCGCCTCACGTCGACGTGCATCTGCATCGCCATGTCGACGTCGTCGAAGCCGCCTTCGGCGATGATCTGCTGCTTGCCGCCCAGGTACCGGATCTTGCCGTCGGCGCGAAGGCCGCTGCGGTAGTCGATCTCGACGTACTCTTCGGCGGGGACCGCGAAGACGACGACGTCGCCGCCCAGATATTCCATCGCGCCCGCGTCCTTCAACGCCATCGCGACCGCGGCCATGTTCGCGATCTGGATGTTGTGCCCGCAGCAGTGCGCGGCGCCCGTCACCGGGTCGGCGGCTTCGTGGCCGCGGCAGACGATCGCGTCCAGTTCACCCACCATGGCGACCGTGCGCTTCGAGCCCTTGCCCTTCATGCGGGCCTTGACGCCCGTGAGGCCCCAGCCTTCCGTGTATTCGAGGCCGAGGTCGTCGAAGAGCGCCTTCACCTTCGCGCTCGTCTTCACTTCCTTGTAGCCCAATTCGGGCTCGGCGAAGATCGACTTGGCGACGGCTTCGATGTCGGCGCGGCGCGCGCGGAGCGCTTCCGCGACGCGGGCTTTCAGTTGCTGCTTGTCCATGATGGTGTTGGTCCTTTTTCTGGATTTCTGGAGGTTGGACTTTTTGTCGGGTCGGGCTCGGGCGGAGGGGCCGCCCGGCCCTTTTGTTGTCTTTTGCTGTTCGGTGCGGGTAGAGGTCGGGCTCTCCGGGCTTAGAAGATGCCTTCGATGTGGAGCATCACTTCAGCCAGCATCGTCGCGCAGAGGAAGCTCCCGGCCGCGACCGCAAGCGCCACCGGCACGATGCGCCACGAGAGCTGCTTGAAGGCTTCGATGTCCTTGCCGATCGAGAGGCCGGCGTACGCGAGAAGCGGGGTCGTGAGCGCGAGGAAGTTCACTTCCTTGGTGTACGAGAGGAGCACGTCGCCGCCGGGGAAGCCCGGGAGCGAGACGATCACCGCGACCGCCGACACCCAGAAGACCATCGGGAGCTTTTTGAGGCCGGGAAGGAGCGAGATGAAGATCCCCACGGCCGAGAGCGCCGCGAGAATGAAGCAGCCGATCGAGCTCTTCATCAGGTCGGGGGTCTGCCCGACGGCGTTCGCGACCCAGGCGAAGGCGGCGGTCACGAGCAGGATGAAGATCATGTCGTACATCTTGTTGAAGATCTGAAGCATGGCGTTGTTCCTTCGGTTGTGTTCGGTTCGTGGTTCGCGTGAGACTTACTTGACGGCGACGGCCTGAGCGGCGGCGTCCTGGTTTTCATGGCCGCGGTTCTTGTAGAAGACGCGGGCGGCCCATTCGTAGACGCGGATCGTCACCGGGAGCGAGATGAAGAGCGCGAAGTAGATGCCGAGAACCGAGGTGAGGAGGTTGGCTGCGGCGGCGTAGGCGCGGATGGTTTCCGCGGCTTCCGGATGCACGCCGATGATCGAGGCGGTGCCCGCGGCCATCATCGAGGCGCTGCCGATGCCGGCGCCCATGGCGAGCGAATGCGGGTGGAAGATGCCGAGCTGGGCGATGATGCCGGCGAGGACCGAGACCCAGAGGGCGCCGAAGACGGTGCCGCAGATGTACATGCCCATCACGCCGCGGCCTTCGGGGCTCGCGAGACCGAAGCGTTCCGCGATGATCGCGACGTTCGCTTCACGGTCGATCGAGTAGCAGGCGCCGATCGCTTCGCGGCGCATGCCGACCAGGATCGCCACCGGCAGACCGAAGATGAGCGTGCCGAAGAAGTGGCCGAATTCCTGCATGAGGAGCGCGAGCCCCGAGTCCATGATCATCTTGATGTTCGGACCGATGTCGAGGCCGATCTTGGTGATGAGGATCAGCATGCCGATGCCGAGCACCTGCGCGGCGCGCTCCATTTCGGGGAGCTTCAGGACCTTCAGCCTCGGGTAGCTCACGACCGACCCGATGATGAGGGCGTAGAGGAGCGGCATCATCACGACGAGACCCAACCGGATCACGCCGATCATTTCCGCAATCACGCAGATGATTAGGGCGAGGAGATGAATTTTCCAGTTCTTGATGAGGTCCATGATGTTGTTCTCGCTGGTGCGGGTTGAAGTGAAGAAGTCGGAAATGCGGGCAATGAAAAAGGGAGCGGCCTGATGGGCTGCTCCCTCGGTGTGTTTCCAATCGCGGTTGGGCGTTGGTCCCTTCTCCGGAAGGTCGGAGTTGGGACTCTCCCCGCTCCGCCTAGCATCCATCAAGCGTTCCTGCTCCGGGCACGGATGTGCCCGACGTAGAGGACGTCGTAGAGGAAGAGGAGGAGCAACCGAGACCCGTCGCGCAGGCCGGACGGAGCACTTCAAAGTGCTTCGCGCAGATCGGCATGGTGTTCGGACGGTTCATGGTGTTCCTCGATGGTGGCGGATGGTCCGGAAGTGCTTCTGGCCCCGAACCGTGTTTTCAAACTAGCACGAAGAAAACGGAAATGCCAACAGCCGAAAGTGGGAAATTTTTCTTCCGTTGGGGGTCGGGACGACGGCGCGCAAGCCGTTTAGGTCATTCTGCCTAGCGGGATGCGGCTTTGAGGTCGGGGGCGTTCGCCAAAGATGAATCCGTTTCGCACCTGAACCCGCTTTCCCTTGATTTCAGGGATTTCTGAAGATGGATCATGGGCGGCGCCCGCTGGTCGTCCGAAAGAGAATTGTCCGGGCTTCGGGTACCCGGAACGCGGGTCCCGGGGTACGGGAAAAAATTTTTCGCCCCCTGTAGGCGAACGCGCAACACTGCGCGGGCCCGTCAAAGCCTCGTGAAGGCCGTTTCGGAGAAACCCGGGGGGCGGCGGGATCGGCGCAGGAAACGACGACGGGAGTGACGCCGGAAACGACGAAAAAGCCCGCTTCGCAGGGAAAGCGGGCTCTTCTTCGGGGCGCGTTTTGGGGAGGAGCGCCTTACTTCTCCTCGACCGGCGCGGCCTCGGTCTTCTCGGCCTTGCCGCTCACCTCCGCGGCGGTCTCGGAAATCTTGTCGCCCGCCTTCCCGAGCGCCTGGCCGACGTGGTCGGCCCCTTTCTTCAGGTCCTGGCCGAAGCCTTCGACGGTGTTGCAGCCGGCGAGCCCGAGGGCGGCGAGCATGAGCGGAAGAACGAGAAGTTTGCGCATCGGCGGACCTTTCTGGGTGAGGAGGATGAATGCGGAGGAAGAGCGAGGACGGCGTGACCTGAAGCACCCGTTCCCCGCGTCGGTCCGGGGATCTTAAACGAAAGCGGAGAGCCTCCGTCGGGGAAGCTCTCCGTGCTTCTGGTTTTATTTTGTCTTCCGGCGGCCGCGCCTCCTGAATGTCCGCGGGCGTCCGGATTCGGATGGGTCGGCTGATCAGGTCCGACGCGTCCTTCCGAAGTTTTCCTCAGGCCGTCAACCTGAACTTCCTCGCTGCTGCGACTCT
>NZ_JH604989.1 GCF_000250875.1 Sutterella parvirubra YIT 11816 | reverse complement strand
GTGGCGACCGAGGGCACTCCGGAAGTACCGAAGAAGTACAGACCTACCGGCCGCAAGTTCAACAAGAGCGAGCTCCCGCTCGAGGAGATCCTCGAAGATCCCCGTCGGTATGCTTGGCTCCCCAAAATCGTCGAACTGCTCGGCCGTCGAACCATCGACGTCCACGAGATGGTGGCCTTGTTGAACGACTTCATGGGCTGTTTTCGACAGGAGATCGCACTTTACGTGGACGAGCACGGGAAGGTCTACAGCAACCTCCATGCGGACAGCTGCGTCGGCGTCACGCCTCGCAGCAGCGTGGGCATGCGCCTGATCGTGAACATGGCTTGGACCCTCTACCACGGGCTCTCGCTGACGCGATCCGAGCGGATGTTCGCAGAGGCCTGCTGCTTCGGCAACAAGACCATCCTCAAGAACCTTCAGCACTTCAGCGACTACGTTCTCGATCCGCTGATCGAGCGCATGTGCGGCGTTCTCGGCAACTCGGCCTATGTCGGCTGCGACGAGACGACCTGGAACGTTCTTGAGATTCAGGGGCGCGGCGTCTGCAAGGCGACGGAGGACCCGAAGTCGCAGAACTGGATCCTCTCCATGTGCAACTTTGGAGCGGAGATCCCCGTGTCGCTGTTCCTGCGACTTGACAACCGGTCGGCTGAGAGCATGAACAAGGCGATCAACGGCGCCTTCGGCGAAGACGGCTTCAACCCTGAGTATCTTGTCGTTGACGGCTACCCCGGGTATCCGGCGCTCATCAGAAAGCGCGAAGGAAATTGGTCGC
>NZ_JH604988.1:72041-85058 GCF_000250875.1 Sutterella parvirubra YIT 11816 | reverse complement strand
CCTCTCAGAGACGTGCGATCGACTGCCATACCCGCTCGAGGCGCTTCACGCTCACCGGCATCGGCGTGCGGAGTTGCTGCGCGAAGAGCGAGACGCGGAGCTCCTCCAGCATCCATCCGAAGGTCTCGAGGTTGGCGTCGTATTCGCCGCGGCGCGCGGCGACCGCACGGCGCCAGAGCGTCGTGAGGCGCTCGACGTCGGCGCGCCGCTCGCGGTCCCTCGCCGGATCGTCCGCCCAGCGCTCCAAACGGTGAAGCACCGCCTTGAGGTACCTCGGGTAGTGCGCGAGCTGCGCCTGCGGCACCGTCACGAGGAAGTGCGCGGGGAAGAGCTTGCGGAACTGCCCCTCGACGTCTTCGACCAATTCCTTCTCGGCGCCCATGCGTTTGAGCTTCAAGGCCGCCGCGTTCGCGTGGGTGACGATTTCCGCCAAAAGCCTCGAAATCTCGCCGGCCACCAACACCAACCGGCCGCGGGCGTCCTCACGGCGCTCGCGGAAGGCTTCTTCGCTGTTGGGGCGCGGGTCCTGGAGCGCCGTCGCGTTCAGAACCGCGTCGACGACGTCGTTTTCCAAACTCTCAAAGCTTTCGAACGACCTCGAGAGTCCCGGCACGATCGAGGCCTGCATCTGCATGCGGCCCAATTCACGCAGGCTCCGCTCCACGAAGCGCACCTGTTCGCGAAGCGACAGGCGGAAGAGCCGGCGCAGACCCTTCACATGCTCCTTCTCCGCTTCGCGCGGATCGTCGAACACCTCGATCGCGCAGCAGTCGCCGCAGTCGACCAACGCGGGATGCCCGATCAGCGTTTCGCCGCGGCGGGAGATTTCCATGAGCTCAGGGAGCTCCCCGAACGTCCAGTCGGTGATCTGATCCTCCAGATCCGCCGCGACCGCGCGGTCGCGGGCGGCAACGTTCCGGAAGGTCTCCTGCGCCTGCGCGCCCAACTTCGCGCGCAGATCCGCGAGGTTACGCCCCATGTCAAGCTGACGGCCGTGTTCGTCCACCACCTTGAAGTTGAGGATCAGGTGGGGCGGGAGCTGCTCCGTCTTGAAGTCGGACGAGAGGCACTGCACGCCCAACTCGCTCTTAATGTCGTCCCGGAGCACCTCGACGAAGGGGCGCGGCTGCGCGGCGCCCCCGTTCGTGCGCTCGAAGAAGCCCTTGGCGTAGTCGGGCAAAGGCACGCAGTGGCGGCGGATCTTTTGAGGAAGACTCTTCAAGAGCACCTGCGCCTTCTCGCGCACCATCCCCGGCACGAGCCACTCGGCCCGCACGGGGTCGATTTGGTTCAGCGCAAAGAGGGGCACCGTCATCGTGACGCCGTCCCTGGGACTCCCCGGCTCGAAGTGGTAGCTCAACGCCATCGAGACCCCGGCCATTTCGATCGCCTTCGGGAAGAAGGACGTGGCGGCCCCGGCCGCCTCGTGGCGCATGAGTTCGTCCTTCGAGAGGAAGAGCGCTCGGCGCTCTTCCTTCGTCTGCGCGTTCACCCACTTCTCGAGCGTCGCCTTCGAGCACACGTCGGCGGGCAGACGCTCGTCGTAGAAGGCGAAGATCAGTTCGTCGTCGACCAACACGTCCGGACGGCGGGTCTTGTGTTCGAGCTCGCGGATTTCGGCCACCATCCGTTGGTTGTGCTTGAAGAACCCGGCGTCGGTGTCGATCTCTCCCGCCACCAGCGCCTCACGGATGAAGAGCGTGCGCGCCAAGGCCAGATCGTGAGGCGCGAAGCTCGTGCGGCGCCCCTGGTAGATCGTGAGGCCGTAGAGCGTGCCGCGCTCCATCGCCACGACTTCGCCGCGGCGCTTCTCCCAGTGGGGCTCCGACCAGCTCTTTTTGAGCAGACTTCCCGCCGCCTGTTCGATCCACTCGGGTTCGATGTCGGCGACGATTCTCGCGTAGAGCTTCGACGTCTCCATGATCTGGCCCGCGAAGATCCAGCGGCCCGACTTCTTGACGCGGATCGACCCGGGCCAGATCCAGAAGCGGATCCCGCGCGCGCCCAGATACGGGGGCTGCCGGAAGTCGCTTTCCGCCGCCTTGCTCCCGATGTTGCCGAGAAGGCCGGTCAAAAGCGCGCGGTGAACCTCCTCAAAGGTGGCGGGCGCCGTGTTGATGCGCCAACCCATCTCTTCGACAAGGCTCTTCAGCTGCTTCATCACGTCGGACCACTCGCGCATGCGGCGCGGCGACAGGAACCGGCGCTTCATCTCGGCCTCGAACTTGCGGTTGCTCTCTTTCCCGGCCTTCGCCTCTTCGTACCAGTTCCAAAGCTTCACGAAGGATAGGAAGTCGGACTTTTCGTCCGCCAGTTGGCGGTGCGCCTGGTCCGCCGCCTGCTGCTGATCCAAGGGGCGCTCCCTCGGATCCTGCACCGTGAGGCCGGAGGTGATGATGAGGAGTTCGCGGAGCGACCCGAAGTCGGCACCCGCCAGGAGCATGCGGCCCAGCTTCGGGTCGACGGGGAGCTTCGCGAGCGCACGCCCGACGGCGGTGAGATTCCCCGCGTCGTCGATCGCGTTGATTTCCTGCAGGATCGAATAGCCGTCCGCGATCGCGCGCGGAGGCGGAGCCTGCACGAAGGGAAATTCGCGCACGTCGCCCAATTTGAGGCTCATCGAGCGGAGGATCACCGCGGCGAGGTTCGAGCGGACGATTTCCGGGTCGGTGAAGGCCGGACGACGCGCGAAGTCCTCTTCATCGTAGAGACGGATGCAGATCCCGTCCGCGACGCGGCCGCAGCGGCCGGCGCGCTGGTTGGCGGAGGCCTGGCTCACGGGTTCGATGAGAAGCTGCTCCACCTTCGAGCGGTAGGAGTAGCGCTTGATGCGCGCCGTGCCCACGTCGACCACGAACCGGATTCCCGGCACCGTGATCGAGGTTTCGGCGACGTTCGTCGCGAGCACGATGCGGCGCATGGGGCCGGGTTTGAAGACGCGTTCCTGTTCCGACGCCGAAAGCCTCGCGAAGAGCGGCAGGATCTCGGCGCGGCCCACGCGGTCCTTGCGGAGGTAGTCCGCGGCCTCGCGGATTTCGCGCTCTCCGGGGAGAAAGACGAGGATGTCGCCTCGGCCCGCCGTTTCGAGTTCCGACACGGCGCGCTCGATGGCGGCCAAGAGGGTGTGGTCGTCCGTCTCGTCCGCGTCTTCGAGCGGACGGTAGCGGATTTCGACGGGATACGTGCGCCCCGAAATCGTGAGGATCGGCGCAGGTTTGCCGTTTTCCGCGAAATGCTCCGCAAAGCGCTCCGCGTCGATCGTCGCCGACGTGACGATCACCTTCAGGTCGCGGCGCTTCGCGAGGAGGCGCTTCAGGTACCCCAGCAGAAAGTCGATGTTGACGGAGCGCTCGTGCGCTTCGTCGATGATCACCGTGTCGTAGGCGAGCAGAAGCGGATCCGTCTGCGTCTCCGCGAGCAGGATCCCGTCCGTCATCAGCTTGATCGTGGCGCCGGGCGACGTGGTGTCCGTGAAACGCACCTTGAAGCCGACGACGTCTCCGAGAGGAGTCTTCAATTCTTCCGCGATGCGCTTCGCGATCGAGCTCGCCGCGATGCGACGGGGCTGCGTATGGGCGATGCGGCCCGTGACGCCGCGCCCGGCCATGAGCGCGATCTTGGGGAGCTGCGTCGTTTTGCCCGAGCCCGTCTCGCCGCATACGATGACGACGCGGTTTTCTTCGATCGCGCGCTTCACTTCATCCGCGCGCATCGAGACGGGGAGGTTCGGCGCCAGTTCAAAAGGCGGAATGGGCGTCTTGATCTCAGAAAAAGGCAGACGCGGACGCTTTTCTCCGCGGGGGGCCTTCTCGGCGTTGCGGTTGGGACGGTCCTTTCTGTCCGCATGGTCCCTGTTGGGCTTCGCGTCCTGGGGACGACGGTCGCGGGAGTCACGAGTCTGGCGGGATTCGGACGCCTGACGGCGTCCGTCCCGACGCTCGCCGATGCGGTTGCGGTCGGCGTCCCGGCGGGACGCCGACGTGGGCTGAGCCGTCTGATTGGATGCCTCAGAGGCACGGCTCTCTTTGGCGGATTTGTCGGTTGACTGGGGCTGGACGGTCTTCGCGTCCTTCAATGAGGGCGCCGGGCGCTCGCCCTTCAGGGGTGCAGCTCGCCGAAAGGTGGCGCCTTCTGCGGCACCCGCCAAAAGCGCGCCGAAGGCGCCCTTCGCGAATTCCGCACCGCGTGCGGGGACGCGCTCGGGTTCGGCCGGCTTCTGAGGCGCCTCACCGGCGGGCTTCGCGGTCGCCTTCGGCGCCGCCGCCTTCGCCTTCTCTTCCAGGGCATGAGCGCGCGCACGCTTCGCGCGCGCGGCGGCGAGGCGTTCCGCCTCTTCGCGTTCGCGCTTTTCCTCTTCCTTTCGGCGGGTCACCTCCAGGGCGCCGTCAACGTCGGAGCGGACTTTTTGGAAGGCGGCGAAGAGTGCACTTTGGGCCATGGCGTCAACCGTTCTGTTCGTCAAATGATTTCAAAAGGATTGAAATGGTAGCGCCTCCGTCCCGCCGCCGCACGGCGCGGGCGGCGCCGTATTAGACTTTCGGCACCGCTATGGGGAGGCACGGACCTCCCGACACACAACCGATTGGAGGACCGACATGGCCCGCATGGTGCAGTGCATCAAACTGAAGAAGGAAGCCGAAGGGCTTGACTACCCCCCGTTCCCGGGCGAACTCGGGAAGCGCATCTGGCAGCACGTGAGCAAGGAAGCCTGGGCCGACTGGACCCGTCTGCAGACGATGATGGTCAACGAGTACGGCCTCAACCTCGCGGACCTCTCCGCCCGTCAGCACCTCATGGCGCAGTGCGAGCGCTACTTCTTTGAGGATGCCGAGATGGAAGTGCCCAACTACGTGCCGCCGACGAAGTAAGGTTGCGCGCTGTTCGCATGCACGAAGGGCCGTACGGAGCGATGCCGTGCGGCCCTTCTTTCATCCGAAGGCGTTGGCGAGGTGGTCTCATCCGAGTTGACCACCCGGTTCGCCTCAGCGCTCAAACGTCTTCACGCCTTCAGCCGTCCCCAAGAGAAGCACGTCCGCGCCGCGGTTCGCAAAGAGCCCCACGGTGACGACGCCGGGCCAGGCGTTGATCTCATCTTCCAAAGCACGGGCGTCCTTGATCGAGAGACCCGACGCATCCAAAATCGAGCAGCCGTTGTCGGTCACGAAGTCGCGCAGCTTCACCGTGGCGCCCAGAGTCTCCAACTTCGCCTTCACGGCGCGGGCCGCCATCGGAATGACTTCGACAGGGAGCGGGAACTTACCCAACACCTCCACCTTCTTCGACTGGTCGGCGATGCAGACGAAGCGATGAGAGATGGACGCGACGATCTTCTCGCGCGTCAACGCGCCGCCGCCCCCCTTCACCATCGCAAAGGACGGATCGATTTCGTCGGCGCCGTCGACGTAGACGCCGATCTCGTCGACTTCGTTCATGTCGAGGACCTTGAAGCCCAGGGCTTCAAGGCGCTTCGTCGAACGTTCCGAGCTCGACACGCAGGCCGGGATCTTCTCTCGGATTTCAGGAAGCAGATCGATGAAGCAGTCGACGGTGGAACCCGTCCCGACGCCGAGAATCCGGCCGTCTTCAACATAAGCGAGCGCAGCGCGGGCCACTTCGCGCTTCAGGGCATTTTGATCGATCGTCATAAGGGACTCCATCGGGATCGGGGGAAAGGGAATCTTTGAGGCCGCATTTTAGTGGGTTCGCCGACCGTACTCGTTAGAATCTCTGAGCTTGAAAGCACTCTTTTCCTCTCTTCAAAACGCATGAAGACCCCGACCGCCCACGACTACGACGATCCGTCGATCGCCGACACCTTCCAACGCCTCAATTCCCGAGACCACGCGCCGAACCTCACGCAGCGCGGTCTTTGGGCGAGTTGGGCGGCGCTCGTGCTCTTTGCGGCCTGCATGGTGGGGGTCGCGATGATCGTGATCGACGCCGACCGCCGTGCGGAAGAGATTCGTCTCCGGCAGTCCGCGGACCTCATCGTCTCGTCTCTTGAGTCGCGTCTTTTGGGCACCGCGGAGATTCTCCAGAAGACGAGCATGCGGCTCTCCCTCACAGGCAAACTCGGCCACCCTCTGGCGAGTGCGGAACTTTCCGCCTACACGCTCATGGACGAGCGCCGGGAGGTGTCCGAAATCACGTTGGTCGGTAAGGACGGTACGGTGCTCCAGAGCTGGGGCTCGAACATCCCTCCCGCGAAGCGCCGGTATGAAACCGGCGCCAAGCTGCCTGAACGGACAATTTCTCCGGTTCAGAACGTGATCGCGAACGACGCTTCGGCGATCACGCGCCTCTACACGCTCCCCGACACGAACCTCGTCTTTGCGGACCTGATCGTCCCGACGCCGGATCCCCAGCAGGCCTTGGTCGCCCGCGTCGACCTCATGCGGCTTCTGAACGAAATCATCCGCTACTCCACCTCCGAGCACTACCACTTCGAATTCATCGCGGACGGCCGACCGATCCTTCCCGAGACGACGGACGCCGCCAACCGGACGCCCGGCTCCGCGATCGTCTACGAAGCCCCAATCACCTTTTTGGGGAAGGCTTCGAGCGTGCGCACGGCGCTTCGCTCGACCTCCTACGAGCACGCGCTCTTCACGACGAACCGCCTGCCGCTTCTCGCGGTCGCGGGGCTTCTCGTCATGCTCGCCTTCTCGATCGGGATGATCTTTCACTACCAGCGCCGTCAGCACCGCTCGCACCGGCAGCTCCTCGCCGAATACTCGCTTCGCCGCACGATGTCGGAATCCGCGATCGTGGGTCTTCGCGTGACGGACGCGAACGGGCGCATCCTCTACGTGAACGAAACCTTCCAGAGGATCATGGGCTGGAGCGCCGAAGAACTCATCAATCAGCGGCCGCCCTACACCTACTGGACCGAAGAGATGGAGGAGCGCTTCACGGAACCCCGCCTCATCGCGCAGGCGACCGAACCCATCACCTTCACCGCGAAGAGGAAGTCCGGCGAACGCTTCCACGCCGAAATGCGCCTCTCGCCCCTTTGCGACGAAAAGGGGCGGCGTCTGGGCTTCATCGGCGCGCTCTACGACGTCACCGCGCAGGTGCGCGCCCGCGAGCAGATGCAGGCCGCGAACGAGCGCTTCATCCGCGTCGTGCAGTCGATGTATTCCGCGATTGCGGTGCTCTCGAACGACCGCACGCAGGTGCTCTTTGCGAACCGCTCGTACGAGCGCCTCTTCGGAAACAAGACGGAAGGCGCCGTCCGGCTTTTGGAAGGCGAAGCGAAGCTTCCCGCGTCGCAGCACCGCGAAGGCGTCTACGACGAGCCGACGGGCCGCTGGTTCGAAGTGCGCTCGCAGCAGCTCAGCTGGGCCTCGGGCGAAGCCGTCCTCATGCTGATCGCCACCGACATCACCGACCGCCGCGAACTCGAAATCGCGCGTGAAGCGCAGCTTCGCCGCGCCGAGTCGACGCAGCGCCTCGTCACGATGGGCGAGATGGCGAGCTCCCTCGCGCACGAACTCAATCAGCCGCTCGCCGCGATTTCGAACTACGCGGGCGGGGCGTCCACCATGATGGAAAACGGTACGCTCACGAACGAGCGTGCGCTCACCGCCTTCAAAAAGATCGAAAACCAGGCGCTCCGCTGCGGGAAGATCATCCAAAGGATCCGCGGGTTCGCGAAGAAGACCGACCCCCACCTCGAAGAAGTCGACGTCACGACCGTCATTCACGAAACGATGGAATTGGCCGTCATTCAAGCGAGGAAGTACGGCGCCGAGATCCGTCTCGACGTTCCGGAGGACCTTCCCGTCATGCGCGCCGACGCCGTCCTTTTGGAGCAGCTCCTTTTGAACCTCGTCAAAAACGGCATGGAGGCCGCGCACGCCAGCGCCGACCGCACGATCACGGTTCGCGTCCGAAATCTTCGGAATGAACAAGCAAACGTGCTACGCTTTGAGGTGGAAGATCACGGACCCGGCATCTCCGACGAAGAAAAAGAAAGGCTTTTCGACGCCTTCTACACGACGAAGACCGAGGGCATGGGCATGGGGCTCAACATCTGCCGCTCCATCGTCGAGCTGCACGGCGGGCGCCTCTCCGTCGAAGACACCCCCGGTGGCGGCGCCACCTTCGTCTTCACCGTGCCCACCGCACCCGAGGCGACGACGTCGTCCGAGGCCGATCTTTGACGCCATTCCAAGGACCACATTCATTCAACCGAGGAGAACGCACACCATGTTGCCTTACGAATTCGCCGCTGAAGCCCCGGACGTTCCCGGCATCGTCTACATCGTGGACGATGACTGCGACGTCCGCGATTCGCTCAAGTGGTTGCTGGAGGCGAACGACTACCGTGTGGAAGACTACGAAAGCGGTGAGACCTTCATCGCCCAGTTCAACGAGAACGTCCCTTCGGTCATTCTCTGCGACCTGCGCATGCCCGGGATGTCCGGTGCGGACGTGCAGGAGCACCTCCTGAAGCGCCGCGTCGACGCGCCCTTCATCTTCATCACCGGCCACGGCGACGTGCCGCAGGCCGTCGAAGCCTTCAAGCGCGGCGCCGTCGACTTCATCCAGAAGCCCTTCAAGCAGCAGCAGGTCAAGGACCTCGTGAGCCGCATGCTGACGCGTGCGCGCGAAACGCGCCGCCGCCGTCTGGTGCTTCAGCAGAACCGCGCCCTGATCGAAAAGCTCACGCCGCGCGAACAGCAGGTGTTGGACCGCATCGTCAACGGCCGCCTCAACAAGCAGATCGCCGACGACCTCGGCATCAGCATCAAGACCGTCGAAGCGCACCGCGCCTCGATCATGGACAAGACGGGTTCGGGCACCGTCGCCGACCTGATGCGGGTCGTCGTGAAGTCCGAACTCTTCCCGTCGATCAGCTCGACGCTCGCTGAAGCGATCGCTTCGCTTCCGAGCCACACCGCGCAGACGGGGCTCCCGCACACCGCGGAAAACGAAGACCACAACGCGCGTCTCGACACCGGGATCCTGACGACCCCGCACAGCTAAACCGGCTCTTTCCCGCGTTCCTCTTCGCCCGCCCGGAATCCTCAAGGTTCCGGGCGGTTTCCGTTCGTGCGCTCCTAAAGGGTGACGGAAGAGGCGCCCGTCACACCCACGTGAATTGTTGCAAGGCCGCCCGCGGCGGCCGCGTTGGGCTTCCGCACCCTGTGCGACAATCCGCTTCACCACAACATTCAATGGGAACGGCTCCACATGACCGCACAACTGATCGACGGCAAGGCCCTTGCCCGCAGCATGGAAGCGAAGCTCGCCGAGCGCATCCGTGCGCTCCCCCGCAAACCCGTCCTCGCCGTTCTGCTCGTGGGCGAAGACCCGGCGAGCCGCGTCTACGTCCGCAACAAGGTGCTCGCGTGTGAGCGCACCGGGATCGAATCCCGCTCCGTGCATCTTCCCGAGACCGCCACGGAAGAGGACGTGATCCGCCAGGTCCGCGCATGGAACGAGGACCCGACGGTTGACGGCATCCTCGTGCAGCTTCCGCTCCCCCGCGGCATTGACGCTCAGCGCGTCATCGAAACCGTAGCGTTGGAGAAGGACGTCGACGGCTTCCACGTAGGGAGCGCCGGCGCCCTCATGACGGGGCGCGAGGGCTTTCGCCCCTGCACCCCGTCGGGCGTGATGGAGATGCTGGAATCCATTGGGTATGAGCTCCGCGGCAAGCACGCGCTCGTCATCGGGCGCTCCAACATCGTCGGGAAGCCCATGGCGATGATGCTTCTCGAAAAGGACGCGACCGTCACGGTCGCGCACAGCCGCACGCCCAACACGAAGGAACTTGCGCTTGCCGCCGACGTGATCGTCGCGGCCGCGGGCCGCGCCGACCTCGTCACCGCCGACATGGTGAAGCCCGGCGCCGTCGTGATCGACGTCGGCATGAACCGCCGCCCCGACGGCCGGCTCTGCGGCGACGTCGCGGACGACGTCCGGGACGCGGCCGGGTGGTTGACGCCCGTTCCCGGCGGCGTCGGCCCGATGACGATCGCGATGCTCCTCGTCAACACGGTGCGCTCGGCGGAAATGCGCCTTGGCGCCAAGTAAAGCACCCCCTTGAGAACGAACACCCCGAACGACAGAATCATGACTGAGAAGACCGACTTCAATCCGCTTCTGCACTTGGACGGCCGCATCGACTACGCGGCTCTCCGCCCCGAACACGTCGCGCCCGCCGTCGAGCACTGGACGAAGGCGCTCGAAGAAGTCCTGAACCACGCCACCGACCCCGCGACGCCCGCCACTTGGGAAGCGGTCGTGGCGCCGCTCGACGCCGCCGTGGGACACCTCGGCCGCGCCTGGGGCGCGGTGGGGCACCTCCAGAGCGTCGTCGACACGCCGGAGCTTCGCGATGCCTACAACGCGGGGCTTCCCGTCGTCACCGAACTCTTCCTGCGGCTCTCGCAAAACGAAGCGCTCTTTGCGAAGTACAAGGCGATCCGTGAGAGCGACGCCTTCGCGTCGCTCCCGCCCGTGCGTCAGCGCATTCTGGAGCGCGAAATCCGCGACTTCCGCCTCTCGGGCGCCGAACTTCCCGAAGAACCCCGCGCCCGTGTGAAGGCGATCGGCGAGAAGCTCTCGATGCTCTCGCAGAAGTTCAGCGAAAACCTTCTGGACGCGACGAACGCGTACGAGCTCGTGCTCCCGGACGCCGGGCGCCTGAAGGGGATTCCCGAGGACACGCTGGCGCTCTACCGCGCGAGCGCGCAGAGCGCCGGGAAAGACGGCTACCGCATCACGCTGCAGTACCCCTCGTATCTGCCGCTCATGAAGTACTGCGAAGACCGCGACCTCCGCGAGACGGTCTACAAGGCGTTTTCGACCCGTGCGGCCGAGTTCGACGGCGGGAAGTTCGACAACACGCCGTTGATCCGCGAAATTCTCGAGCTCCGTTCGGAGGAAGCGAAGCTTCTCGGCTTCCCCAACTACGGGGAGCTCTCGCTCGCCGTCAAGATGGCAAGCTCGGGCGACGAGGTGCTCGCGTTCCTGCGCGACCTCGCCAAGCACGCGAAGCCCGCGGCCGAGCGCGACATGGCGGAACTGCGCGCCTTCGCGAAGGATGAATTGGGGCTCGCGGAGCTCTGCGCCTGGGACCAGGCGTGGGCGTCGGAAAAGCTCCGCGAAGCGCGCTACAGCTATTCGGACGCCGAGGTGAAGCGCTACTTCACCGAGCCCACGGTCTTCGCCGGGCTCTTCGGATTGGTGGAGACGCTCTACGGCATCAAGATCGAAGAAGCGGAAGCGAGCGTCTGGCACCCGGACGTGAAGTTCTTCGTCGTGAAGCGGAATGGTGAGACGATCGCGGAATTCTATGCGGACCTCTACGCCCGCGAAGGAAAGCGCTCCGGCGCCTGGATGGATTCGGACCGCTCGCGCGAGATGACGGCGGCGGGCCTCGTCACGCCGATCGCGTACCTCGTCTGCAACTTCGCCCCCGGCGTCAACGGCGCCCCGGCGACCCTGACGCACGACGAAGTGACGACGCTCTTTCACGAGTTCGGCCACACGCTCCACCACATCCTCACCGCGCAGACCGAACACGCCGTCTCCGGGATCAACGGCGTCGAGTGGGACGCCGTCGAACTCCCGAGCCAGTTCATGGAGACCTTCTGCTGGGAGCGCGAGGTCGTGCGCGGCCTCACGCGCCACGTCGAGACGGGTGAACCTCTGCCCG
The DNA here is from genome assembly GCF_000250875.1 of Sutterella parvirubra YIT 11816. Taxonomy (GTDB): domain Bacteria; phylum Pseudomonadota; class Gammaproteobacteria; order Burkholderiales; family Burkholderiaceae_F; genus Sutterella; species Sutterella parvirubra. The sequence continues at coordinate 73,387 of NZ_JH604988.1, read as the reverse complement.
ACGAGCTTTTTGAGAAGATGCTCGCCGCGAAGAATTTCGAGAGCGGCATGGCCTGCGTGCGTCAGGTGGAGTTCGCGCTCTTCGACATGATCCTCCACACGTCGTTCGACCCTGAAAAGGACGACGTGCAGAAGACGATCGAAGCGGTGCGGCAGGAAGTCGCCGTGAGCTTCCCGCCCGCCTACAACCGCTTCCCGCAGAGCTTCTCGCACATCTTTGCGGGCGGCTACGCCGCCGGCTACTACAGCTACAAGTGGGCGGAGGTCCTTTCGGCCGATGCCTACGGGGCGTTTGAAGAAACGGGCGTGACGAACCCCGAGACGGGGCGCCGGTTCCTCACGGAAATCCTGGAGCGGGGTTCGAGCCGCGACGCGATGGAGAACTTCGTCGCCTTCCGCGGCCGCCGTCCGACCCCGAACGCGCTCCTGCGCCAGAGCGGTCTGCTCACGGACAACGAGGCCGCCCGATGAGCGAACCCATCACCCTCGCGAGCTGGAACGTCAATTCGCTCAACGTCCGCAAGGACCAGGTCCTCGACCTCCTTCGCGAGACCGGTTGGGACGTGTTGGCGCTTCAGGAAACGAAGATGACGGACGCGGTCTTTCCCGCGTCCGACTTCGAGCGTCTGGGCTACGGCGTCCGCTTCACGGGCGAGCGCGCCTACAACGGCGTGGCGGTGCTTTTCCGGAAGGACCGCTTCGAGGAGGTTCGTCCCGAGGACGTGCTCCTCGAGATGCCCGGCCGGACGGATCCGCAACGGCGCTTTCTCGCCCTGACGCTTCGCCCCAAGGGGGGCGAAGCCTTCCGCGTGGTCGACGTCTACGTCCCGAACGGCTCGGCGCCGGGGAGCCGCAAGTTCCTCCACAAGATGGACTGGCTCTCGGACCTCCAGATCGCCGTCGCAAAGATGCTCGAAACCACCCCGCGGCTCATCGTCGCGGGCGACTTCAACATCGCGCCCGAAGACGCGGACGTTTGGGATCCGGCCGTGTGGCGCGGCAACCTCCTCGTCTCGGCGCCGGAGCGCCGTGCGCTCCGGCGCCTGATGACGTTGGGATTCTCGGACGCGTACCGGATTTTTCCCCAGGCTCCCAAGACCTACTCGTGGTGGGACTACCGCTCGCGCGGGTATGAAAAGAACGAGGGCCTTCGCATCGACCTCACGCTGGTCTCGGATGCGCTTCGTCCCGACGTCACGGCCGCCGCGATCGTCGAAGGCCCCCGGGCGCTGCCGCAACCCTCGGACCATGCGCCCGTCACGGTGACGTTCCGATGAGGTCCATGATCGGTTGATCGGCCGACGTCGGTCGATGTCGGCCGACGAACCGATCCATACCCTCCATGCG
>NZ_JH604988.1:45558-72004 GCF_000250875.1 Sutterella parvirubra YIT 11816 | reverse complement strand
CTTGGGTTCTTACGACCCGGATAACGACTTTTGCGTAGGGCGCGGAAGGCGCCTGCCGATACAATGGACCGAATCTCTACAGCGAACGTCGTTCCACCCTCACCCATGCGGATCACCAAACCCCAAGACTTCACCGCCGGCCTTCTCTTCATCGCCATCGCCGCGGGCGCCTACTTCACGGTGCCCGCTTCGGGTGTGGGCGAACTCGCCCACCTTGGGCCCTCGGGCTTTCCGCGGCTGACGGCAGCCGCCCTAGGCATCATCGGCGTCATCCTGACGGCGCGGGGCCTCGGCGGCCGCACGGGCGAAGCGCTCCGAGGAGGCCGCTCCGTCTTCGGGATCGTCATCCTCCTCTTGGCGTCCCTCGTCTTCGGGCTCACCTTCGAGCACGTCGGGCTCTTTCTCTCCTCCGCACTCGCCGCTTGGATCTCGTCGCTCGCGCACCCGCGGGAGCGCCGTTGGGAGGCGTTTCTGCTCTCGGTCGGCCTCGCCTTCTTCGTTTCCGTCATCTTCGTGACCGGGATCGGCCTTCAGGTCGACTTCTGGCCCGACCTTGACGCCGTCTTCTCGCGGGGGTGAGCACCATGGACATTTGGGCCAACCTCGCACTCGGCTGGAGCCAGGCCGTCTCGCTCGCGAACCTCGCCTACTGCCTGGCGGGGGTCGGTTTGGGGACGCTCGTCGGCGTCCTCCCCGGTCTCGGCCCCGTCGCCACGGTGGCGATGCTGCTGCCGCTCACCTACGCACTCGACCCCGCGAGCGCGCTGATTCTCCTGGCCGGCATCTACTACGGGGCGCAATACGGCGGCTCCACCGCCGCGATTCTCGTCAACATCCCGGGCGAAGCCTCCGCCGTGGTGACGTGCTTGGACGGCCATCGCTTGGCGCGGCAGGGCCGCGCCGGGGCGGCGCTCGGCATAGCCGCCTTGGGGAGCTTCATCGCGGGGTGCTTCTCCACGATGCTGATCGCCGCCTTTGCGGAACCCCTGACGCAGGTGGCCTTCGCCTTCGGCGCGCGAGAATACTTCAGTCTCATGATTCTGGGCCTCACCGGTGCGGTGGTGTTGGCGAGCGGGTCCCTCATCAAGGCGGTCGGGATGATCTTCGTCGGGGTCCTCTTGGGGCTCATCGGCATGGACGTGCAGTCCGGCGCCCTCCGCTACGTCTTCGGACTTGATGAACTCATGGACGGGATCGACTTCGTGCCGATTTCGATGGGGATCTACGGGCTTGCCGAAATCGCCCGCAACCTTGAAGCGGCCGACCGCTCCGCGGCGGCGCCTTCGAGCGTGGGCCGCCTTCTTCCCAACAAGGAGGAGTGGAAGGCTTCGGCCGGTCCGATCGCCCGCGGCACCCTGATCGGGAGCTTCCTCGGGATCCTTCCCGGGGGCGGCGCGCTTTTGTCGTCCTTCGCCTCCTACACGTTGGAGAAGAAGTTGGCGGGCGCCAAGGCGAACCCGCCCTTCGGCGAAGGGAACATCCGCGGCGTGGCGGGCCCCGAGTCCGCCAACAACGCGGGCGCGCAGACAAGCTTCATCCCGATGTTGACACTCGGGATCCCGTCGAACGCCGTCATGGCCCTCATGATCGGCGCGATGATGCTCCACGACATCACGCCGGGGCCGCAGGTGATGAGCTCCAACCCGGAACTCTTCTGGGGCCTCATCGTCTCGATGTGGTTGGGGAACGCGTTCCTCTTGGTTCTGAACCTCCCCTTGATCGGCGTTTGGGTTCGTCTTCTTCGCGTCCCCTACCGTCTGCTCTACCCGGCGATCCTGCTCTTCTGCGCGGTCGGCGTCTACTCCGTCAACAACAGCGTCTTCGACATCTGGCTCATGATGGGGTTCGGCGTCTTGGGGTGGATCTTCGCGAAGCTGGGGTGCGAATGCGCGCCGCTGCTTCTCGGCTTCCTTCTGGGGCCCATGTTGGAGGAAAACTTCCGCCGCGCGCTTCTGCTTTCCCGCGGCGACCTCCTCACCTTCGTCGAGAGCCCGGTGAGCGCCGGCCTTCTGATCGCGTCGCTTCTGCTTCTTCTCATCGTCACCGTCCCGGCGATCCGCTCGGGGCGCGAGAAGGCCTTCGCTGAGGACGACTGAAACGATTGAGACGGCGGAGACGGCGGGAACGGCTGAGTCGGTCCATTCCTCACCCACAACGCATCAGGGGCGCCCGGCGCTCCTGATGCGTTTTCATCTTCCGCCGACCACCCAAGCTCAGTCGAGCAGCGTCGTCAACGCGAGCACCCAGTCGCTCAGCGTCTCTTCTTCCGGCGTGCGGACGTGTTGCCCCTGCCCATCCGGCGTTGACTCCACCGAAGCCGTCCTCCAACGCACCAAGCCAGAGAGAAGCACGCCCTCCTCGGCGATGCCGGGCAGAGCGAGGGCGGGTCCAAGCCCTGCGGGGAGCGCCGCCCCTTCCCCCAATACCGACGACAGAGCCGAAAGCGGCACCCACAGATCGGGCGCCGCGTCCCGCTCACCCGGCATCCGCCCGCGCACCACGGTGACGACCGTGCCGTCGGGCCCCTGCACATCCAACGCTTCTTCACCCCAAAGACGCCGGGCGCGGAGACGGTTCCAACCCCACATGAAGGGCCAGGCCGCAAAGAGCACCCAAAAGGGAGCGGAAAGCCAGAAGGCCATCGGGAGCGCCGCGCCGTCAAGGCTCTCGACCGTCGTGCCTTCGAGCGTCAGGGCGGTGCCGAGGAGTCCCCACAGGTACCAAAGCATCCAACCGCGGCGACACCGCGAGGGCGGCATCGGCAGATCAACCTTCATGGGCGTGTTCACCTCGGACAAGATGCGTCCGGGGACGCGTGTCGGCCCCGGCGGTCGACGCGGGCGCCATGGTTCGGAGCAACCGTCCCAAGCCTTCGGCCAACGCCGCTTCAAACGCAGGCGTCGCCTGCGCGGCGGAGACCGGAAGCGCCAGGAAGAGCGCCTCCCGGCGCCGCTGCGCCCAAACCGCAAGACGGGTGTCGGTGAGGCGGCAGGGCGGCGTCTGAGGGGGGCCGTAGATGTCCGTGACGGATGAGGCGAGTTCCGGCGACTCCGTCGCCTCCAACATCGCCCCCGAAAGAAAAACGACCAACTTGGGGCGACGCCTTGCCGAGACCTCCAGGAAGCCTTGGGCGTTCGCGGCCAACCATCTGGGGAGCCTCGCCCCCTTGGCCTCCGGAGGAACCATGCGGCGCCCGCTTGCGTTGTGTGCCGACGAATCCTCGCACGCATCCTCCGACGGGCCAGGCCACGTCATGACGGCGAAGTGCCGGGAGGCCGCGTTGACGTCGAATCCCGCCGACGAGAGCCACGCGAGCGCGCGGCGCACGTAAGGACCGCGGTCGACCTGCGTCGCGGTGATGAGACCGCGCGGACGCTCCAACATTTCGGTCCAGGACTCGGGATCGACGCCCTCGGGTTCGAGCGGGCGCTCCGGTCCCATGCCGGGGAGCGCCACGATGAGAACGCCGCCGGAGGCGTTTTCGGGCGTCTCCGCCGTTCCCGGCGGATTCACCCGGGCGGGCTCAGCCGGGCGCCCCATCAGTCGCGCCCCCAGGGTTCGAGCCCCAACTCCCGGATCTTTCGGGAGAGCGTGTTGCGGCCCAACCCCAAGTGGGCGGCCGCTTCAAGGCGCCGCCCACGCGTGCGGCGAAGCGCCTCCAAAATGACCGTGCGTTCAAAGTCGTCGATCAGCGCATCCCAAAGGAGACCGTCGCCATCCCCCGACGCGCGCATCGCGTCCCAACGCTTCCCCACTTCCGTGCGGAGCACGGCGCACCAGTCGTCCGAGGGCGCAACCGCACCCTCGGCGGCAGGCGCTTCAGAGGGGGCGTACCCCGCAGACGACGCTCCCGCCGTCCTGAGTGCGGAGGATACGGAAGGCGCCTGGGCCGCATGACCCGCATGCCCCAAGAGCACGTCTCCCTCCAAAACTTCCGGCGGAAGGTCTTCGGGGCGCACCTCAATCGACGGCGCCATCACGAGGAGCCACCGGCAGATGTTCTCCAACTGACGGACGTTTCCCGGGAAGGGAAAGGCTTCGAGCTTGGCGAGGGCTTCGGGCGTCAACACCCGGGGCTCGACCCCGAAGCGGGCGGCGCCCGCCGTGAGGAAGTGCCGGCACAGGGGCGCCACGTCCTCACGGCGCTCACGGAGCGGCGGGATGCGCAGCCGGATGACGTGAAGACGATGGTAGAGGTCTTCGCGGAAGCGCCCTTCCGCGACCATGGCTTCAAGGTCGCGGTTGGTGGCGGCCAGCACGCGCACGTCCGCCGTGAGGAGTTCCCGCCCGCCCACGCGGTAGAAGGAGCCGCTGCTCAGCACCCGCAGAAGCCTCGTCTGAAGTTCCATCGGCATGTCGCCGATTTCATCCAAAAAGATCGTCCCTCCGCGAGCCTGCTCGAAGCGCCCCTGATGCGTCGCCACCGCGCCCGTGAAGGCGCCCTTTTCGTGCCCGAAGAGTTCGCTCTCCAAAAGTTCCTTCGGGATCGCCGCCATGTTGATGGCGACGTAGGGTCGGTGGCTTCGGGGACTGTGGCGCCAGATTTCCCGCGCGACCACTTCCTTACCGACACCGGATTCGCCCGTGATGAGCACGGTCGCCGTGCTTTTCGCCAAGCGCCCGATCGCACGGTAGAGCTCCTGCATGGCGGGGGCCGCCCCCACCATGTCGTCGGACCACGCCGGGGTGGACGAACGGTCGGCCGAGGCCTTCGTCGTCGGTTTCGATGCCGGAGCGGCGGGAGCGGCAGCCCCGGCTTCCGCCGGACACCCCGTGGGGCGGCGACGCCGCCCCTCGGCCATCGCGCGGCGGATCAATTCCACCGCGCCCTCGATGTCGAAGGGCTTCGCGAGGTACTCGAACGCGCCGCCGCGAAACGCAGTCACGGCGCTCTCCAGGTCGGAGAAGGCCGTCATGATGATGACGGGCATCTCGGGATGCGCCTCCGCGACCTTGGTGAGCAGGTCCGTGCCGGAGATCCCCGGCATGCGCACGTCCGAGACGAGGACGAGCGGCGCCTCCGCGCCGTCCTCCAACGCCCTCAAGACCGCATCCCCTCGGTCGAACGCACGGAACGTGATCCCGGCCCGCGTGAGCGCCTTTTCAAGCACCCAGCGGATGGAGCGGTCGTCGTCGGCGATCCAAACGGGGCCCTCGGCACCTTCGGTGCGGTCGTCGGTCATGTCGGTCCTTTCATTCATGGCGGGTTCCGTTCGGGGTGGATGAAGGGGTGGCTGCAGATGTGGTGGAGTCGGGAGCATTGGGGATCGAGTTGCTCAGGTCGGGCGGCGCCAGAGGGAGAAGTACCCGGAAGACGGTTCGTCCGGGCCGACTCTCCAACTGCACGGCGCCACCGCAACCCTCGACGCAGCTCTTCACCAACGCAAGTCCCAAGCCCGTCCCCTCGGCGCGGGTCGTCACGAGCGGGTAGAAGATCTGCTCCTGGAGTTCGTCCGGAACGCCGGGGCCGTCGTCCTCCACCTCGACCGACGCCGCCTGACGGACGGGCCCCTCAAGGAGCCGCGCATCGCGCACGATGCGCGTCCGGATGCGCACCGTCCCGCCCCCGCCCTGCCGGGCGAGCGCTTCGAGGGCATTCGTCGCAAGGTTCAGGAAGACCTGCGTGAGGCGCTCTTCGTCGCCCTTCACGGCGGGCAAGGAAATGTCGTAGTCGCGGACGAGTTCCACCGATTCAGGGAGATCCTTTTCGACGACGCGGCGCACGCGCTCAAGGACCGGCAGCAGGTTCGCCCTCGCGTCGGCGCGCTGCGGCCTATAGGGAGAGAGGATCCGCTCCGTGAGGCGCATCAAACGCTCGGTTTCTGAGAGCACCACGCCGACGCATTCCAGATCGTCGGGGTTCGTGAGTTCGCTGCGCAGAAGCTGCGCCGCGCCCCGGATCCCGCCCAAAGGGTTCTTGATTTCGTGCGCGAGGTTCCGGAGGAGCGTCGCGTTCGCGGCGCGCACGTCGCGCTCAACGCCTGCGCGGGCTTCTTCCAGGACGCCCTGCAGGTCGGTAAGCTCCAGAACGCGCACGCCTTCGTCAGAGAGCGCGGAGAGCGCCGCCGCCATCGTACGGCGGGTACCCTCCGCCGTCTCGACGGCGATCGTCCCTCGCACGGCACCCTCTTTCCCGAGCCACTCCGCAAGCTCGGGAAAGAGCGCCGCGGCGGGGGTTTCGAGCGCACTCTTTCGCGTGCGCCCCGTCATCGCCTCCGCGGCGAGGTTGAGTTCGAGAAGGCGCCCCTCGGCATCCACCCAAACCATCGCCGCGGAGAGCGCGTCCGCCCAGGCTTTCGCCGTAGGCGAAAGCAATACGGGATGTGCGTCGCGCACCGGACGGTGATTTTGCGGAGGAGTCATGGCGGCCTTCTTCAGGATGGGGAAGGGACTGAATGGGGCAGACGGGACGGGCGGGAAATTTTGGAAGGGCCCTTCTGCGCAAAACGGCGGTCCGCCGGACCGCCGTTCGCTTACCCTGCGTGGGGTTCGATCCCTTCCCGGGCGTCCGTCCGGCCCCGGCATCAGTGCGAGAAGTAGAGATCGAAGTCGAGCGGCGTCACGGCCATCTGCGCGCGGAGAACTTCCTTGCGCTTCAGGGCGATGTACGCGTCGATCATGTCGTTCGTGAAGACCCCGCCTTTGAGGAGGAAGTCGCGGTCGGCGTCGAGCGCGTCGAGCGCAACTTCGAGCGACGGGGCGACGGTCGGGATCTTCGCGTTTTCTTCGGGCGGCAGATCGTAGAGGTTCTTGTCGGCCGCTTCGCCCGGATGGATCTTGTTTTCGATCCCGTCCAAGCCCGCCATCAGCATCGCGGCGAAGCCGAGGTACGGATTGCAGAGCGGATCGGGGAAGCGCACCTCCACGCGGCGGGCCTTCGGGCTCGTCACATGCGGAATGCGGATCGAAGCGGAACGGTTGCGGGCGGAGTACGCCAACTTCACCGGGGCTTCAAAGCCCGGCACCAGACGCTTGTAGGAGTTGATGCCCGGATTCGTGATGGCGTTCAGCGCACGGGCGTGCTTGATGATGCCGCCGATGTAGTAGAGCGCCAGGTCGGAGAGGCCCGAATAACCGTTCCCGGCGAAGAGGTTTTCGCCGTCCTTCCAGATCGACTGATGGACGTGCATCCCGGAACCGTTGTCGCCTTCGACGGGCTTCGGCATGAAGGTCGCCGTCTTCCCGTAGGCGGCCGCGACGTTCCAGATCGTGTACTTCGTGATCTGCGTCCAGTCGGCGCGCTCGACGAGCGTGCTGAACTTCGTGCCGATTTCGCACTGGCCGGCGCCCGCCACTTCGTGGTGGTGGATTTCGACCGGGACGCCCTGCTGCTCGATCAGCGTGCACATCTCGGTGCGGATGTCGTGGAGCGAGTCGCACGGCGGGACCGGGAAGTAGCCGCCCTTCATGCGGTTGCGGTGGCCGAGGTTGCCGCCTTCGAGGTCAAGACCCGAGGACCAGGGGGCTTCTTCGGAACCGATCTTGAAGAAGCTGTGGCCCGGCTTCAGATCCCAGGCGACGCTGTCGAAGATGAAGAATTCGGGTTCGGGACCGAAGTAGGCCGTGTCGCCGATCCCCGTCGACTTGAGGTAGGCCTCGGCGCGGCGCGCGCACGAGCGCGGATCGCGCTCGTAGCCCTTGCCGGTCGTGGGCTCCAGCACGTCGCACGTGAGAACCAGCGTGTTCGCCTCGCGGAACGGGTCCATGCGGGCCGTGGCCGGGTCCGGGAGAAGCATCATGTCGGACGCTTCGATGCCGCGCCAGCCGGCGAAGGACGAGCCGTCGAAGGCCTGCCCGAGCTCGAACACGTCGTCGTCGACACGATGGGCGGGCACCGTGAGGTGCATTTCCTTCCCCAGCATGTCCGTGAAGCGGTAGTCCACGTACTTCACGTCGTTGTCCTTAATCATCTGCAGCACATCAGCGGCGGACGTCATCTTGCGTACTCCATAAAGGCCGGACCGGTCGCGTTGGTGCTCTACGGTCGGCCGAAAACAAATTCCGGTGGGCGGAAGCCCTTACGCCCAGGGTCAAGCAACCTGCATGCCAAAAAGCGGGGCTGGGCCTTCGCACCCGAACCCGCACATTATGCCGGGGTTTGGGTGCCTGCGCCCATATGGCGCAGGGTTTCCATGAAGCATGCGCACCAAATTGGTGCGCATGCTCGTTATTCGGAAGTCTCCAGAAAGCGTTCCTGGACGTCGGAGAGGAAGGCGAGCCCCTTGGGCGTCGTGCGGATCCGTGACGGGTCGTCGACCAAGAGTCCTTCGCGGCGGAGCCTCACCAACGTGGGTTCGATGACGGAAAGGGGCAACCCCGTCCGCACTTCAAAGAGCTTCGCCTCGACCCCATCGGTGAGGCGCAACGCATTCAGCATGAATTCGAAGGGAAGCGCCTCCGCATCGACGGTGAGCGCCGCTTCCGTGCCGAAGCGGCCCGAATCGCCGGCTTCGACCGCCTCCATGTATTTCGCGGGCGACGCCCAACGCTGCTCGCGTCGGATGAGGAGTTCCCCTTCGGGACTTGCCGTCGTCACCTTGGAGTGCGCACCCGCCCCCAACGCCAGGTAGTCGCCGAAAGTCCAGTAGATGAGGTTGTGTCGCGTGCGCAGACCCGGGCGGGCGTAGCCCGAGACTTCATAGTGCTCGAACCCTGCGGCAGCCAACTTCTCCGCCACCATCTCGCCCATGTCGGCGGTGAGGTCCTCGTCAGGGAGGTTCTCCGGCGTACGCTTCGCGAACGCCGTGCCGGGCTCGATCGTAAGTTGGTAGAAGGACAGGTGCGTCGCTCCGGAGGAAACGGCTTCGTCCAACTCGCGGGCGAGCTCCCCGACCGATTCGCCGGGGAGCGCGAACATCACGTCGAGGTTGAAATTCTCAAAGACGCGTCCCGCCGCGCGCACCGCTTCGCGGGCGCGCGCCGCATCGTGGATGCGACCGATGGCGCGGAGCCTCTCATCCGAGAAGCTTTGGATGCCGAGCGACAGGCGGTTGACGCCCGCCCGCCGGAAGGCTTCGAACTTCGCTTCGTCGGACGCCCCGGGATTGGCTTCCAGAGTGACTTCTGCATCGGCCGCCACATCGACGCGCGAGCGGATGCCCTCCATCAGTCGCCGGACCGCCTCACCCGACATCAGACTCGGCGTCCCGCCCCCGATGAAGATCGACTCGACGGTGCGGCCTTCCACCGTTTCGGCGCGGCGGTCAAGCTCCGCAAGAAGCGCATCGACGTAGCGGTCTTCGGGCAGCACCGCGGGCGAGCGGTGCGAATTGAAGTCGCAGTACGGACACTTCCGCACGCACCATGGCCAATGGACGTAGAGCCCGAGGGGAATGTCCAAGAGACGTTGGGGCTGAACGCTCACCACTGCCAACGGTCCTTCAGAAGCTTCGCCATGACGGCGAGCGCGCGGCCGCGGTGGCTGCGCGCGTTCTTTTCTTCAGCCGTGAGTTCGGCCGCGGTGCGGCCCAATTCCGGCACGAGGAAGTGCGGGTCGTAGCCGAAACCGCCCTCACCCTTCGGTTGGTCGACCACCTCACCCTGCCAAACGCCTTCGGCGACCAAGGGCTCCGGGTCTTCCGGAGACCTTACCGCGACGAGCACGCACATGTAGTGTGCGCGGCGGGAAGCCGCGCCTTGGAGTTTTTCGACGAGAAGACGGTTGTTGGCGGCATCGTCCGCGTCTTCGCCCGCAAAGCGCGCGGACCAAACGCCCGGCGCACCGCCTAAAGCGTCGACGCAGATCCCAGAATCGTCCGCCATGGCGGGCAACCCCGTTTGGGCGGAGGCGTGCCGCGCTTTGGCGAGCGCGTTTTCAAGGAAGGTGCGGAAGGGTTCCTCCGCGCTCGTCACGCCGAAGGCGCCCTGCGGCGCCACGTCGACGCCGAGGGGCGAAAACATCGCCTGAAATTCGCGAAGCTTCCCCTTGTTGTCGGAAGCGAGGACGAGCTTTTTCTGCGGTTGTTCCATTTGGGTTCCTGGTTCGTAGGGGTTGAGGGCGTCAGCGGCCGAGCGCTTCCGACTGAAGGCGGGCGAGTTCCGCATTCCCCTTCTTTGCGAGTCGGATGAGCTCCGTGAGCTCCTCATCGGTAAAGGGCGCGCCTTCGGCCGTCCCCTGGATCTCGACGAAACCGCCCGCCGCCGTCATCACGACGTTCATGTCGGTGCCGCAGGCGCTGTCCTCCACGTAGTTGAGGTCGAGCACCGGGTGGCCGTCCACGACGCCCACCGAGACCGCACTCACCTGCGCGATGATCGGATCGCTCTCGATTTGGCCTTTCTCAAGCATCCCGTCCACGGCGTCACGAAGCGCCACCCAGGCGCCCGTAATCGAGGCGCAGCGGGTGCCGCCGTCCGCCTGCAGGACGTCGCAGTCGATCTGGATCGTCCATTCGCCGAGACGCTTCCTGTCGACCGCCGCGCGGAGGCTGCGGCCTATGAGGCGCTGAATTTCCTGCGTGCGGCCGCTCTGCTTGCCGCGCGCGGCCTCACGGTCGCAGCGCGTCCCGGTCGAGCGGGGGAGAAGTCCGTACTCCGCCGTCACCCAACCTTCGCCCTGACCACGGAGGAAAGCGGGGACGCCCGGCGTCACGCTCGCGGTGCAGAGCACCTTCGTGTCGCCCATGGCAATGAGCACGCTCCCTTCGGCGTACTTGGTGAAGCCCCTTTGGAAGGTGACGGGGCGGATTTCATCAGTGCGGCGTCCGTCGGCGCGGGGCGCACTTGCGGTCGATTCCATCTTGTCTGTCTCCGGCTGATGCCCAATGGTTGTCGATTGGTGGGGTTCATTCTAATCACTGAGCGTCCTTGCCCATTACAATGCGGCCCAAGCGGCCGGCCGCAGTGCCGACGAAGCGTTCCTGCGGTGCCGCAAGCATTGAGAACAACCCTTTTGAGGATTCATCCCATGCATGCCGTATCGAGCATGACGGGCTACGCCGTCGCCGAAGGTCTCTCCCCTTTGGGGAAGATTTCGATCGAGTGCCGCGCCGTCAATTCACGATTCCTTGACCTGACGCTCCGGATGGACGAGTCGCTCCGCTTCGCGGACGGACTCGTCCGCGAACAGATCCAAAAGCGCGTCGCCCGCGGCAAGATGGAAGTCCGCATTTCGCTGAAGGCTTCCGATGCGGGCCTTCCGACGGCGCTGAACGATTCGGCGCTTCGCCGCATCGCGGAACTTCAGGCGTCCATCCGGAAGGTGATCCCGGAAACGCCGCCGCTCACCGTCGCCGAACTTCTCGAGATGCCCGGGATCGCCGAAACGGGGGGAGCCGACCGCGACGAACTTGCGGCCAGCATCCTCAAGGTGTTGGACGAAGCGCTCACCGCCTTCTCGGCGGCGCGCCGCCGCGAGGGCGAAGCCCTCGCCAAGGTGCTCCTCGACTACTGCGCCCAGATGGAGGCGACCGTCGAAGAGGTCCGCGCCGAAATCCCCCGCATCATCGCGCACGTCGTAGGAAAGCTCACCGAGCGTCTTGAAGACGCCCTCGCCTCGGCGCTGACGGAAAAGAGCACGCTCACCCGTGAAGAGGTGTCGGATCGCATCCGCCAGGAAGTGACGCTCTACGCCATTCGTCTCGACGTCGACGAAGAGATGAACCGCCTCGTCACGCACCTCAACGAAGTCCGCCGCATTTTGGAAAAAGGCGGCCCCGTCGGCCGCCGACTCGACTTCATGGCGCAGGAAATGAACCGTGAGGCGAACACCCTCGGTTCCAAAGCCGCCGCCATCGAAATGACCAACGCCTCCATGGCGCTCAAGGTCGTGATCGAGCAGCTCCGCGAACAGATTCAGAATCTCGAGTGAGTACCACCATGACAGAAAACCACCGTCAGGCCGACCACGCCGGCCGTCTCTTTTTGGTGACGGCCCCTTCGGGCGCCGGGAAGTCCACCCTGGTGAACGCGCTCCTTGCGCGTGAGCCCGGGATCCGCCTCTCCATCTCGCACACGACCCGTGCGCCGCGCCCGGGTGAGGAAAACGGCCGCGAATATCACTTCGTCACCGAAAAGGAATTCCTCGCGATGGAAGCCCGCGGCGAATTCCTCGAGTCCGCCCTCGTGCACGGCAACCACTACGGCACGAGCCGCGTGTGGATCGAAAAGGAGATGGCTGCCGGAAACGACGTGCTCCTTGAAATCGACTGGCAGGGTGCCCGCCAGGTCCGCTCGCGCTTTGCGGGGACGATCGGGATCTTCATCCTGCCGCCCTCGATCGAAGCCTTGGAGTGGCGGCTCAACCATCGCGGTACCGACTCCCCTCAGACGATCACGCGACGCCTCCTCGGCGCCGGCGCCGAGATGGCGCATGCCCCGGAATTCGAGTACGTTATAATCAACGAAGACTTCGATACGGCACTCTCGCAGCTTGTCGCCGTCGTGACGGCGAGCCGCCTCGCCTACGCGCAGCAGGCCGTCCGCCACAAGGACACCTTTGCGAGTTTGGGCGTGCCCGTTCCCTCGGGCGCGGCGCAGGAGTAAGCCCCAAGCGAAGTTTCACCGCGGGCGGATGCCGCGGCGCCTCTTAGAGGTGTCGCCTCCGCCCTTTGGTCGTCGACGACCGTCGACCGCCATCCGAACACCCATCAAACCCTACGTCAATCAAGATGGCCCGCATTACCGTTGAAGACTGCCTCAAGAAGATCCCGAACCGCTTCCAGATGGTGCTCGTCGCCGCCTACCGCGCGCGTCAGCTGACTCAGGGCGACACGCCCAAGGTCGAAGCCAAGGACAAGCCCGTCGTTTTGGCGCTTCGCGAAATCGCCCACGGCGACGTCGGTCTCGAAATGCTCAAGCGCGTGCCGTAAACTTAAAAGACGCGCGCGCTTTCTGAAGCGCTGGCAGCATGGCCGGTCCGCTTCCGCTCGACACGCGGAAGCGCGCCGGCCGTTTTTGTTCAACCCCTCGTGTCGATCAGTTCTCCCCGCAGAGGATCCGCCATGTCCGTCGACGTCTACGAATACCCCGACGACTTGTACGCCACCAAGGAAGACGGGCTCACCTCGCCTCCGATGCCGATGCCGCCGCGCAAACCCATTGCGCCCTTCCGCTTCGCACGGCACGCGCGTGCGCCGATCCCCATTTCGCCCACGCCGGAAACGCTTCCGGACGCGGACCTGCCGCTCTTCACGCCGCAGGGGCCGAAGGTGCTCACGACCGCGGACCAACTGATCGACCGGTGCCGGCTCTTCCTCTCGACCGCGGACGTCGAGAAGATCCGCGAAGCGTACCGCTACGCGGACAACGCGCACCTCGGCCAATTCCGAAAGTCGGGTGAACCCTACATCACCCATCCGATCGCCGTTGCGTCGATTCTCGCCTCCTGGAAGATGGATGCGGAGACGATCGAAGCGGGGCTCATGCACGACGTGCTCGAAGACACCCCCATCGGCAAGCGCGAAATGGTGGAGAAGTTCGGCGTGGCGGTGGCGGAATTGGTCGACGGCGTCTCCAAGCTCGACAAGCTCCGCTTCTCTTCAAACGAAGTCGCCCAAGCGGAGAGCTTCCGCAAGATGCTCCTCGCCATGTCCAAAGACGTGCGCGTCATCTTGGTGAAGCTCGCCGACCGACTGCACAACCTCAGAACATTGGGCGTCATGCGCCCGGAAAAGCGCGCACGCATTGCGCGTGAGACGCTCGACATCTACGTACCGATCGCACACCGCCTCGGCATGAACAACGTTTTCCGCGAGCTTCAGGAACTGAGCTTCGCGAACCGCTATCCGCTTCGCTACAAGGTGCTCTACGGAAACGTTCTCCGCCGACGCCAAGAGCGCCGTCAAATCCTGGAGCAGATTCTGAACGCCACGCGTGAGCACCTCTCGCGAGACGGCATCCGCTGCAGAATTCTCGGCCGCGACAAAACGATCTACGGCATCTACAACAAGATGCGCGAAAAGCACCAGTCGCTCACGGAAGCTCTGGACATCTACGGTTTCCGCGTCGTGGTGCATTCGCTTGAAGACTGCTACCTGACGTTGGGTGCCCTTCACCGCCTCTACAAACCGGTTCACGCCCGCTTCAAGGACTTCATCGCGATCCCGAAGACGAACGGCTACCAGAGCCTTCACACCACGGTGATCGGCCCGGACGGCACACCCGTCGAATACCAGATCCGCACCGAGACGATGCACCGCATCGACGAGGACGGGATCCTCGTGCACTGGCTCTACAACACGGACGAAGGCACCGACGACCTCCAGTCGAAGACAACCGCCTGGCTCCAGAACCTTCTGGAAATCCAACGCAACAGCACGGACAGCCAGGAATTCCTCGAAAACATCAAGGTCGACCTTTTCCCGAACCGCGTCTACGTCTTCACGCCTGCCGGGAAGATCATCTCGCTCCCGAAAGGGTCGTCGGCGATCGACTTCGCCTACGAGATTCACACCGAAGTCGGGAACACCGCCCGTGCGGCGAAGATCAACGGCGAAACGCGACCGCTCTCTTCTGAGCTCAGAAACGGCGATCTCGTCCAAATCATCCGCGCCGACCATCCGACGCCGACGCCGGAGTGGTTGGAGCACGTCCACTCAGGCAAAGCCCGAGCGGAAATCCGTCAGTACCTGAGAAACAGCAAGCGGGAGGAAAGCGTGACATTGGGCCGCGCGGCCTTGGAAGCCGTGGCCGAAGAACAGGGGATCGACCTCACACCCTTCCGTACGGAACTGCGCGAACGCGTGCTCCGCGACTTCGGCGTGGAGGATGAAGACGAACTCTTCGAACAGATCGGCCTCGGGAAGCTGCTCCCGGCGGCGCTCCTGCACCGCATCAGCGCCTTGGGCGAACAGGCTGAACGCCCGACCGTCGTCATCCGCGGCACCGAAGGCGCCGCGGTGAAGCTCGCGGACTGCTGTCACCCGATCCCGGGCGACAAGATCTGCGGGTTCGGTCGACCCGGCGCCGGACTCACCGTCCACCGCCGGGACTGCCCGCATGCCGAACACGGCATGCAGGCGGACCCCACCCGTTGGATGGAAGTGCAGTGGGGCGATCCGAAGCCGGGGAGCGTCTTTGCGGTGGAATTGGCCGTGACCGTCACGGACGCCCATGCGGGTCTCGCCACCGTGGCGACCAGCGTCGCGGAGGCGCGCTCCAGCATCATCGGGTTGTCGCTCACGGAGGAGAGTCCCAACCCCGTCGTCACCGTCACCGTGCAGGTGCGCGACAGCAGCCACCTCATTCACGTCATGCGCACGCTCCGACAGAACGATGCGGTGAAGAAGGTGAAGAGGGTGATGGACTGAGGCGTTGAGGTTGAGAGGTCTTGCGGCACAAGCCGCAGGACCTCAAACAAGTTTCTTCGGACGCCAAATAAGGAAAAGCCCGAAACGCATCAGACGTTTCGGGCTTCGTGATGGTGGAGAGGAGGAGGATCGAACTCCCGACCTCTGCATTGCGAACGCAGCGCTCTCCCAGCTGAGCTACCCCCCCATCGTTGGAGGCGTCGGCACCTTCATGCCGTCGCTGTAGGATGTGAATTGTGCACATTTGGCATTCCTCGCGCAAGGGGTGTTTTCTCAAAATACCGTGTTTGCGGTATCAGCAGAGTTCCTCCACGAGAGGGAGAGCGGCGTTTCACCGCGGCGCTTCGCGTATAGTTAGGAGACCTTGAGCATCCCCGAAATACCACCGCCTACGCCCTCGCATGAAGAAGATCGACTTTCACTACAACGTCCCGCACAGGCTCCGCTACGCCTGCCTCGTGGCGAGAACGGTCTACCGGCGGGGGATGTCGTTGGCGCTTTGGTGCCGGGACGAGCGGCGCCTGCGCGACCTCGACTCGCTCCTCTGGCGCTTCGACGACCTCGCCTTCCTGCCGCACGTCCGTGCGGAGAGCCCGTTGGCGGCCGAAACGCCGATTTGTTGGTCGACGGACCTCAAGACGCTCTCGGGCGACGTGCTGCTTCTTTTGGACGACGAACTTCCCGCCGACTGGCAGACGGAGTTCGGGCGCTTTGAGCGCATCATCGACGTCGTGAGCACCGAACCCTCGGAACTTGAGCGCTCCCGCGCCCGCTACCGCGCCTACAAGGCGGCGGGGGTCGAGCTCGCCGCCTACGACCGCAAACCCTGACCGTTAGGACGCCCCTATGGAACGCAAAGAACCCACCTTGTCCCTGCACCCCGAGACGACGGAACTCAAGTCGCGCGTGCGCCTCACCTGGGGTGAGGTCCGGGCGTTGGCGGAGGCCACGCCTCAGGAGCCGACGTTGGTGCGCCCGGAAACGGTGCAGGCGCCGCGGACTGAGGTCCGCACGGACGCGCCTGCGGCGGCTGCCTTTGAAGCCGCCGCCCCCGTTCCCCCGGCGGAACCAGCTGCGCCAGCCCAACCGACACCCGCACCCGCACCCGCACCTGCGCCCGCGCCGCTCACGGACGACGACCTCCGTCGCCTGGCCGAGATGGTTGCGCCCAAAATCGAGCAGGCGCTTCGCGAACACCTCCGCGAAGCGCTCGACATGTCGCTCGGGAACGCCCTTCAGCGTGCACGGAGCGACGTCGAACGCTCGATCGGCCCCATCGTGCAGCAGACGGTGATGAAGGAACTGCGACGAATCGACGTGGCCGCGCTGAAGCCTCAGAATTGACCCGGGTTCGCCCAACGGGCGGGCCGCTTCGTGCGACAATGAAACACCTTTCCCGCCGGAAGAGAACGCCCCGCAATCGGGGCGTTCTCTTCCGGCGTTGACCCCCTCAGCCATCGGAAGAAAAACAAATGTCTGAACAATCCACGCCTGAACTCGCCAAGAGTTTCGAGCCTCAGGAGATTGAGGCGCGTTGGTACCCGATTTGGGAAAAGCGCGGGTACTTCCGCGCCGGCCTTGATCCGAAGAAGCCCGGCTTCTCCATCCAGCTCCCGCCCCCGAACATCACCGGGATCCTTCACATGGGGCACGCCTTCAACCAGACGGTGATGGACACCCTCACGCGCTACCACCGCATGGCGGGTTACAACACGCTCTGGCTCCCTGGTACCGACCACGCCGGCATCGCGACGCAGATCGTCGTCGAGCGTCAACTCGAAAAAGAAGGCGTCGACCGCCGCGACATCGGCCGCGAAGCCTTCATCGAAAAGATTTGGGATTGGCAGAAGTTTTCGGGCGGCACGATCCTCTCGCAGATGCGCCGCTTGGGCGACAGCGTCGACTGGGACCGCACCTACTTCACGATGGACCCGAAGCTCTCCGACACGGTGATCGACGTCTTCGTGCGCCTCTACGAGCAGGGCCTCATCTACCGCGGCAACCGTCTCGTCAACTGGGATCCGAAGCTCCAGAGCGCGGTCTCCGACCTTGAAGTGGAAAGCAAGGAGACGGACGGGCACCTTTGGGAAATCCGCTACCCCGCCGCCGACGGCGGCGAGGGCGTCGTCGTCGCGACGACGCGTCCGGAAACGCTCTTCGGCGACCAGGCCGTGGCCGTGCACCCCGAGGACGAGCGCTACGCGCACTTGGTCGGCAAGATGCTGAAGCTCCCGCTCACCGACCGCGAGATCCCCGTCATCGCCGACGAATACGTCGACCGCGAATTCGGCTCCGGCTGCGTGAAGATCACCCCGGCGCACGACTTCAACGACTTTGAAGTCGGCCGCCGCCACAACCTTCCGATGCTCTCGGTGCTCACGAAGACCGCGACCATGAACGAGAACGTGCCCGAGAAGTACCGCGGCATGGACCGCTACGCCTGCCGCAAGGCGGCGGTCGCGGACCTTGAGGCCGCGGGGCTTTTGGTCGCCGTCAAGCCCCACAAGCACATGGTCCCCTACGTCGGCCGCACGGGTGAAGTCGTCGAGCCGATGCTCTCCGACCAGTGGTACATGGCGATGAGCAAGCCCGCGCCGGAAGGCACGCGCTTCCCCGGCCGTTCGATCGCCCAGGAGGGTCTCGACGCCGTCAACTCCGGCGAAGTGAACATCTTCCCGGCCGAATGGCGAGGCGTCTACCGCCAGTGGCTTGAGAACATTCAGGACTGGTGCATTTCGCGTCAGCTCTGGTGGGGTCACCGCATTCCGGCCTGGTACGACGAAGCCGGGAACGTCTACGTCGCCCGCACGGAAGCTGAAGCCCAGGCGAAGGCGGGTGTTGGCGTTGCACTCACGCAGGACGAAGACGTGCTCGACACGTGGTTCTCGTCCGCGCTCGTCCCCTTCTCGACCTTGGGCGGCGTGGATCCCAAGGAAGACGAACGTGCGGCGTTTGACATGTTCCTCCCCAGCACCGTCCTCGTCACGGGCTACGACATCCTCTTCTTCTGGGTTGCCCGCATGGTGATGATGACGCGCCACTTCACCGGCCGCGTCCCCTTCCGCGACGTCTACATCCACGGACTCGTGCGCGACGCCGAAGGTAAGAAGATGTCGAAGAGTGAAGGGAACACCCTCGACCCCCTCGACATCATTCAGGGGATCGACCTCGAAAACCTCGTTCAGAAGAACACCCGCGGTCTGCGTCAGCCCGAAAAGGCGCCCGTCGTCGAAGCGAAGCTCCGCAAGAACTATCCCGAGGGCATCGCCGCCCACGGCGCCGACGCGCTCCGCTTCACCATGGCCGCCTACGCGACCTTGGGCCGCAACGTCAACTTCGACCTGAAGCGTGCAGAGGGCTACCGCAACTTCTGCACGAAGCTCTGGAACGCCACCCGCTTCGTGCTGATGAACGTGGAGGGGCAGGACTGCGGCGTCGGCGAAACCGCCTCGCTCCCGATGAGCTTCTCGCCCGCTGACCGCTGGATCACGTCGGAACTGAACCGCACCATCGCCGAAGTCACCGCGGCCTACAAGGACTACCGCCTCGACAACGCCGCGAACGCGATCTACAGCTTCGTCTGGAACCTCTACTGCGACTGGTACCTGGAGCTCGCCAAGGTGCAGCTCAAGGGCGACGAGGCCGCCGCGCGCGCGACGCGCCGCACCCTCGTCACCGTGCTCGAAACGGTGCTGCGCCTCGCGCACCCGATCATTCCGTTCATCACGGAAGAGCTCTGGCAGAAGGTCTCCGTCGTCGCCGGCGTGCGCCGCGCCGACGAGGAAACCTCCGTCATGATCCAGTCCTACCCCGTCGCCGACGAGAGCGTCTACGACGAAGAGGCCGAACGTCAGATGCGTGCGGTGCGCGACATGATCGAATGCATCCGCAATCTGCGAAGCGAAATGAAGCTCGCTCCCTCGACCCGCGTCCCGCTCCTTCTCGAAGCCGACGAAGCCTTCTGCACGATGGCCCCGCCCTACCTCACGGCGCTGGCGCGCCTTGAGGGCGTGGAGCGCGTCGAGAACCTCGACGCGAAAGCCGAAGGCACGATCGCGCCGGTGGCGATCATCGGCGACGCCAAGATGATGCTCAAGGTCGAAATCGACCTCGCCGCCGAACGCGACCGCCTCTCGAAGGAAGTCGCCCGCCTCGAAGGCGAAATCGCGAAGTGCAACGCGAAGCTCGGCAACGAACGCTTCGTCGCTCGCGCCCCCGCCGCGGTGGTGGAAACGGAAAAGCAGCGCTTGGCCGACTTCACCGAGCTCCTCGGCAAGGTAAGCGCCCAACTCGCGAAGCTCCCGAAGGCCTGACCTAACGCTGACGGATCTTTGAAGGCGCCCCGACCTTTGCGGTCGGGGCGCCTTTCGTCTACCGAAGGGCACGGCAAAACATCGGGAATTCTCCCAGGGTCCGCGCGATCCTTTGACCTGATGACTCCGCGCTTGGGTTTTCCGGAACACCCGTCTACCCCTGCCGCCATAATGGTTTAAAGGAGGATTTCGCGCGAAGCCTCGACTCCCGCGGCGGATACCCTCCTCCGAACACGACGAACACCATTCAATCCGGGAGAAAAGAAATGTCTACAGTCGACCTGATCGCGAAGGCGATCGAAGAAAAGAAGTCTCTGGCCTTCGGCTACCACGGCAACGACCGCGTGGTCTCCCCCTATGCCTACGGGCTCAACGGCGCCAATGAAGTGACCATGATGGCCTATCAGACCGAAGGCGGCTCGACCTCCGGCGTCACCCGCAAGCTGCGCTACTTCACGGTCGCCGACATGCTCGGCACGGCCGTTTCCGAATCCCCCTGGGAGGCTCCCGCTCCCGAAACCGAAGCGGGCTTCGGCAAGTTCCTGCAGATCTACGCGCGCATCTGACCCGGACCAAGATTCCGCACCTCGGCATCCACCGGCGACGGTGGATGTTTCTTTTGGAGGATCACGCGTAAAATCCGTCTTGACCTTCCACCCTCCAACCCGATCCTCCGCATGACCGCTCCCGGCCTTACCGACGACGAACTGAAGCGCTACCACGCCGCCATCGTCCGCCAACTCTTTGACTTCGACGACCTCTGCCGGGCGAACGGCATCGAATACATGCTCTCCTTCGGGACGCTTTTGGGCGCCGTCCGGCACAAGGGGCTCATCCCCTGGGACGACGACGTCGACGTGATGATGATGGAGGAGGAGTTTGAGAAGCTCCTCAAAGTGGAGCTCCCCGACTTTCTTGAGATCGACCGCACCCGCATTACGAAGTTGAACGACAAGCGCTTCCGCTACGCGCGTGCCCCGCGGTTGGACGACTGGAAGCCCGTCTTCATCGACATCTTCGTCATGAAGGAGACGGGGTCGATGGCGGAGCCGCTTACGCGGCTCCTTCAATGGGTCAATGATCGCCACAAGCTCCCGAAGGGACATCCCATGCGGATCTTCAAGAGCCTTGTGAAGTACCCCCTCAAGCCCGTTCGGAACCTGCTTCGCGGATGGGCGGACCGTCAGGAGGACAAGACCCGAATCCGCTACACGCACCACCTCTATCAGGACATCAGCTTCCCGAAGGAGAAGTTCCTGCCCGTCCGGCGCGAGTTGGACTTCTGCGGGAGGAAGATGCCTGGGCCTTGCGTACCGGAGAGCTACCTCCGCATTCAGTACGGTCCCGACTTCATGACGCCGCTGCCGCCTGCGAAGCGGCGGTTCCGAGTGCACAGGATTGATTTCTGAGGGTTCGGAAGTGATTGAGGGAGCGTAAAACGCTCCCTCCATCCGTCTTCACCGACCCTCCAACGACCAGGACGACTTCTCAAACATGTCGCCCCGGATGCCGTAGACAAAGCAGCTCATCGATTCCTGAGCAAGATTCGCGTCGCTGCAGGAGTCGTAGAAACGAACGCGATCCGCATCACCCACGCCGCTTCTGTACTTCACGGGCAGCTCACGAACACCCGCCAGGATGAGATCCGGCACGTCGCCGTTCGTCATCGGCTCGTCCGACACCTTCATCTCACCCTTCCCACCGAAGTCCTTCACGAGAAGAAGCGGATAGCGGATGCCCGGGTTGTCGACGTCTTCGTCGATGCGGCCCTTGTAGGGGACCCGTCCGATGCCTTCAAGGAGCGTCACGCTGTCGCGGCCGCCGTGGTCGGCCGTCACAACGATCCGGGTGTTGTCGAAGACGCCGTTCACACGCATCCAGTTGAGCCAATCGGCAAGGCGCTCCGTGAAGGCACGCTCGGAGAGGTAGTGGCTGAAGTCGATCACGGGATTCTCACGCTTCCAGGCGGAAGGCGTGTCCGGTTTGACGAGCGAGGGCAGGCCGTCCTCGCCGATGTAGCGTCCCGTGTGCGAGCCGTCGCTGTAGACGTAGCGGTAGACGTCGCCCGAAGGTACCACGCGGCTGAAGTCCGCCCAGGGGCGAACGGCGGCGTAGGCCTTGAATCCGTCCAGCGTTTCCTTTGCGGACGCCAACCAACGGCCGTTCGCGTACACCTTGCCGCGCAGCGAATAAGGCGCCGCCTTGAAGATCGAAATGGAGAGGAGTCGACCGAACGCATCCGCGCGGTCGCGGCTCTTCGCGTCCTCAAAGGTTTCGCGGTAGTAGTAGTCGAACCAACCGTCCATCAGCTCCGCGTAGCCTATGTTGGGGTACGCGAGGGGCTTCGGAGAGGGCCACATGCTCCCGATCACGGCACGGTCCCAGCTCTCACCCAAAAGGCTCGGAATCAGGTCGTAGCTTTCGCCGTAGAGCTGCTCGAAGGTCTTTCCCTCGTTGTCGCGGTTGATGCCGGACACCGAGAAGCGGTTCCCACCCGCAGTCACCGCGAGCGCGTGGAGCGTGCCGCTCCCCGCGGCGGTCGTGTCGCGGTACCAGGTGAAGCCTTCGAACGCTGCCTTCAATTCCGGGCGCTCCTCAAGGATCCGCAGGAAGTGGTCCGCCGTGTACATGTCGAAGACGACGACGAGAAGGTTCTTGCCCGTAGCACTGAAGGTGAAGAGGTCTTTGGACGAGGCCGGCGGTACGGGCTTTTCCGTCTGCACCGCCTTCGCGGGAACGCGACCCGCCAAGGGGGCGAGCATCAGAGCGGAAAGGCCGAAGACCAGGACCGTCAAGAGCGACGAGAAGTCCCGCACGGTGCGCGTGGAGAGCCTCTTGACGGCAAAGACCGAGACCGCCGCCAGGACAAGAAGCGCCCCGGCGTCCTTCCAAACGTTCATCGCGTCGTAGAGGGGCTGGGTCTTCTCGAGTTCCCCGCCGTTGATGAGGCCGTAGTCGCCGACGAGCAGGAACGCGTAGGCCGCCAGGGCGAGGTCAAGAAAGAGCGCCGTCGCGAAGACCGCGACGGCGGCGCCCTTCGGGAGCCCCCGGCAGAGGATCCCGGCGAAGACGGCCGCAAAAAGCATCGCGAGGACGAAGAGCGGCATCACGACGTCGAAGGTCGTCGAGACGGAATCCGGGTCCGAAGTGAGGACGAGTGCGGGGAGCCCCACCAACATGACGGCGACGCCCAAGACGAGGAGCGCCACCGTCGCCGTGCGCATGCCTTCACGGTAGAAGCGCGAGAGCGGTGCAAAGACTTTGTCGGAAAGAATCGAGAAGAGCCCTAACACCAGGGTGAGCACGGCCGAACCCGCACAGGCCCACACGGTCGCGGGCGGGTCCTTGGGCGCCAGATACCACTCGGCCGTGATGCCGAAGACGCCCGTGCAGAGCACCGCAGGATAGAGGACGTTGAGGAGCGCCAGGATGCGTCCCGCCCGGCTCATGAAGACCCAACGCTCCGCCGCTGGGACGCGGCGGAGCCCTTCCGAGATGAGCGACGTCGAAAGCGCAAGCATCATGAGGAAGGCTTCCAAGCGGCCCGCATCGGGAATCCCGCCCAGGCCGATCGTGTTCTTCCAGAGGCCGTTCGTATCCCACACGGCGTAGAGAAGCAGCAGGACGCCGGTCCCCAGCACCCACGCGAATCCCTTCGAGGGCGCGGACGCCGCGCCCTCAGCAGCGTCGGGGGCGCTGCCAGTACGGTCGGCATGCTTCGCGCGCCAGGCCGGGAGCAGGCTCTTCTCGACGATGTTCTTGCCGAGCGAGTAAACGTTGTTGAGAGTCCAGTAGAGCGTCAACGCCGCCGGGGACGCGTAGAGAAGCACGAGGAAGAGCGCCGAGAGCCCGTAGAGCTGGATCTTGTCCTGCTTCGAGAGCGACGCGGTGTAGACGAAGGCCGAGAGCAGATTCACCGCCGTCATCAGGAGCGGGAGCACGTTGATCGAAAAGCCCCCGAGCTTGATCAGACCGTCGGCCGCACCCAGGTCCGTGATGGGGCCGAAGGCGACGCCGCGCAGTTCCGGCATGTTGGAGAGCAGGTGGTATGCGGCGATGAAGAACGGGATCTGGAGAAAGAACCCGAGCGAGGAGCGGAGCGCGAGCCTCGCCGAATAGCCGTGCTGACGGCGCATCGTGGTCAGCATCGCGAAGCGCTCCTGCCCCTTGAACGTGCGCTTGATCATCGCCTCGGTCGCTTCGAACCCCTTCTTGATGCGGCGCTCCTCTTCCTGCCAGCTCTCCGCCTTGTTGTAGATGGGGAGGATCAGCGTGTTGACGACGAGGCTCATCACGGCGACGGACCAACCGTAGGAGCCGATCAGATCGTGGGCCGCGCCGAGCACGGCCGTCATCAGCGCCTCCAGGGGCGCGATGAAGAAGGTGTAGAGAACGGTCAGCATCGGGTCGGCTCCTTCGCGGGGGCGGCTTCAGGGAAACGGTGCGCGGCTGCGCCGCGCACCGTTTCGAGGTCACGGACGAGCGCTTCGGCGATGGGGCGGCCCGCTACGCCGAAGTTGACGATCCCGGCGTCCCTCACGTGGCGGATGCGTTCAGACGCGTCCTGCGGGTTCGCGGCGAGCGCCTCGACGGCGGCAAGCACGCGGTCGGTCTCGTTCGCGGACAAATGCGTGCCGACGGCATCCAGCACGCCCATCTCCCAGGCAGAGTCGTCGAGGTCCCAGGCTTCGTAGCCGTCCTTTTGCCAACCGTCCCCGATCGTCACGACCGGACGTTCGAACACGAACGCGAAGTCGAAGACGACGCCCGAGAAGTCGGACACCATCACTTCCGCGCGGGAGAGGCTCTCAAAGCCGTCGGGCTGACGGTCCCAGCGGATGTTGGGGTAGGAGGCGAGTTCCGTTTGGAGCTTGTCCATGAGGTCCGCTTCGGAGACGAAGCTCTGCGGGTGCGGCCTCAGGATGACGTTCCAACCGGCCTCGGCCAGAGCTTTCGGAACAGCAGAACCCGTGCGGGTCAAAAGGCCCGCACGGCCCCAGGTGGGCGCCACGAGCACGGTGCGCGCTTCGGGTTCGGCGCGGTAGTTCCGGCGCTTCGCGACCATGCGGTCGAAGTAGGGGCAGCCCAGAAGCGGAAGATCCTTCGGCGCGGTGCCGCGCTTCGCTTCGAGGAGGCGAAGCGACCGACGCTGATGCTCGCCCGAGCAGTAGACGGCGTCGTAGTAGTCGAAGCTGAAGAGCTTGTAGCCGTGCGCGTCGGTGGCGGCGTGAACGAGATGGACGTAGCGCTTGACGCCCTTGGAGCGCCGGATCTGCAGGACGTCGATCCCAGGGGTCGTGAGGACGAAGATGTCGGCCTCCAAGAAGCCTAGCGACGTGTAGGCGCTGTTCCCCTTTCCGATGAAGCGGGCGGAGACGCCCGGGATATTGGCTTCAAAGACCGGATCGTTTTCGGCGGAGGTGAGGTACGTGACGCTCTGGCCCATTTCCGAGAGGGCGCGCAGCACCGGCTCGAACGTCCCCCAGTAGGCGGGCGACTCCGCGTAGAAGACGATGCCGCCGCTTCTGAGCGCCTTGTCGTCCCCCTTCATGCGAAAGACCGCCTGGCGGATGAGCGACGGAAGCCGCCGGATGAAGAAGTACCCAGAGCTCGCCAACCCGACCACGATCGAGAGCAGCATGCTCCCCGTGCCCGGATCCAGATAGGCGTGGGCATCTTGGGGCGCCGCCCAAAGGAGCGTTCCCGCCCAAAGGGCGGCGAGCGCCGCCGCGCGCGCCTCTGCGCCTTGGGGGCGGCTGGGCCCCTTTCGCAAATTCATCACGTCACAACTCCGCCGGTACGGCGCCTTGGCCCTGGGGCGGCGGCGCCTTCCTCAAAGCCGGTCGTCAAACCGGCCGAAACTCGAAAAACAAGAAAAAGCCCGCATTCAGATTCGGCTGAATGCGGGCTTTTGTGTGGATGGGGTGGGAAATGGGACTCGAACCCACGACAACCGGAATCACAATCCGGGACTCTACCAACTGAGCTATTCCCACCACAAACTTTGAATTCTGTGGCCTGCCCGGCAGGAATCGAACCCGCGACCGTCTGCTTAGAAGGCAGATGCTCTATCCTACTGAGCTACGGGCAGGCGAACCGCACAGGCTGCATGGTCGGGGTGAAGAGATTCGAACTCCCGACATCCTGCTCCCAAAGCAGGCGCGCTACCAGACTGCGCCACACCCCGAGACGTTTGATTGTATGGGAACGCACGTACGTCCGCCAACTCATACATAAAAATTTACATTTCGAAAGCTCACCTTCACGGCAAGGCGTTTGGGTGCGGCGCCGGCAACACCGCGCGGGCGCTTGGTCTTAAAATGTCGCCGCCTCAGCGGGATTGACGGGGGCCTCACGGCTCTCCGCCCCTTGCGGCCCTCCAATCATCTTTCCACCGGGATCTCCAATGAACCACCAAGAAGACCATTCCAACGACCCGCTGCACGCCAAGAAGAAGGCGTGGTCCGGCCGATTCTCCGAACCCGTGGACGCCTTCGTGCTCCGCTACACGGCGAGCGTGGACTTCGACAAGCGCATGGCGTTGGCCGACATCGAAGGTTCCCTCGCGCACGCGACGATGCTCGAAAAGATCGGCGTCATCAGCACGAAGGATCTCGAAGACATCCGCCGCGGGATGGCCCAGATCCGCGAAGAAATCACCTCGGGCGCCTTTGAGTGGCAGCTCGAACTCGAAGACGTCCACCTCAACATCGAGGCGCGCCTCACCGCGCTGATCGGCGACGCCGGGAAGCGACTCCACACGGGGCGCTCCCGCAACGACCAGGTGGCGACCGACATCCGCCTCTATCTGCGTTCCGAAACGGACGAAATCATCCGCCGCGTCGAACACCTCCAGGAGGTCTTGGTCGCCCAGGCGAAGAAGAA
>NZ_JH604988.1:28653-45475 GCF_000250875.1 Sutterella parvirubra YIT 11816 | reverse complement strand
ACCCACATGCAGGTGGCGCAGCCCGTCACGTTCGGGCACCACATGCTCGCCTACGTCGAAATGTTCGAGCGCGACCGCGAACGCCTGCTCGATCTGCGCTCCCGCGTGAACCGCAGCCCCTTGGGCGCCGCGGCCCTGGCCGGCACGACCTACCCGATCGACCGCGAAATGACCGCGTCGCTTCTCGGGTTCGAGGCCGTCTGCCAGAATTCGCTCGACGCCGTCTCCGACCGCGACTTCGCGATCGAATTCTGCGCCGCCGCGTCGCTCATCATGATGCACATCTCGCGCCTCTCCGAAGAGCTCGTGACGTGGATGAGCCAGCGCTTCGGCTTCATCAAGCTGCCGGACCGCTTCACGACCGGCTCTTCGATCATGCCGCAGAAGAAGAACCCGGACGTTCCCGAAACGGCCCGCGGCAAGTCCGGCCGCGTCTACGGCTCCTTGATCACGATGCTCACGCTCATGAAGGGCACGCCCCTTGCCTACAACAAGGACTTCCAGGAAGACAAGGAACCGGTGTTCGACGCGATCGATACGGTGAAGGATACGTTGCGCGCCTTCTGCGACATGATGGCCGGCGTCGAACCCCAGGCCGAAACGATGCACCGCGCCGCGCAGATGGGCTTCCCCACCGCGACCGACCTCGCGGACTATCTCGTGCGCCACGGCGTGCCCTTCCGCACCGCGCACGACATCGTGGGCCAGACGGTCCGCGCCGCGTCGGAGCGCGACTGCGGCCTTGAAGAGCTCCCGCTCGACGTGCTCCAGAGCTTCAGCTCCGTGATCGAAGCCGACGTCTACGACGTTTTGAAGCTCGAAGGCTCCGTCAACGCCCGCGACCACCTGGGCGGCACCGCCCCTAATCAGGTCCGCCGCCAGGTGGCCCGTTGGGAGGAGATCTTCGCCTCGCGCGCGACAAAGCACTAAAAATCTAAGGAACTTTCCTTAGGAGAAGGCCGTTCGAGTCGAATCGAACGGCCTTTTTACGTTCCGACCGCCGTTTATGCCTCATTCGCATGGCCAAAACGACAGGGGTTCGGGTTAAACTCGTCGGGACGTTTTCGAAAAGAGGCTCGATGGAGCCTCTGGAAAACGAACACCTCAGCACCGACATGCACGTTCGACACACGCTCCGCGACCTTCGCGGCACGACGACGCCCGTCGTCGATGCGCAAAGCGCCCTGCGCTTTGACGCCGCCGCCCTCGCCGGCTTCGCTCCCGCCGAAGCCGCACGAGCTCGCATGGGCGAGTCGTCCGTCGCCCGTGCCTGATCGAATCCTTCCTCTCTACGGCCGTCGGCCTCGCCCCGATTCCAACGTCTCCCCTGAAGCGCGAAGCGCTTCAGCCGCGGAGAACGCCGCCGGTCCGCATCCCGTCTGAACGCAAGTCTTTTTCCTCTGCTCTTCCTTCGTGAATCCGTCCGGCGGCCCCTTCAAACCGTTTTGACCGATTTCACAACCCTTCCGAAGGAAACGCCATGGAAAACTTCATCCACTCGCTCAACGACCTGATCTGGTCGCCCCCTCTCGTGGGTCTCTGTCTTTTGGCCGGGCTCTTCTTTTCGCTCCGAAGCCGCTTCGTGCAGCTCCGAATGATCCCGGAAATGTGGCGCCTGCTCTTCCAACGGAAGGAAGGCGAGATCGGGCTTTCGAGCTTCCAAGCGTTGACGCTCACGCTCGCGGGGCGCGTCGGCACCGGCAACATCGCGGGCGTCGCCACCGCGATCTGCTACGGGGGACCGGGCGCCCTCTTCTGGATGTGGACCGTGGCGTTCCTCGGCGCCTCCTCCGCCTTCGTCGAATCGACTCTGGGGCAGATCTACAAGGAGAAGATTGAAGGGCAGTACCGCGGCGGTCCGGCCTTCTACATCGAGAAGGGCCTCCGGAGCAAGGTCTACGCCTGGGCCTTCGCGATCGTGACGATTCTCGCCTCGACGATCTTCTGCCCCGGCGTGCAGAGCAACACGATTGCGGCCGCCTGGGAGGAGGCCTTCAACCTCGACGCGACGGTGAGCGCCGCGATCATTTCGTCCATTCTCTGCTTCGTGATCTTCGGGGGCTTGAAGCGCATCGCGCAGTTCACGAGCATCGTCGTTCCCTTCATGGCGCAGGCCTACATCTGCGTCGCGCTCATCATCGTCGGCGTCAACTGGCAGCAGATTCCCGACGTCTTCCACCTGATTCTCTCGAGCGCCTTCGGCACCGACCCGATTCTGGGCGGCCTTTTGGGGTCGGCGATCAGCTGGGGCGTGAAGCGCGGCATTTATTCCAACGAAGCCGGTCAGGGTACGGGCCCACACGGCTCTTCGGCCGCCGCGGTCTCGCACCC
Organism: Sutterella parvirubra YIT 11816; assembly: GCF_000250875.1. Taxonomy (GTDB): domain Bacteria; phylum Pseudomonadota; class Gammaproteobacteria; order Burkholderiales; family Burkholderiaceae_F; genus Sutterella; species Sutterella parvirubra. The sequence continues at coordinate 43,144 of NZ_JH604988.1, read as the reverse complement.
GGCGAAGCAGGGGCTCGTTCAGGCCTTCTCGGTCTACATCGACACGCTCTTCGTCTGCTCCGCGACGGGCTTCATGATCCTGATGACGGGCACCTACAACATCGTCGGGGCCGACGGCACGATGATCTACGAAGGTCTCAAAGGCGTTGAGGCGGGTCCGGTCTACACCCAAGCCGCCATCGATCAGCTGATGCCCGGCTGGGGCGGCCCCTTCATCGCCGTGACGATCTTCTTCTTCGCGTTCACGACGATCTTGGGCTACTACTACATGGCCGAAACGAACTGCGCGTACCTGAACCGCTACATCCGCCGTCCCTTCATCATGACGGTCCTCAAAGTGATCTTCCTGGGCACCGTGGCGTTCGGGACCTTGAAGGCCTCCACCCTCATTTGGACGATGGCGGACATCGGCGTCGGCACGATGGCGTGGCTCAACCTCATCGCGATCCTGCTCCTTCAGGGCCCCGCCTTCAAGGCGCTCCGCGACTACGAACGGCAGCGCCGCGAGGGGCTCAACCCGGTCTTCCACCCCGAACCCCTCGGCATCCGAGACGCGGACTACTGGGTGGGTGAGCGCGCCGAAAAGAACCTCGTCGTCGAATCCGAAGCCGGCGTCGACAACCTTGAGGGCCTGAAGAACACGAACGGCAACTGATCCCGGTGAAATGCGTTCGGGGCCTCCATGTTGAGGCCCCGAACGTTGAAGGGATCCGTCAGTAGATGAACCGCACGTGGGCGACGGCGCGCTGCTCACGGAGCTTTCCCGCCAACTCCTCCGTCTGCGCCGCCTCCATCGGAACGAAGACGAGACCTTCGGACGCTTTCGTGTGGAGCCTCAGGGCGATCTGCACGCCCTCCGTCCCGGCCTTGGCGTAGCCCGCACAGATCGACTTTACGTCCGTCAGCTCCTGCCGGGCGGCGTCGTCGCGCACCTCCACCTCCATGAACCGGCAGTGACCGACACGGAATTTGTCCACCGTCATCACGTCGTCGAGCGACACCGAGAGGCGCTTCGAGAATTCGTCGTAGCGGGCACGCCCCGTCACGCAGACGACGGCGTCGGGCGTCAGCTGCCGGCGGTACTTCGACCAGACTTCCCCGAAGCACATCAGGTCGACGACGGCGGTGCCGTCGTCGATCGTGACGATCCCCATGGGCCCGCGCTTGCTCTGCACCTGGCGGACCGACGAAATGATCCCGGCCATCTTGCTCGCCGCGCGGCCGCCCGGGACGATGTCCTTGAGGCTCTTCGGGGCGAAGCTTTTGAGCTCCTCCCGGTAGGCGTCGTAGAGGTGTCCCGAGAGCCAGTAGCCCAGAGCGGACTTCTCTTCGGCGAGCTTCCTGCGCATCGACCAGGCGGCGGCCGGGAGCCAGTTGACGATGCGGACGGTTTCGCCCGGCTCGTCGAAGAGGCTCCCCTGCCCTTCGCTTGCGCGGATCGTCTGGCTCGCGCGGATCGCCTGCTCCTTGTTCGCGTGGAGTTTGCCCCGGTCCGGGTCGATCGAATCGAAGGCGCCCGCGCGGATGAGGCCGTCCAAGAAGCGCCCGTTCATGCCGGGCACGCGCGCCGCGAAGTCGAAGATGTCGACGAAGGGGCCGCCCTTTTTGCGGGCCGCGACGATGTCGTCCGCTACGGTGCGCGCCATCCCCTTGATGCCGCCGAGGCCGAAGCGGATCGACTTTTCGTCGGGCGGAACGAAGAACCACTCGCTTTCGTTGACGTCCGGAGGCAGAAGCTTGACGCCGTTTTCCGCGGCGTCGTCGATCAACTTCTTGATCTTCTCCGACTGGTCCATCACCATGCAGAGGTTCGCCGCCATGAAGGCCGCGATGTGATGGGTCTTGAGGTACGCCGTCTGGTAGGCGACGTAGGAGTACGCGGCCGCGTGCGACTTGTTGAAGCCGTAGCCCGCGAACTTTTCCATCAAATTGAAGATCTCGGTGGCGGTCTCTTCCGAGACGCCGCGCTCGCCCGCGCCCTGCGTGAAGACCGCACGCTGGCGCTTCATCTCCTCGACGTTCTTCTTCCCCATGGCGCGGCGGAGCAGGTCGGCGCCGCCCAGCGAATAGCCGCCCACGACCTGCGCCACTCGCATCACCTGTTCCTGGTACACCATGATCCCGTAGGTTTCGGCCAAAACCGACTCCATGCGGGGGTCGAGGTACTCCACCTTCTCGCGGCCGAACTTTCGTGCGATGAAGGACGGGATGAGGTCCATCGGACCCGGACGGTATAGCGCGTTCAGGGCGACCAGGTCTTCGAGACGGTCGGGCTTGGCCTGCTTCAGAAGCGCGCGCATCCCTTCCGATTCGAACTGGAACACGGCTTCGGTGTTCGCGTTCTGAAAGAGCGCGTAGGTTTCGGCGTCGTCGACCGGAATGCGGTCGATGTCGAACTTGGCCTCGGGGTGGAGTTTGTCGATGTAGCTCACCGCACGGGTGATGATGGAGAGCGTCGTCAGGCCCAGGAAGTCGAACTTGACGAGCCCCACGTTTTCGACGTCCTTCTTGTCGAACTGGCAGACCGTGTTCTCGGGTTTCCCGTCGGGGTTGTAGAGGGGACAGAAGTCGGTCAAGCGCCCGGGGGCGATCAGCACGCCCCCTGCGTGCATGCCGAGGTTTCGCGTGAGGCCTTCCAAGGGCTTCGCCAGACGCAGAATCTCCCTGTACTCGTCGTCGCTCTCGACCGCTTCCTTGAATTCGGGGACGTCGCGTAGGGCGTCGTCCAAGGTGATGTTCTTCCCCGGCTGCTGCGGGATCAGCTTCGCCAGGGCGTCCGTCTTCATGTAGGGGACGTCCAAGGCGCGGCCCACGTCGCGCACGACCGCCTTGGCGCCCAAGGTGCCGAAGGTGACGATCTGGCTCACGGCCTCCGCGCCGTACGTGCGCTTCACGTAGTCGATCGTGCGGTCGCGGTTGTACTGGCAGAAGTCGACGTCGAAGTCGGGCATCGAAACGCGTTCCGGGTTGAGGAAGCGCTCGAAGAGCAGGTCGAAGTGAAGGGGATCCAGGTCCGTGATCCCGAGCGAGTACGCCACCAAGGAGCCGGCACCCGAGCCGCGGCCCGGACCCACCGGGATGCCATTCTTCTTCGACCAGTTGATGAAGTCCTGAACGATGAGGAAGTACCCCGGGAACTTCATCCCCTTGATGATGCCGAGCTCGTACGTGAGACGCTCCTCGTAGGCGGGGCGCTTTTCGTTCCTCACCTTCTCGTCCGGGTAGAGGAATTCCAGGCGCCGCTCCAAACCCTGGTGCGAGAGCAGATCAATGTAGTCGTCGAGGCTCATGCCGTCCGGCGTGGGGAAGAGCGGCAGCTGAGGCTTCGAGAGGACGCCGTCCAGATTGCAGCGCTTCGCGATTTCGACCGAATTCGCGACCGCCGCGGGCATGTCCGCGAAGAGTTCGATCATCTCCTCTTCGGTCTTCAAATACTGCTCGGGCGAATAGCGCTTGGTGCGGCGCGGGTCCTGGAGCGTATAGCCTTCGGCGATCGAGGTGCGCACTTCGTGCGCTTCAAAGTCTTCCGGATCGAGGAACTGCACGGGATGCGTCGCCACGACGGCGATGCCGTGCTCGACGGCGAGGTTCGCCAACCTCGCCGTCGCGAGGTCGTCGCCGTGCCTGCCGGCACGCTGCACCTCGACGTAGAAGCGGTCGCCGAAAATGCGCTTCCAACGCTGCGCCGCCTCGTCGGCGAGCTTCCAACGCTTGTTCAGAAGCAGCGCCCCGAGTTCGCCTTCGGCGCCGCCCGAAAGGGCGATCAGACCCGCGTCGCCCCCCTTTTCAAACCACTTCGGATCGATCTGGCCGCGAAAGGCGTCGTCGTCCGTCAGAAACGCCTTGGTGAGGAGCACCGAGAGCGAGTGGTAGCCCTCGCGGTTCATGCAGAGGACGCCCATGCGGTAGGGCTTCGCCGCGTCGTTCCCGTTGCGGATCTTGAGGTCGCACCCAAGGATGGGCTTCAAGCCGGCGGCAAGGGCATGCGTATAGAAGCGAAGGCCCCCGAAGATGTTCATCAGGTCGGTCAACGCCAGCGCCCCGCCGCCTCGCTCCATCATCTTGTGAATCGCCGGGTCGATGCGGACGATCCCGTCCGTGACGGAGTATTCCGAATGAAGTCGAAGATGAACGAATTTGGGTTCGGCCATGGTCGGCACACTCCTCTCGTGGGCGGGATCTTCTCGTGGCGGTGAGTCTGGGACGCTCGCGGCGCCGACAAGCCCGGGGCCTTACTCCCCGAGCACTTCCGTGCGGATCGACTCGTCGGTGAAGCGCACGCGTTTCGCCAAACTAGCACTCAACGCCGCACGCTTCAAGTCGGCGTGAAGGAGCACCGCATGCACTTCGGGGTGGGCTTTGAGAAAGGCCGTGCCCTTCTCCCAGCCCATCGCGAAGATCGCGGTGCAGAGGGCGTCGGCCATCGCGCCGTCATGGTCGACGATCGTGACGCTGGAAATATCGGTCAAGGCGGGCTTCCCCGTCTTCGGGTCCAGAATGTGCCCGTAGCGCTTCCCGTCCTTTTCGAGGTAGCGCTCGTAGGCGCCCGACGTGATCACGCTCTCGTCCGTCGCCTCGACGACCGCGAAATAGGCGCCGCGGTCCGTGTCGGGGCGCTGAAGCCCCACGCGCCAGGGCGCCTCGGCCGTCTTGCCGTTCAGCGCCACGACGTTTCCGCCCAGATCAAGGAGCGCGCGCGGCGCACCCGCCGCGCGGAGCTCTTCGGCGATCTTCTCGCCGATGTAGCCCTTGGCGATCCCGCCCATGTCGAGGAACTGACCCGGGTCGATCTGAACGTAATGGCGGCCCTTTTCCTCCGTCACGCGCACGCGCGAAACGTCAACCTTGGCGACCGCCGCGGCGATCGCATCGTCGGAGGGCACCTCGTCGCCTCCGAACCCGATCTTCCAGACGTTGACGACGGGACCGATCGTCGGGTCGAACGCGCCCCCCGAGAGCTTCGTCGCCTCCACGGCGCGAAGCGTCATCTCGGCGATCTCAGGCGTCACCTCGACCTTCTCGCCCGCGCGGCGGTTCACTTCGTTCAAAGGCGTCGCCTCGTGCACGCTCATCATCTTGTCGAAGCGTTCGACCTCGGCTTCAACGAGCGAGGCGTAGCGCTTCGCGTCTTCCGCCGTGCGGCCGTAGACCTTCGAGGAAATGACGGTCCCCATGTGGAGGCTCGTCCAGGAGAGCACGTATTCGTCGCCCGCGTCCGCAGCGGCGGCGGGAAGCGCAAAAAGCGCACAGCAGGTGAGGGCTAGGGAAGAACGGACGAAGGCATTCCAGATGCGCATGAAGGCGTCTCCGTGGGGGTGAAGGACCGTTGGCGGTCGCCGTCGGGAGGAAGGGAAACTTGGGGTGGGAAGCCCCGAGCGGAAAAGAAAGAAACGAAAGAAAAGGGAGAGGGGCTCAGGAACCCTTCTCCCTTCAGGCTTCTCGGATGCGGCGGAAGCGCCGCATCCCAAGATCCAAGACTTACTGAGCCTTGGAGAGCGCGTCCTGGACGGCAGCCTTGATGCCCTGGCTCGAGAGCGTGGCGCCGCCGACGTCGTCGACGCCTTCAACGCCGTTCTTCTTGACGATTTCGGGGAGCATCGTTTCGATCGGCGCAGCGATGATCATTTCGGTTTCACCGTGCTTGACGACCTTCACGTCGGCGATCTTGCCGCCCTTGACGTCGACCTGAACCTGAATCATGGATTCGCGGCCCTTGCCTTCGCCCGTGTACGTACCGTCCTTGTAGGCGGCCTGAGCGGCACCGACGGCCATCACGGCGGCAGCGGCGACAACGATGAGCTTCTTCATAGCGATGTTTTCCATTAAAGAGTGGATGTGGTCAACCGGACGTTCCTCTTCGAGCCCCAAGGGCGAAAACGCAGTCGTCCGGGTTTTTCCGATCGGAGACGATCATAGCACAGGGCGCGGGACCGCTTTCGGCGGAGGACGCGCCATTTGCAAGCGCATGCAAGCGCCACACCGGGCCTTTCCGCCGGTCCCTTACTCCAGGCGGAATTCCTTCTTGATCGTCTCGATCAAAAGGCGCGCGATCTTGTCCGAGGTGCTCGAATTGTGGCCTTCGAGATTCATCTGGATGAGGCAGTCGAGAACGCGTTCGCGCAGTTGCGAGGAGCTCACGCCCTCGGTGCGCGGGAAAATGATGAGACGCTCGGGCGGAATGTCGTTCGAGTTGTCGTGACCGTGCACGAGCTTCTCGCAGCGGTGCTTGTCGAGAAACGCTTCGTCCAACATCCAGGGGCTCGGCACCACCTCGTCGACCCAGCGGAGGGACTCGAGGATTTCCTTCCGTTCTTTGAAGTTGAGCTCCGGCACGTAGCCCTTCTTCGTGCGGACTTCCTCGTCGGTCGTGAGCGCCACGACGACGGTGCCGAGTTCCGACGCCTTTTTGAGCAGGCGCACGTGGCCGTGGTGGATGAGCGTGGCCGACATGTCGACCATGATGCGGGGACGTTCAGTCATGATGATCCTTGGAGGCTCTCTTGGTGCTGATTGGTTTGAAGGCCGCGCCTCGCGGCGCGGCCTTCCTGCTTTCTTACTTCTTCCAGGTGTCCTTGAGGCCCACCGAGAGGTTGAAGACCGGTGCGCCGGGCTTGTGGTCCACGCGGTCCGCGACGAAGTAGCCGTTGCGTTCGAACTGGAACTTGTCGTCGGGCGCAACGTTCGCCAAAGCGGGTTCCACGAAGGCGTTCAGCACCACCTTCGAATTGGGCGTGAGCTTCTCGAGGAAGTTCCCTTCGCCCGCATCCGGATGCGCTTCGCAGAAGAGACGGTCGTAGACGCGGACTTCCGCCGGAACGGCCGTCTTCGCGTCGAGCCAGTGGATGGTCGCCTTGGTCTTCACCGACATCGAGCCTTCCGTGCCGGACTTCGTCTCGGGCAGGTACTCGGCATGGACCGCGACGACGCGGCCCTCGGCATCCTTCTCGACCGAGGTGGGCACGATGACGTAGCCGTAGCGAAGACGCACGGGCTTCGCGGGTGTGCCGTCCGCGGGGATCGTCAGGCGGCGGAAGCCTTTGGGCGGCACTTCGGCGAAGTCGCTCTCTTCGATCCAGAGCTCCTTCGAGAAGGTGATCGTGCGGGTACCCATCTCGGGTTTTTGCGGATGATTGTCCGCCACGAGCGTTTCCGACTCGCCTTCCGGATAGTTGTCGATGATGAGCTTCAGGGGGCGGAGCACCGCGATGCGGCGCGCCGCACGTTCTTCAAGGTCTTCGCGAAGCGACTGCTCCAGAACCGAATAGTCGATCCACCCGCCCGCGACGCGCGAGACGCCGCAACGCTCGGCAAAGCGTTGGATGCTCTCCGGCGTGTAGCCGCGGCGGCGCAGACCGACGATCGTCGGCATGCGCGGATCGTCCCAACCGTCCACGTGGCCTTCGGTGACGAGTTGAATGAGCTTGCGCTTGCTCACCACGACGTACGTGAGATTGAGGCGGTTGAATTCGTACTGGTGCGAGAGCAGGAAGAAGTTCGGACGGACGACGTCCAACGCGGCCTGCAGGATCGGCGTGAAGTTTTCGGGGAAGCGGTTCAAGAGCGCGAACACCTGCAGTACCGACTGATCGTTCATGTCGGGAATGCCGTTCTGATTCCACGCGGCGAGAATCCCCGCCATCTGACGTTCCGGCGCGCTCTGACCGAGCTTCGCCGCGGAAGCAGCGAGCTTCCGGATGAAGGCTTCCGCGCGGTCGTTCATGCCGGCCGCCATCTGCGCGACCACCTGACGGGCTTCCTCGTACTGCGGAGCGCGCAGCACCGGGATGATGCGCTCCAAGGCCCAGTCGTAGAAGGCGCGCTGATCTTCGAATTCGAGCGTGCAGATCGAGTGCGTGATGTTCTCGAGCGAATCCTCGATCGGGTGCGCGTACGTGTACATCGGGTAGATGCACCACTTGTCGCCCGTCGCATGGTGTTCCGCAAAGCGGATGCGGTAGATCGCCGGATCGCGCAGGTTGATGTTGGGACTCGCCATGTCGATCTTGGCGCGAAGCACCATGGAGCCTTCCGGGTGCTTGCCAGCGCGCATCTCGCGGAAGAGCCGGAGGCTCTCGTCCGCAGGACGGTTGCGGTAGGGCGAATCGACGCCGGGCTCCTTCAGGGTGCCGCGGTTTTCGCGCATTTCGTCCGCGGTCTGCTCGTCGACGTAGGCGTAGCCCGTCTTGATGAGGTGTTCCGCAAAGCGGTACATGTCCTCAAAGTAGGAGCTCGCGAAGTAGAGGTTCTTCTCTTCGCCGTGCTCCCAGCTGAAGCCCAACCACTTCACGCTGTCCAAAATGCCGTCGACGTACTCCTGGTCTTCCTTCACCGGGTTCGTGTCGTCGAAGCGCATGTGGCAGTAGCCGCCGTAGTCGCGGGCCAGACCGAAATTGAGGCAGATGCTCTTCGCGTGACCGATGTGGAGGTAGCCGTTCGGTTCCGGCGGGAAGCGCGTGCGGATCTTCGCCACGTCGGGCGAACCCTTGTCCTGCTGCTCGCTGTAGGGGGCGGGATGCCCGCACCAGTAGCGGGGCAGGTTGACGCCGTTGGCCAAATCGTCTTCGATCAGGTTTCGGAGAAAGTTGGTCGTCGCGGGCTCCTTGGCCTGCGTTTCCGTGTTGTCGCTCATCAGTGAAGGGTCCGAAGAGAAGTTGTGCTTGGGTCGCCGTCTGCATGCCGACGAGGGTCGGCCGAGGAGACGATGCCGTCCCTGCAACAGAGATCCGCTCATTCTATCAGGCACGGCGCCTGCGAAGACGCCTCTACAATGGTGGGAATGAAGCGCCCTTCCGGCGTCCCTCCCACCTTCACTCCGCACCCATGGACCGGATCAGCATCGTTTTCTGCAGCGACGACAACTTCGCGCAACACTCCGCGGTGACCATGCGCTCGATCGTCGAGCACTGCTCCCGCCCCGCCGACATCGACTTCTACTACATCCATGACGGGATTTCGGAAGAAAAGCAGGTGCGGCTGCGCCGCACCATTGAAGAGTTCGGCGCGACGCTCACTTTCCTGACGCCCGACGTCTCCGTCTTCAAGGATGCGTTCATCAACCACTACTACTCGCTCGCCTCCTACTTCCGGCTGTTGGTACCTTCGTGCCTTCCGCAGGAAGTTCACCGCTGCATCTACCTCGACGGAGACATGGTCGTGGACGGCGATGTGGCGGAGCTGTGGGCGACGGATCTGGAGGGACGTCCCCTCGGCGCCGTGCCCGACCTCGGCGTCGTGCTTTCGCCCAAACGGACGCAAAGCAAGGCGAAGGAACTCGGAATTCCTTCCGAATCGGGCTATTTCAACGCGGGACTTCTGCTCATCGACCTAGATGCTTGGCGCCGTGAGCGTTACGCGGACCAAGCGGCCGAACTGGCGTTGAGCCGTCCGCTCAAGAGCCACGACCAGGACGCCCTCAACGCCGTCTTTACGGGCCGGTGGACGCCCATCGATTTCCGTTGGAACAAGATGCCCGCCGTCTACGGCTTCAGCATGAAGCTGCTCCTTCACGCCGGAAAGTATCGAAAGGCCATTGAAGCGAGGAAGCGTCCGGGGATCCTCCACTACGCGAGCCGTCACAAACCCTGGAAGGCGCGGGAAACGGAAGGTTTCAGCACCCCGTACTATGACGTGCTGCGCCGGACGGCATTCGCCGACTGCGCCGTCACCTCGGACGCCCCGGCGGCCAAGTCCGAACGCTTGAGGATTGCGCTCGGACGCGTGCTCTACATTCCCTTTGAGTCGTCTAGGTAAAGCCTCGACGACGCTTGAGACTTTCGGTATGGGCCCGGATCTTCCGGGCCCGTTTTTCAATCTGCGGCAGAAGGCGGCGGACTTCTTCCCGATCAATCCGACCACCGTGATAGGCGCGCAGGAACCGGAAGAAGTCCAAACGCGTCAGGCCGATTCCGGAGGCAGACGTATAAAGCGCCCCCAAGTCCTTGTCCAACCAACGTGTTGGAACCTTGTCGCGGATTTGAGCGCGGTGAAGATCGATCACGTGAAGCGTGTCGGTCTCACGGTTCCACAAAAAGTGGCAGAGATAGCAGTCCCGATGGTTGAGACCGGATCGGTGCATGCCGGAAACGGAATCCGCCACCAAGTCGATCAGGTGGCGCTTGAGCTTCAGATTCGGCGGATTCGTGAGCCAGTCACCGACGAGGTCTGAGAGGCACTCGCAACCGACGAGCTCCTCCGTGATCAGGAACGACTCCTGCCAAAAGGGTTCGATGCCGCGCTCGCCGAAAGCCGCCGTCGTCATCGTCCCGACGCCGTGCCTGCGCAGATGCTCCACGGCCTCCCACTCGTCGCGGGCCCCCACCACCGGCCAACGGAGGCAGACGATGTTCTTCAGGAATTCACCGATGGAAAGACCTCGGTGATACTTCACGAAAAAGCCCTGCCCCTCCAACTCAAATCGGGCGGTAAAGCGCTGATCAACGGAGCGGTAGACGTTCTCCCGCAACGTCCTCACATGGGCAAAAAGGGCGCTCTCGTCCGTCCAACGCTGAAAGAGGCCGTGCGTAACGATCATGACGCCTTCTCCTCAACGACGTCGCCGAGCCAACGCAGCCCGTCTTCGAGTGCCGAAGACGAAATCGCCGACACCGGCACGACCTTGCCCGGAAGGGATTCGTCGGGCTTGACCACCATCGCCTTTTCAGAGCGGGGCGCCCAAGTTTCGGACATGGCATAAGCGGGGAAATAGTCCCGCTCCTTGCCGCAAAAGAGCGCCAACACCGGCTTCTCAAACGCCGCCGCCACATGCACCATGGACGTGTCGGGGGTAATGACGGCGACGGTCTCTTTCAGCAGCGAAGCGGCCTCCCCAAAGGAATCGGGGCGAATCCGCCGAACCCAGGCGTCCTCCTCCAACTCAACGTCATCCGAGACGTAAAAGAGTCCGCAAAGCTTCCTCTCCTTCCTGAACCACGCCGCCAACTGAGCGATCTGATCCGCCGACAAGCAACGATCATCCTGGCTCGCAAGCGTGTTGACGTAGACGGCCCTGAACTCCAACGGGGCGTGTTCCGGTACGTCAAACACCGGCCGGATAGGTTCGACGTCCTCACTCCCCAACACGTACGCACGCACCAACCCCAAACGCTCGCCGACATGAGCGAAACGCGAGATGTCGATGAAGTCGTGAAAGACGTTGAGTTCCCTGCCGTATTCCGAGCAGGTCGCCGTGAAGGCACGAAGGGCCTTGAGCCACGGCATGCGAAGGGGAAAGGTATGCGTGTGGTTGTAGTCGAGGTCAACCACCATGTCGAAGCTCTCGGCCAAACACGCTTCTCGGTCGGCCTCGGACTCCAGCGAATAGGTCGCCTTGAGCGCTCCGTTCGTTCGGAAGACGGAGAGCATCTTTTCCCGCGCAGCGACCGAGACCTCCAGACCATCGCACGCCAGCGCAGAGAGCAGACCGTTCGTGTAGACCGCGTCACCGAATCCCGGAAAGGCGTCGATGACCAAGAGTCGCTTGACGCTGTCGGGGCGAGTCAAAGGATGCCTTTGCGGCAGATCCTCCTTCTTGACGACGCGAAGCCTCTTCCAAAACAAGCGTCGGCGGTTGAGCGCCTTGAGCCAAGACATCATGCCGAGGTCTCCGCCTTATTCTCGCCCAGACGAAGAATCAGCGAGGACGTATCCGCCCGACCGCCGCCCATCTTCTGAACCTCAGCATAGAATTCGTCGACCATCTTGACCAACGGCAGTTGAGCGCCGTTGCGGGCCGCCTCATCCATGGCGATCCCCAAGTCCTTCCGCATCCAATCGACGGCGAAGCCGAAATCGAACTTCCGCTCCACCATCGTGTCGCCGCGGTTCACCATCTGCCAGGAGGACGCCGCGCCGCCTGCGAGGGCGCCGAGCACCTTCGGCATGTTGAGTCCGGCATGTTCACCGAAGGCGATCCCTTCGGCGAGCGCCTCGACGCAACCCGCGATGCAGATCTGGTTCACCATCTTGGCGAGCTGTCCGGAACCCACAGGCCCCAAGTGCGTCACGTTGGCCGAATAGGCCTCCACAATTTGGCGCCCCAAATGGAAGGGCATCTCGTCTCCACCGCAAAGCACGGTCAGGATGCCCTTCTGCGCGCCGGCTTCGCCCCCAGAGACGGGCGCATCGACAAAGCCCAACCCGAGCTCCGCGGCCTTCGCCGCCAACTCGCGCGCCACGACGGCGCTCGCCGTCGTGTGGTCCCACAGCACGGCGCCCTTCGACATCCCGGCGAAGGCGCCGTCAGGCCCCAACACGACGCTCCGGAGGTCGTCGTCGTTGCCGACGCAGGTGAAGACGAACTTCGCGCCCACGGCGGCTTCGCGCGGCGTCGGCGCCATGCGTCCGCCGTAGGTCTTCACCCAACGTTCGGCCTTTTCCGTCGTGCGGTTGTAGACGCAGACGTCGTGCCCGGCACGCTTCAGGTGTCCGGCCATGGGGAAACCCATCGTGCCGAGGCCGATGAAGGCCACTTTGGCGGGTGCGACGTTGGGGTAGATTTTTTCGTTCATCTTCAAAAGCTCCTGCGTGGAAGCAGACCTCAAAGTCCGCTTCCACGATGAGGACGGTTCATCGGCCTGCGGCCTTGTTCTTCTCCAACGCGATCTTCACGACCTTGCGGGCGAGCGCCGCCGTCGGGTCGATCATCATCACGCTCTTCCCTGCGACCGGGAACGCATCCGACTCATCGAGAATGAGCGGAAGTTCGGTGCACCCCAGAATCAGGCAGTTGCAGTCGTAGGTGCGCACCAGGTATTCGACGCCCGACATCAGGTCGTCGCGGCAGACGCCGTCGGTGAAGCCCGCCTTGGCACCCTCGGGTCCGTAGATCGCCGCCATGACGCGGTCCTGACGCTCCTCGTCGGGCACGAACATCGGCAACCCCATCGCCTCCGCCTTCTCGGCATAGATCCGGGACTGAACCGTACCGCGGGTGGCAAGGAGCCCGATGCGGGCGTCCTTGCCCAACTTCGCCTGAATTTCTTCGAGCGCCGCCTTCTGCATGTTGATGCAGGGAATCGACAGATGCCGCTCAACAAAGGGCATGAAGGCGTGCGCCGTGTTGCAGGGCACGATGACGGCGTCGCAACCGTCCGCCTCCAGCTTCATCGCCATGCCGTAGAGCGCGAAGGTCGGGTCGTCGCCCTGCCCCAAAAGGCAGGCGGTGCGGTCCGGGGTCTGCGGGTTCTGTTCGACGACGAGCTTGATGTGTTCCTGGTCGGTTTTGGCCGGGGTCGCCTTCACGATCTTGTCGTAGAGGTCCACCGTCGCGGCGGGCCCCAAGCCCCCGATCAGCCCCACCTTGAAGGGTTTGCCAAGACGCGCCAAGGGCTTCGTGACGGCGCGAAGCGCCGTATCGGCGAGAATATCGAGAACGGGAAGGCCCTCTTCTTTGAGCACGTTTGCAAAGCGGGCCATCTGCGTGCAGGCCGGGACCAAGAGATCCGCGCCAGCAGTCACCAACGCCAGCGCCGCGGCGACGAAGCGCTCACGGTGCTCGTCCGTCATCCCCTGACGGCGAAGCCCCGTTTCGGCGTTCTGGAGTTGACGGAACGATTCCATGACGGCTTCGGGCGTCGGCACGACGGAAGACCCTTCGGCCGCACGCGAGAGCACGAAGTCCGCGCTCACCGCATAGCCAAGAACGCCGATCCGGCGGGGGCCCAGGGCCGCGAGGCCGTCGTAGATCGAGACGACCGGGACTTCCAACTCCGCCTGCAGTTCACGGCGCACCGGATCGATGCGCACGTCGGGCACGATCACTTCGTCACAACCCATGGCCTGAAGGGCCCACGTTTGGCGAAGCGCCGCGATGCGGCGGTCCGCCTCCATGGTCTTTTTGTCGGTGGCGTCCTGGCGCAGCTCCTCATCGGTCGAGAGCACCTCGATGCGCACGCCCGCACGGGCCGCAACGCCCAAAAGTTCCGCCTTCATCACCGCGGCCGCCGTCGGGTTGACGCCCGCCGTCACGCCGATCCTCAAAACTTTATCCGACATGAAATCCTCTCCAATGTGCTTCGCCCGCCATAAGGTTGGTCCGCGGGCGGATACGGTTCGTTCGTGCTCACTTTAGCACCGACCCCGAGTCGACCCCATCGAATCTTTCCCGACGTCGGAAGGCTTCTCACGAGCAGGCCGCACCCACGCGCTCGCCCCAGTCGTAGAGCGCTTCGAAAATCATCTGTCGGCGCTCGTCCTCCATGTCACCCTCGGCCTGGAGTTCGTCGATCTCTTCGAAATACCGGTCGACCGTCAGGCTGCCGGCGGCACCCTCCAAGAGCCTCGCGGCGCAGTGGCGCCGCCAGGCGTCCTGCTCGTCCGCGGTGAGCGTCTCCGGCCAACTGCGGGCGCGAAAGCGAAAGAGCATCTCCGTGAAACGCTCGTCATCAAAGACGATCCGCGGGGCCGAAGCGGCCAATTGCTCGGGCGTGGCGCGGCGGATTTCCGTGAAGCGCTTCTTGTCGCCGGCGGACGTGAAGCCGCCGTCGTAGAGCGC
>NZ_JH604988.1:22251-28643 GCF_000250875.1 Sutterella parvirubra YIT 11816 | reverse complement strand
ACGTCGACGGGTTCCAGACCCCCGCCATGCTCCATGCACTCGGCGAGGATCCCTTCCACCAGGGGACGGACTTCCAGGAGCGCCTGGTAGCGTTCCACCGCGGCCGCACGGTCGATCCCGTAGCGCGCCGCACGGTCAGGCGAGAGCACCCCCAACGCACCGCAAACGAAGGGGGACGCGTTGATCTTCATCTTCCGGACAGGCAACCGCGTGACGCCCTCGGGGAGCTTCGACTGCGGCGTCGTGATCCGCTCGATGATCTCCTCGCGGGAGAGCGTCCGAAGGACCGAGGGGTCTTCCCGCAGGTCCCACATCAGGACGTCGTTGCCGTTTGCGTAGAGCATCCCGCCCAGCATCGTGCAGCCGCGGGCGACGCCGATCTTGGGCGAGACCCACACGACCGGGCCCTTTTCGAGCGCCGCACGGACCTGCTCCTTCGAGCGGTTCGCGAGCGCCCAGTCCCAAAGCTTCGGTTCCTTTTCACGGATCAACCGCGCCAACCCGATCGTCGCCTCCACGTCGGAGAGCGCCTCGTGCGCCTGGCCGTGCGTGATGCCGTTCGCTTCCGTCAAGCACTCCAACTTCATGCAGACGCCTTTGCGGACCGCGGCCTGCGGGAAGCGTTCGGGATCCAACTCCTCCCAAAGGGGCCAGCGGATGCCGTCACCCCGGAGTGCCCAGACGGCGCAGACCAGGGGGAAGAGGTCCCAACGCGAGCACCCGTCCTTCCAACCGTGGGAGTACGGATCCAAAAAGTTCCGCCAAAAGAGGAAGCGGCAGACTTCGTCGTCAAAGCCCAGCGTGTTGTAGCCGATGCTGATCGTCCCTGGAACGTTGAGACGCTCGAAGATGCGGCCGGCGAACTCGCTCTCCGGCATCCCGCGCTCTTCGCAGAGCTGCGGGACGATCCCGGTCAGAAGGCAGCTCTCCGGACTCGGCAGATAGTCTTCCGAGGGCTTCGCGTAGAAGACCTCGCCCGCCTCTTCACCCGCGGCGGGAGAGGGCTCCAGATTCATGTCGGTGCGCATCCCCGCGAACTGCGCGGGGCGGTCCGTCCTCGAACGGATCCCGAACGTTTCAAAGTCGTACCAGTAAAAGCTCTGCGTCATGTCCGAAATTCCATCCGTTGGGATCAGGCGAGCACCACGTCCCACTCTTCCTGCGAGTAGGTGTTCTCCACTTCAAGGAGCACGGGCTTTTCGACGGTCTGCTGCAGGAGTTCCAAGGCGGGCGACTCGTCTTCCAAGAGCATGTCGATCACGGTTTGGCTCGCCAGGATCCGGTACTCCCGCGTGTCCTTGTACTGCTTGCAGAGCCGCACGATCTCCCGCATGATGTCGTAGCAGACGGTGCGCGCCGTCTTCACCTGCCCGCGCCCGCCGCAGATGGGGCAGGGTTCGCAGAGCACGTGCGCGAGCGACTCGCGGGTGCGCTTTCGCGTCATCGCCACCAACCCCAACTCCGTGAAGTTGCTCACCGTCATGCGCGTGCGGTCGGTCGCGACCGCACGGCGCAGCTCCGACAACACCGCTTCGCGGTGCTCTTCACGGGCCATGTCGATGAAGTCGACGATGATGATGCCGCCCAAGTTCCGAAGCCTCAGTTGCCGGGCAATCGTCTGCGCGGCCTCCAGATTCGTCTTGAAGATCGTGTCGCTGAAGTCGCGCTTCCCGACGTAGCCCCCCGTGTTGACGTCGATCGTCGTCATCGCTTCGGTTTGATCGAAGACGAGGTAGCCGCCGCTCTTCAGATCCACGCGGCGCCCTAGAGCGCCTTCCAACTCGGCCTCCACGCCGTGAAGTTCGAAAAGCGGCGTTTCGCCCTCGTAGAGCGAAAGCTTTTCCGCGACGCCCGGCACGAACCGCTCGGCAAAGGTCCGGAGGGCGTCAAAATCCTTGGCGGAGTCGACCTCGACGCGGTCGGTCTGTTGGTGCACCATGTCGCGGAGCACCCGCTGCGCGAGCGACAGATCCTGGTAGAGAAGCGCGGGCGGATGGCTCTTCTTCGCCTTCTCGCCGATCTCCTCCCAAAGGCGCCCGAGGTACGCCATGTCGTCCCGGAACTCCTCTTCCGTCGCGCCTTCTTCGGCGCTCGTGCGGATGATGTAGCCCCCTTTTTCCGTTTCGGGGCGAAGCGCCGTCATCATGGCGCGGAGCTCTTCACGCTGCTCTTCGCTCTCGATCCGTTGCGAAACGCCGATGTGGGGGTCCCGCGGCAGGTAGACGAGCTTTCGGCCCGCGAGCGAGATCGTCGTCGTCAAGCGTGCGCCCTTCGTACCGATCGGGTCTTTGGCCACTTGCACCATCAGGGACTGCCCCTCGTGGAGCAGTGTTTCGATGGGCTTCAACGCCTCGGTTTCGGTCTTCGCTTCGGCGATGTCGGCGACGTGCAGGAACGCCGTGCGCTCCAGGCCCACGTCGACGAAGGCGCTCTGCATGCCGGGGAGCACCCGCACGACCTTCCCGAGATAGACGTTTCCGACGAGACCCCGGGCCGAGGCACGCTCAATGAAGAGGTCCCTCAGGACGCTCTCGACGATGACGGCGACGCGGGTCTCCCGCGCCGAGCAGTTGATGAGAATGTGTTCCACGGTCGCTTGAATCCTGTGTTGGCGGGCGAAGAGCCTCCCCGCGGTCAGCACTCCACGATGTTGACCGCCAGGCCGCCCCGGCTCGTTTCCTTGTACTTCGACTTCATGTCGCGGCCGGTTTCCAGCATCGTGCGGATCACCTTGTCGAGGCTCACGTAGTGCGTCCCGTCACCGCGAAGCGCCATGCGTGCGGCGTTGATCGCCTTGACGGCGGCGATGGCGTTGCGCTCGATGCAGGGAATCTGCACCTGCCCCGCCACCGGGTCGCAGGTGAGGCCGAGGTTGTGCTCCATGCCGATCTCCGCGGCGTTTTCCACCTGGTGCGGGGTCGCCCCGCAGACGGCGGCGAGCCCCGCCGCCGCCATCGAGCAGGCGACGCCCACTTCGCCCTGACAGCCGACTTCGGCGCCCGAAATCGAGGCGTTTTCCTTGTAGAGGATCCCGATGGCGCCGGCCGTGAGCAGGAACGTGCGCACGCCCTCCTGCGTGGCGCCCGGCATGTGGCGGAGGTAGTACTCAATCACCGCAGGGATCACCCCCGCGGCGCCGTTCGTCGGCGCCGTAACGACGCGACCGCCCGAGGCGTTCTCTTCACCCACGGCCATCGCGTAGGCGTTCACCCAGTCGATGACGGAGAGCGGATCCATCTGGCCCTTCGCTTCCTTTTCGCGCAGGCCGTCGGCGAGCTTCTTCGCGCGGCGCGCGATGCGGAAGGGGCCGGGGAGAGGCTCCGTCTGGCGGAGACCGCGTTCGATCGAACCCGACATCACCGCCCAGACGGCGTCCAATCGGCGGTCAACTTCGTCCGAGGGCATCCGGGCGCATTCGTTTGCGTACATGAGTTCCGCAATGGAGAGTCCCGACTCGTCCGAGCGGGCCATGAGTTCGTCGCCCGTGCGGAAGGGGTGCGGGAGCTTCACGCCGCCATCACGGAGGGCGGCGGGCACGACCGGCTTTTCCGGATCGGCCTCGTCCCCTTCCACGATGAAGCCGCCGCCCACGGAGTAGTAGCGACGCTTGAGAAGTTCGCTCCCTTCTGCGTCGCCGACGACGAAGTCCACGGCGTTGGTGTGAAAGGCCGGCACGCATTCCGGCATGAAGCGGATGTCGGCTTCGGGGTCGAACCGGACGGTCTGCTCGCGTCCGAGTGCGAGCGTCTTCGTCTCGCGCACCTTCGCCATCAGGCCTTCCAATTCGTCCGGATCGAAGGTTTCAGGTTCCTCTCCCATCAACCCCAGCTGACAGGCGGTGTCGGTCCCGTGGCCCTTCCCCGTCGCTGCGAGGCTTCCCATCAGGTCGATACGCAGCGTCGCGGCCTGGCTGAGCAGACCACGCGAACGCAGCACCTTCAGAAAAGCGGCGCCCGCCCGCATCGGACCGACGGTGTGGGAGGAGGACGGGCCGATGCCCGTGCGGAACATATCGAAGACGCTGACGGCCATAGTGATGGGGTCCCTCTGAAGAAAAGGGCGCCGCCCGTCGGGCGGCGCCGCACTGTGCCGAGCATCTTATCATCAGGGCCCCGAAGACACGAGACCCTGCGCCGAAGGAACGTCCTCCGGTCAGACTTCGGACGGATGACGGAATTGGAGCGAATAGAGGTGCGCGTAGAGACCGTTCTTCGCGAGCAGCTCGTCGTGCGTCCCCACTTCGACCACTTCGCCGTTTCGCATCGCGACGATGCGGTCGGCGTTGATGATGGTGGAGAGCCGGTGCGCGACCACGAAGGCCGTGCGGCCCACGAGGAGCGAATCGAGCGAGCGCTGAATGTGGCGTTCGCTTTCCGTATCAAGCGCGCTCGTCGCTTCGTCGAGAAGGAGGATCGGCGCGTTCTTCAGGAACGCGCGGGCGATCGAAATGCGCTGGCGCTGCCCACCGGAGAGTTCGTTCCCAGCGGCGCCCACCCGCGTATCGAGCCCGTCGGGGAGGCTCTCCACGAATTCCGTGAGGGCGGCCGCCTCGACGGCGCGTTCGATCTCTTCGCGGGTGGCGTTCCGCATCGCGCCGTAGGCGATGTTCCCGGCGATGGTGTCGTCGAAGATGACGACGTCCTGACTCACGAGTGCGATCTGGTCGCGCAGGCTCTTCAACGTCAGTTCGCTCTGCGGGATCCCGTCGAAATAAATCTCGCCCTTCGTCGCCGCCCAGAAGCGGGGGATCAGGTTGACGAGGGTCGATTTACCGGACCCCGACGATCCTACCAGGGCGATCATCTCGCCCGGCTTCACGTCGAGGGTGAAGTTTTTGACCGCAGGCGTCTCCTTTCCCGGATACGTAAAGGACACGTCCTCAAAGCGGACGGCGCCGCGGCAGTTCTTGAGCTCGCGCGTACCCGGATCTTCTTCGGGAATCTCGTCGATCGTCTCGAAAAGACTGTCCGCCGCGGCGATCATCGTCGCCGTGGAACCGGAAAGGTCGGAGAGATGCCGAATGGGCGGCATGAGAAGAAGCATGGCCGCGAGGAACGTCGTGAACTCCCCGATCGTGAGCGCATCGCTCTGCGCCTGCATGAGCGCGAAGACGACGACGAAGGACACCCCGATCATCGTGATCAACTGGAGAAGCGGCATCCCGGCCGCCGACACGCGCTGCTGACGCAGCGACAACGTCCTGATCTTTTCGTTCACCTCGCGGAAGCGGTCGTTTTCGTACGCGTAGCCATCGTAGATCTTGACGACGCGCTCGCCGTTGTAGGCTTCGAGCACCGTCCCGATGAGCTCCCCGAAGGTGAGCTGCTGACGGCGGGTGAGCGACTTGATGCGGCGGTTCACCCACCGGATCACGATCGCAAGGAGCGGCGCGACGACGAAGCTCACGAGCGTGAGCATCCAGTTGTGCCAGATGAGCACGGCGACGAGACAGACGATCTGAATCGAGTCGCGCACCATCGTGGTGAGCACCCCGGCGGCGCGCGTCAGCGCGTTCGAGGCTTCATTGACGAACTTCGCCTGAAGCTCCGAATTGCGGTGCTCCATGAAGGTCTTGTCGCTCCAACGGAGCATGCGCGAAAACAGCATCGTCCGGACCTCGAGCAGGACCGACTGCGAGACGCGCACCAAGAGGTAGGAACTCAGATAACGGGAGCCGCCGTGGAGGATCGAAATACCGATCAGTGCCAGAGGGGCGAGATACACCGTCAGCGGGTCCTTGCCGTAGAAACTCATGTCGGTGAGCTTCCCCAGGATGAGGGCGATGAGCGACGAAGCGCCGCCCCCGGCCGCCATCGCGGCGATGGCGCCCGCGATGTGCCACTTGAAGGGAGGAAGGTATCGGGCCAACCGCATCATGGAGGAAGCCCGGATGTCGTCGATGATCTTGAACATGGATCGTCCGCTTTTTTGGAGGCCTCATCATACAGGCATTAGCCGATACAATGCTCCGAGCCGCCCATCTCTCGCAACCGGATTCATCATGACCAAAGTCCTCTGCCGCCTTCCCAACCACGTCGGTGACTGCTGCATGGCGCTCCCCGCGCTCCGCCTCCTCGAGGCGAGCGGGTTTGAGCCCGTGCTCACGGGAAAGCGTTGGGCGGAAGACCTTTTGGCCGGGATGGAGTGGCGCTTCGACCCGATCGAAGGGCACGTGACCGAAGACCTCACGCGCATCCGGCACCTTGCGAACCACGTGGGCGAGAAGCCCCTCGGGCTTCTCTTTCCGAATTCCTTCAGTTCGGCCCTCCTCTACCGCATCGGCGGCATCCGCTCCGCCGGCTTCGCCACCGACGGCCGCGGCTTTCTCTTGGATCAGAAGATTGAGGAGCCCGGCCCCATGCATGAGGTGGAGCGCTTCTTCACCGTCGCCA
>NZ_JH604988.1:0-22241 GCF_000250875.1 Sutterella parvirubra YIT 11816 | reverse complement strand
TGGAGCGCTTCTTCACCGTCGCCAAAGGGGCGGTTGCCGCCTGGGGCGGCACGCCCGCTTGGGGAACTGCACCGAAGGACCTCGGTCTCAAGGTTTTGAAGCGCCACGAAGCCGCCGCACGCAATCTCATCAAGGAGTACGGAATCCCCGAGCGCTTCGCGTTGATCGCCCCCGTCGCCCGAGGACTCCACCACGGGAAGAAGAAGAGTTGGGATCACTTCAACGATCTCTGCGCACCGCTTCGCGACATGGGCGTCGAACCCATCGTCTTCCCGTCACCGCACGAGGAAGCGGAAGTCAAGGCGGCCTGCCCCGATGCGCACATTCTCCCGCCGACGACCTTGGGGAACTACGCCGCGCTCTGCAAGCTCGCCGCCGTCGTCATCGCGAACGACTCCGGCGTGAGCCACATCGCCGCCGCGGTGGGCGCTCCGCAGATCACGCTCCTCGGCGTGACGGAGCCGACCCGCACGTCGCCCTGGAACGAACGCGCGGTAGTGTTGGGATCGGCCGCGAAGGGGTGGCCGGGCATTGATACCGTAACGAATGCCTTGTCCCGAATTCTTCTTTAAGTTCGACCGTTCCTGCCGTTTGCGATGAGTTCTCAATCTTCCGACTGTTTTTCCGTAGCGGTTGTCGTACCGGTCTACAACGTCGCCAAGTACCTCCCCGAGTGTTTGGATTCCCTGCTCCGTCAGACACACCGGAACTTCACCGTTTTCTGCGTTGACGACGGCTCCACTGACGGCTCTGGAGACATTCTTGATGCCTATGCGGCCAAAGACTCTCGGATCCTTGCGCTTCACAAAAGCAACGGCGGTGTTTCGTCGGCACGAAACCTTGCTTTGGATCTGATTGAAGAATCCTCTTTTGACGGGATTTGCTTCATCGACAGCGACGACTACGTCAAGCCCAATTTTCTTCAACACTACGTTGATACGGCATTGACCGAGAATGCTGATTACGTAGTGTGTGCCTGGGATATGTTCGACCGCGATGGTCTCATCAAAACACCGCGCTCCTCCATCCCTCCGCATCCCTCCAAACTCGTGGACATCAACGAGGCCTTCGACCACTATTTGAAACGCGGTCAATGGTCCAAACTCAAATCCAAAAGCTTCTCTCCTTTTGCCGCCAACACCTTTTTTGCGGCAGACACCATCCGGGGCTTGAGGTTCAGCACGACGCTCAGGCGGGCCGAAGATCAGGAATTCCGACTGCGGGCCATGACGAGGATTCATCGAGGCGTCATCACTTCCGATGTGACGTACATGTACCGATTGCGTGCCTCTTCATTGAGTCACAGCGGCAACGACATCACCGACGACCTTCGGTATGCCATGTCTCTTTTGGATCATTTGGATGAGTTCCCAAGCGCCGGGAAAAAGACTATTGAATTTTTGGTGCTCAAGCACTGGTGGCTTTGTACGTGCTTTTCCTTTGCCGACGGGACCTTCCCCAAAAACCAGGCTCTGCTGAGTTCGGCCTACCAACGCATTTCCTCACACCGATTCCAATCAGACGTCCTCAAAGAGTTTCGGGGGAAGCTTCGGCTCTTCGCGATGGGCGAATGGGCTTTGCGTTTGTACATGTGCTTTAGGAAGACCAAAAAACCCCATTCTTCCGGCAACCCCTACCCTTGACGCCTGTCGCAGTTCAAGTTCTGGAAAGGTTCAACATCACCCGAGCAGCCTGAAGGATGTCTTCCTGCCCGGTGTGCCCAGTCATCATTCTGGCGATCTCCTTCGTCCTCTCGTCTTCGGACAAGGGATGCACGGCACTCGTCGTCACGCCGTCCGTCGTCACCTTGCTGATGCGGTAGTGCTGTTTGCCGCAGGCGGCCACCTGAGGAAGATGCGTAACGCACAACACCTGACGGTCTTCGCTCAACCGCCGCAGAAGGCGTCCCACCACTTCCGCCGTCGCGCCGCCGATCCCCGTATCGACTTCGTCGAAGATCAGGGTCGGCACGGGCGTGACGCGTGCCGTGATGACGGCGACGGCCAAACTGATGCGGGCGAGCTCACCGCCCGAGGCGGTTTTCTGCAGAGCGCGAAGCCCGACGCCGGCGTGTCCCGCCACCATGAAGGTGACGGCGTCGGCGCCGTGGGCGCCGAGCGGTGCCGATTCAAAATCCACCCGAAACGCACCGCCCTTCATCGCGAGGCCCTGCATTTCGTCGGTGACGGCTGAGCTGAGCACTTCGGCATGCTTGCGGCGGGAACGGGTCAACTCCTCAGCCGCTTCGCGGCAACGCATCTCCGCCTCCTCAGTCTTCAGCTTCAGCGCATCCGCATCGGCCGTCTGGTCCAACTGCAGAAGCTCCCGTTCCACGCGTTCGCGCAGTGCGGCCAAGCGTTCAGGCTCCATCCGGAATTTTCGGGAGAGATCAAAGAAGCGCCCCACGCGGCGGTCCACCGCCTCGAAGCGGCTCTCATCGACGTCGTCGCGATCAAGCACCCGTTCGGTCTCGTGGCTAGCCTCACGGAGCAGATCCTGCGCGGCACCGATCGTCTCCACCAACACATTGAGGCTTTCGTCCCAGCGGACGAGCGACTCGATCCGCGACATGGCGGACCCGAGTTCGTCCGCACCGGTGGAAAGCCGCTCCATCGCCTCGGAGAGCCCCTCACGGATGCTTGCGGCGTGCGCCAGGCGGCTGTGCTCGGCGTTGAGCTGCTCCCATTCGCCGGGCTTGGGATCGAGGTCGCCCAACTCTTCGCTCATCCAAACGAGGCGCTCCGTCCGTTCCGCGCGCTTCTGGGCGTCCGCGACGGCTTCTTCCCAAAGAGCCTTCGCGTCGCGCCAAGCCGCATGCGCTTCGCGCATGCGGGTGAGAAGCTCATCGTGTCCCGCATAGGCATCCAAAAGCGCCAACTGCCCCGCGGGCTGCATGAGGGACTGATGCGCGTGTTGGCCGTGAATGTCGACCAACATGGCGCCCGCTTCCTTCAACTGCGCCGCCGTCACGGGAACGCCGTTCACCCAACCGCGGGAACGACCCGCCGCATCGATCGTGCGGCGCAGGAGCACTTCGTCTCCGTCACCTGAGAGCGCATGGTCTTCGAGCCAATGTCGGAGAGCTTCCGTCACGTGGAAGGTTGCGGTGAGGTCCGCCTTGGGGGCGCCTTCGCGCACGACGTCCGCATCGGCCCGAGCCCCCAGAATGAAGCCCAAGGCGTCGATCAGGATCGACTTCCCGGCGCCGGTCTCACCGGTCAGCACCGTGAAGCCGGAAGAGAAGTCCAGGTCGAGCGCCTCGACGATCACGAAGTCCCGAAGAGAGAGCGAGAGCAGCATCGCGAACCTCCTCACTCACCGCCCGAAGCCTGCCGACGAACGCTCGTCGGCATGAAGTTCCACTTGAGCTTGCGCCGCAGAAGATCAAAGTAGTCGAAGCCCTGCGGATGAAGCATCTCCAGCGTCTCTTCGGCCATGCGGATCCGGATCAGGTCCCCGGGCTTCATGTCGAAGAATTCCTGCATGTCGAAGTAGGCCTGGGCGTCCCTCGCATCCGTCACCTCGATCGTCACGGTGAGCCCTGCGGGAAGCACGATGGGGCGCGACGAGAGCGTGTGCGGCGCCACCGGCACCAACACCATCCCGTCCAAAGACGGATGAAGGATGGGGCCGCCCGAGGCGAGCGCATACGCGGTTGACCCGGTCGCGGTCGAGCAGATGATGCCGTCCGCGGACTGACTCGACATCTGCTGGCCGTTCACGTCGATCACGAAGTCGACCATGCCGCCTGCGCGCCCGTGCGTGACACCGATGTCGTTCACCGCCACGTTGCGGTAGAGAACCTTGCCGTCGCGGATGATTTCGCCCGCAAGGAGCCGCCGCACGTCCGACGTGCAGCGGCCTTCGAGCACCGCGGGGAGCACCTCCCGGACCTCGTCGAAGACGATGTCCGTGATGAAGCCCAGGCGTCCGGCGTTGATCCCGATGATGGGGCGGCGGTAGGGCGCAAGCGACCTCGCCACCCCCAGCATCGTGCCGTCCCCGCCCAGCACCACCGCCAGGTCGCAGAGCGCACCGAGTTCGTCGCGGGTGTGCCCGCGGGAGGGGGCGCGACTCCCGAGCGTCTCCGCGCTCCTTTCGTCGAGGTAGACCTCAGCGCCCGCTTTCTCGAGCACCTCAATGAGGACGGTGAGCGGCACCGTCAGGCTCTCCGTGGGCTTCACGAAGACGGCGACATTTTTGTAGAGCGGCATGCTTGGGGTTCGCGGGAAATGCGTTCAACAAAGAAATGGAGGGGATGCCGTTACTATACGGCATCCCCTCCGGAAGGCTTGCGGGGTGACGAAAGTCCCCCGTCGAATCGGGGTTATTCGCCGCGCACGACGCCCGCCCCCACAACGTGGAAGCCCGCGTCGACGTAGGCGATGTTCCCGGTGATGCCGCTCGCCAAGTCGGAAAGCAGGAAGGCCGCGGTGTTGCCCACCTCGTCGATCGTCACGGTGCGCCCCAACGGCGCCACTTCCTCCATCGCGTGGAGAAGCTTCGAGAAGTCCTGGATGCCCGACGCTGCGAGCGTCTTGATCGGACCCGCCGAAATCGCGTTCGCGCGGATGCCTTCGCGCCCGAGGCTCGCGGCGAGGTAGCGGGTGGAGGACTCCAACGCGGCTTTCGCCAAGCCCATCGTGTTGTAGTTCGGCACGACGCGTTCACCCCCGATGTAGGTGAGGGTCAGAATGGACGCGTTGCGGCCCTTCATGAGCGGCATGAAGGCCTTCGCGAGCGCCGGGAACGAGTAGGCCGAGATGTCCATCGCGACGCGGAACGCGTCGCGCGAGATCCCGTCCAGGAAGTCGCCGGCGATCGCTTCGCGGGGCGCGAAGCCGATCGAATGGACGAACCCGTCGAGGCCGCCCCAACGTTCCGAGAGCTTCGCCGCGACGGCGGCGATCTCTTCGTCGCTCCCCACATCCATCGGGAGGCAGAGGTCGCTACCGAATTCCGCCGCAAAGCCCGCGACGCGGTCCGCGAAGCGCTCACCCACGTACGTGAAGGCGAGCTCCGCGCCTTCGCGGTGGCAGGCCTTGGCGATGCCGTAGGCGATGGAACGGTTCGAGAGCACGCCCGTGATCAGAAGCTTTTTGCCGGCGAGAAAACCCATGTCGGACTCCAAAAGAATGAATGCGGGCCGCGGCGCCCGGATGGGCGGCGCGGCCTGAAAGGCCATCAAGAATTCGGTTCAGTCGTCCGGCGTCGTTGCTGAAATCAAAGCGCCGGGCGGCCCCTATTGTATGCAGGTTCCCCGCTTCGCCGCTTCCCTCTGGATCCCCAAGGCGGGGTAGACCGTGGGCAGGATGTTGCGCAGACGAAGCTTACGGGAGTTTCAGGCGCTCGCCCACGCGGAGGCTGCTTCCCGTCATGCCGTTTGCGCGCTGAATGGCGGAGACGCTCGTGCCGTAGCGGCGCGCGATGGCGGAAAGGGTGTCTCCCGAGCGGACGACGTGCGTTTTGGCCGATGCGGCCTCCTGGAGGCGCTTCGCCGTCGCTGGGATGACGAGCCGCTGACCGATGCGGATCGCGTTCCCGCGAAGGCCGTTCGCGGCGCGAAGCTTCGACAAACCGACGCCGTAGCGGTCTGCGATCTCGGAAAGGGTGTCCCCTTGACGGACCACGTAGATTTCGGACTTCGGCGCCTCAATCTCACGCTTCGCGCGGGCGGGTTCCGCGTCGGGAATTTCGAGCCTCTGCCCCACGCGGAGCGTGTTGTTGGTGAGACGGTTGGCGCGCTTCAACTTCGTCACCGTCGTGCCGAAGCGCTGGGCGATCGTCGAGAGGGCGTCGCCTTGCCGGACCGTGTAGATGACGGCCGCTGGGAGATCGTCCCCGGCGGTGCCCGGAATGCGCAGACGCTGCCCCGGGCGGATGACGTTCCCGCTGATGCGGTTGGTCGTACGGAGCGCCGAGACCGACACCCCGTAGCGGCGCGCGATCGAGGAGAGCGTCTCCCCGGAGCTCACCGCATGGATCTTGTGTGAGCCGGTCGAGCGCGAAGCCTGCTGAATCGGCGCGCGCTCGACGTTCGGGACCGTGAGGATGAGCCTCTGCCCGGCGCGCAGTCGATCGGAGCGCAAGCGGTTCGCCGTCACGATCGACTTCATCGTGATGTGCCAACGGCGCGCAATGGTCGAGAGCGTGTCGCCCGGGCGCACGCGGTAGGTGACGCGGCGCCAGGTCGTCTGGGGCGAAAGCCGCAGACGCGCGTCCGCGTCGTCCGCAGAGATGTCGTCACCGGCGTCGGAGAGGATCAAAAGCGTCGAGTTGGGGAGCACCTGCCTCCCCTTCGGGATCCCGTTCACTTCTCTGAGGAACGATTCGCTCATCCCGGCGCGCTCGGCCAACGCGGCGAGGGTCTCTCCCTGTTGGAGTTTGTACGTGCTCCAACGCGAAAGCGGCTGCCCGCTGTCCATCCAGCTCGCCAGGTTGTCGATGAAGTAGTCGACGCGGTCCGCCGGGAGCAGCATCACGTTGTTGTGGGACGCGACGATGACGGGAAGCTTGTAGCTGGGGTTCAGAGCCCGGAATTCTTCCAAAGGCATCCCCGCCAACTCGGCCGCCGTCTTGGTGTCGATGTCGCGGGGCTTCGTGATCGTGACGAAGAAGGGTTCGTTCCCGACGTCGGGGAGTTCGATCCCGTACTTCGACGGATTTTCGATGATGCGCTTGATGGCTTCCAACTTCGGGACGTAGTCCGCCGTCTCCCGAGGCATCCTCAGATGCGCGTAGTCCGCGGCGCGGCCCGCGCGCTTCGCGCGCGCGATCGCGCGGCTCACGCTCCCTTCACCCCAGTTGTAGGCGGCGAGCGCCAGCTGCCAGTCCCCGAACATCCCGTGGAGGTACTCGAAGTAGTCGAGCGCCGCGCGGGTGCTCTGGAGCACGTCCTGACGATCGTCGCGCCAAAGGTTTTGGTTCAAGGAATAGTCGTTCCCGGTCGCCGGCATGAACTGCCACAAGCCCGCGGCCTTCGCTTTGGAAAGCGCCTCCGGTTGGAAGGCGCTCTCGACGAACGGCAGGAGCGCCAACTCCATGGGCATGCCGCGCGCCTCGACGTTCTCGACGATGTCGTAGAGATACTGACCCGCGCGGTCCGCCATGCGGCGCAGGTACGCGGGATCCCGCGTATAAAAGCGCAGCCACCGGTCCACCGCGGGGCTCGCCAGATCCGGAATCGCGAACCCGCGCCGGATGCGCTCCCACACGTCTCCCGGGATCGAATCCTCTTCCGCCGCAGGGGACGCCACCGGCATCTCCTCGGCGGCAGCGGCGCGGGAGGCGTGCCCCGCGAGGCCGACGGCCAGAAGCGTGCTCAGAAAAAGGGCGCTCAGGGTTCGCTGTGTCATGGAGGCGGAAAGTCCGGGTGGGTGGCGACGAATCGTAGTGCCCCAATGTTACGTGCCGCGAAGGGGCGGCATCGTCGGGCGGATGCCGCCGACGGGCAAACCCCGGAGAAATTCCGAAACAAAGTGTTAAGCCCCGCGCAACGCCGGACCCGCGGCCGTATGGGCGCGCCGCGTAGAATCAAAGCGATCCGCAGGAATCGAAGCGCATGACCTCCCGAACGCCTCACGCCGCACTCACCTTCGCCGACTTTCTGAAGACCCCGCCCGGGCATCTGCTCGCGCGCTGGACGCTTCAGAGGTTCGACCTCGCCGTCGACCGCGTCTTCGGCGCGGAGGCGCTTCAGATCGGCGCGCCGCAGTTGGATACGCTGCGCGCCAACCGGATGCAGGGGCACGCCCTTCTCGTTCGCGGCGACGAAGCGCCGTTCCTCCTCGACGGGACGCTTCCGCCCTTCACGAACCGCTGTTTCGTCGCGGAGCCCGAGTGCCTCCCCATCGCGTCCGGGTCGATCGACCTCGTGACGATGCCGTACGCGCTCGACTTTTCCGCCTCACCCCAACAGGTTCTTCGCGAGGCGGCTCGTGTTTTGGCGCCCGAAGGGCGCCTCATTCTCTCCGCCTTCAATCCGGCGGGGCTTTGGTGGATGCGCCAACGCGCGACGCTCGCCTGCGGCGGGCGTCCCTACCTCCCCACGAAGATGCTCCCGATTCCGCTCCCCCGGCTGCGCGACTGGTTCGCGCTCCTGGGGCTCGAAATCGACCGGGGTACCTTCGGGATCTACGTGCCGGGCTTCCGGCACGCGGGGCCCTTGCAACGTTGGAGTTGGATGGACAAGGCTGGCGACCGCTGGGCGCCCCACTGCTCCAACCTGATGCTTCTCGAGGCCGTGAAGCGCGAACCCGGCGTCACCCCCATCGGGAAGGCCTCCCGCTTGACGCCGAGGGCGCCGCAGGGGAAGATGCCGGTTCCGACGGCGGGGATGAACGCCTCCCGCAGGGAGGGTGCGGAATCCGCCCCCGAACTCCCCCAACTCACCACGAAAGAGCCGACATGACCGAGCCCCAACAACCGACCCCGCTTCTCATCTGGACCGACGGCGCCTGCAAGGGAAATCCCGGCGACGGCGGTTGGGGCGCGCTTCTCCAATGGAAGGGGCACACGTTGGAGCTCTTCAACGGCGCCCGCGAGACGACCAACAACAAGATGGAGCTTCAGGCCGTGATCTCGGCCCTGCGAGTCGTCAACCGGCCGGTGCCGATCGTCATCCACACGGACAGCAGCTACGTGAAGGACGGCATCACGAAGTGGATTCACGCCTGGAAGCGCAACCGTTGGCTGACCGCCGCGAAAAAGCCCGTCAAGAACGTTGAGCTTTGGCAAGCCTTGGACGATCTCGTCTCCCGACACGAGATCACCTGGGTGTGGGTGAAGGGGCACGACGGTGACCCTGGGAACGAAAAGGCGGACGAACTCGCGAACCGCGGCGTGGAAGTGGCCCGGGGAAAGCTCGAAGCCCCCGCCCTGGCGCGCTGTTGAACCACTCAACATACCGCAAACACGGTATTTTCCCGAACCCCTCTTGCCAAAACGCCGCCGGACCGTAGAATACGTCCTCTCAACGCGCGGTTAGCTCAGCGGTAGAGCACTGCCTTCACACGGCAGGGGTCACTGGTTCGAACCCAGTACCGCGCACCAGAATTCATGAGACGCCTTCGGACGAAAATCCGGAGGCGTCTTGCTTTGTGCGCACCGCGTGCTTCCAAGACATAGCAAAACGGCGGCCCCGGGTGGGAACCGCCGTCCGTTCAAGTCGCCGTCCTCAGAACGTTTCCGTCTGCGCTTCGGCCTCCTTGCGGCAGGCCTCGCACACGCCGTAGAGCACGAGGGAGTGGTCCGTCAGGTCGTAGCCGAGCGCGTTGGCGACCAACCTCTGCGCACGCTCAATCCCCGGGTCCACGAACTCTTCGATGCGCCCGCAGCGCACGCAGATGATGTGGTCGTGGTGGCGCCCTTCTTGAAGTTCGTAGGTCGCCCGGCCCTCTTCGAAATGGTGGCGCACGAGGATCCCCGCGCTCTCAAACTGCGTGAGCACGCGGTAGACCGTCGCGAGCCCGATGTCGCTGTTCTCCTCCAGAAGCACTTTGTAGATTTCTTCGGCGGAGAGATGACGGCGCTCCTTCTCGGCGTCGGCCGAGAGCCTTTGGAAGATGTCGAGAATCTTCAGACGCGGCGCGGTGACCTTCAGACCCATGGTCTTCAGATCGTTGCTGGCTTGATTCGAGGAGTTTTCGCTCACGGCTGTCCGGTCCTTGGTTTTTTCGATCGAATACCCTTTATCATACGTTGTCGGCGTGCATCTTGACCACCCGACCCATCTTTTGACCACGGCACAACGGCTTTTATGTTCACTCGACAGCTCTTTCTCGCCGCTTCCGGCCTCGCGATGATCACGTCCCTGACCGGGTGCTTTACCATGGCGGACATGTGGGAGAACACGGAGGACTACGTCCCCTACTTCCTGCAGCCCTACCGCGCCGACGTCCACCAGGGCAACCTCGTGACGAGCGAAATGGTGCTTCAGCTCGAGCGCGGCATGACCGACGCGCAGGTTCAGTTCCTGCTCGGCGTGCCGTTGATCCGGGACCAGTTCCACATCAATCAGTGGGACTACGTCTACTACCTCCGTCGCGGCGACGGCGACGTGCAGCTCCGGCGCCTCACGGTCTTCTTCAACGAAGAGCGCCGCGTCGACCATTGGACGTCCGACGCGATGCCCGACGAAGAGCAGGCCGACCAGCTCATCCTCGGCAACATCCGCACGTTCGACGCGCGCCCCCCGAAGCAGGAGCCCGCGCCGCTTGTTGAGCCCAACGCCGAACCCAAGAACGAACCCGCCGCCGAATCCGCTGAAAAATGACCATGAAAGCCGAACTCAACCGCCTTCAGTCGCTCATCGAGCAGCTGATCGCCCGGCTTCAGAACGAACGCGGGCTCAATCAGCAGTTGCGCAACCAGCTCGCCACGCGTGAGGCGGAGCTCGCCCGCACCCGCGCGCAGCTCCAGGACGTGCGCTCCCGCATGGAAGGCATGCTCGCCCAATTCAACCGCCCGACGGACGAACGCTGAAGGAGGACGCCGTGCCCGAAGTCATCGTTTCGATCTACAACCACAAGTACCGTCTCGCGGTGAGTACCGGCGAGGAGGATCTCCTTCGCGACTGCGCCGCGCAGATCGACCGCCAGATGGAAGCCATGAAGGCGAGCGGCAAGGTGATCGCCGCCGACCAGATCGCGGTTCTCACGGCGCTCGAAGTCGCCTACGAAGCGAAGAAGGCCGAAGAAGCCGCCAAGACGGCTGCCGAAGAACAGGCGGCGAAGAGCGAACCCGTTCCGCCCGCGAAGCCGCAGGCCAAAGCGCAGCCCGTGCCCTTGGCGACCGAACCCGCGCACACCGACGAGGATCTCGAACACGTCCGGCGGCTCTGCCGCCTCTGCGAAGACGCGATCTTCCGGGACACGAAAATCGGCGCGCTCTTCTGAGCCGCAATCCGCTACAATGGGTTCAACCCTGCGGTGGACCGCATCCGGGCTCCAAAGTACCTAGAACCAATGCCAAAGCAAAATGGTCGGTGTACTCGAAGAGCCGATGGTGTGCCGGTCACGCGTTGACTGGCCCGTTCCGCTCCGGAGCCGACCGCCCTGAACTCCCGGTTCAGGATACGTAGCCCCGCACCACTGCAGGCCCCATTCCGCAGAGGACGCTCTTCCGATGAGAAGGCGTCCTCTCTTTGTTTGAGAATTCCCTTGAGGTGCGTCTTGACGAACGAAGAAACCATCCGCCGCGTCCGGGAGAACGCCCGGCGCTTTTGGCTCATGAAGACCGAACCGGGCGAGTGCAGCATCGACGATGCGCTCGCCGCGCCGGTCTCCTGGTTCGGCATCCGCAACTATCAGGCGCGCAACTTCATCCGCGACGACATGTCCGTCGGGGACGGCGTGCTCTTCTACCACTCGAGCTGCCCCGAACCCGGCATCGTGGGGCTTGCGGTGATCGATTCCGAACCGTACCCGGACGAGCTTCAGTTCGATCCCGAAAACGAATATTTCGACGCAAAGAGCTCAAAAGACAATCCCCGCTGGCTCACGATCAACGTGAAGGGCCTCTTCAAGGTGCCCGTCATCGGGCTCACCGCGCTCCGCGAACATTCCGAACTGGCCGAGATGCCGGTTCTTCGACGCGGCAACCGTCTGTCGATCACCCCGGTGACGGCGGAAGAATTCCGCTTCATCACCGACCATCTCTTCTGACCCTCAACTCCACTTTCCCGGCCTGCAAGGAGGCGGCGCCTCATGGATCCCATCATCATCGTTGAACTCGCCATGCTCGGCGCCTGCACGGGCTTTCTGGCGGGGCTTCTCGGCATCGGCGGCGGCATGGTGCTGACGCCCTTCTTCACGATTCTGCTCGGCCAGGCGGGGGTTCCGCCCGAGCACGTCGTCCATGCGGCGATCGCCACCTCGATGGGGACGATCCTCTTCACGTCGATTTCGTCCGTACGCGCCCACGCGGCGCGCGGCGCCGTCCTCTGGAAGGTGGCGCTCGGCATCGCCCCGGGGATTTTGGTGGGCGCCGCCTTGGGCGCCCAGATCGCGGGCGCCCTTTCCACCTTCTGGGTGGCGCTGATCTTCGCGGGCTTCGTCTACTTCTCCGCGACGAAGATGTTCCTCGGCGGGAAGCCCTCGCCCTCGCGCACGCTTCCCGGCTCCGCCGGGCTCTTCGGCGCGGGTACCGGGATCGGCGTCATTTCCGCCTTGGTCGGCGCCGGCGGCGGCTTCATTTCGGTGCCGTTCTTGACGTACTGCAACGTCAAGGTCCACAACGCCATCGGCACCTCCGCGGCGCTGGGCTTCCCCATCGCGTTCGCCGGCACCCTGGGCTACGTCTGGAGCGGTTGGAACGTGCCGGGGCTCCCCGCCTTCCCCGAGATGCTCGGGTTCGTCCATCTTCCCGGGCTCTTCTCCGTCGCCGTGATGAGCATGTTCACGGCGCCTCTGGGCGCGCGCACCGCGCACGCCATCGACACGAAGCCCCTGAAGCGGATCTTCGCGACGCTCCTCTACGTGCTCGCCTCCTACATGCTCTGGAAGGCCGTGAACGCCTTCTGACGGCCCCTCGGCAACCCGTAGGAGATTGCGCTTAGGCCCGCAGAGATTCATCAAATCTGCGGGCCTTTTCGCGACCCCGGTCGGCTCCCCAAAGTTGCTCAGCGGTCCCTTGGCTATAGTGGGGAAAATCGGCGCCGTCGGCGGTCCCCCAACCAACGTCGGCGCATTTTGGGTTGCGCCTCACGCCTTACCTTCGAGCCGCACCCCGCCACTTAGAGGATCCGACATGAAGAAATTCACGCTCGCGGCCGTCGCCGCCCTTTCGCTTGCGCTTCCCTTCGCCGCCAACGCCGCCAAGGAACTCCGCGTCGCCGTCAACCCGACCTTCCCGCCCTTTGAATTCGTCAACACGCAGACGAACGAAATCACCGGCTTCGAGATGGAACTCGTGCGCGCCATGGGCAAGCACCTCGGCTACGACGTCAAGATGCTCAACATCGGCTTCGACGGCATCATCCCGGCGATTCTGGCGGGCACCGCCGACGTGGGCGCCTCTGGCTTCTCCGTCACGGAAGAGCGCAAGAAGCGCGTGCTCTTTACGGCGCCCTTCTACGAGTCCGGCCTCACCATCCTCGTGAAGAAGGCCGACGCCGACAAGATCAAGTCCTTCAAGGACCTTGAAGGCAGGAAGGTCGGCGTGCAGATCGGTACGACCGCCGCCACCATGGCGAAGACCATCAAGGACGCCAAGGTGAGCACCTTCAACAATGCGGGCGAAGCGATTCTCGACCTGCAGGTGGGCGGCACCGACGCCGTCATCAACGACCGCCCGGTCACGGCCTACATCCTCACGCAGCAGCCGAAGATCGCCGAGGCGACGGTGCACCTCCCCGAAATGCTCTCCGCCGACCAGTTCGCCATGGTGGTCGCGAAGGACAACGTGAAGCTCGCGAAGGAGCTCGACGATGCGCTCGCCGCCCTCAAAGCCTCCGGCGAATACCAGGCGATCTACAAGAAGTGGTTCGGCGATAACTGATTTCTGCTGAGCTGAAGACTTCAATGAGATCGGGCCGCCCCGAACGGAGCGGCCCGATTTGTTTTGATCGTTCAGGCGCGCTTGCGGCGCCAGACGTAGGCACCAAGTCCCACGAGGATGAGGGGAAGCGTCAGCCACTGCCCACGCGACAACCCCAACGCCTGCAACCCCAGGAACGCGTCAGGCTCCCGGAAGTACTCCACGACGAAGCGCCCGAGCCCGTACCCCAACGCGAAGAGCGCCGCGACGGTGCCGGAGGGCCGCGGCTTTCTGGACCAGATCCACAAGAAGATGAAGAGCAGCAGTCCCTCCAACCCCGCTTCGTAGAGTTGCGAAGGGTGGCGCGGGATGCCGTCCCCCGCCTGCGGGAAGATCATCGCCCAAGGGAGGTCCGCTGAAGCCTCCCGCCCCCAAAGCTCCCCGTTGATGAAGTTGCCGATGCGCCCGAAAAAGAGACCCAGGGGGACGATGGGCGAAACGAAGTCCGCAATCTGCCAGAACGTGAGCCCCTGACGGCGCGCATAGATCAGCATGACGACGACGACGCCCAGTAGCCCCCCGTGCGCGCTCATGCCGCCCTGCCAAACCTCCAGGATGCGGAGCGGCTCCGCGAGGTAGTAGCCGGGCTGGTAGAAGAGGCAGTAGCCGAGGCGCCCACCCAGAATCACGCCGAAGACCCCATAGAAGAGCAGATTCTCCACGTCGTCCGGCGTAAGCCCACGCCAGGACTCCTTCGCGCGCATGCGGCCCAGCCACCAGAAGCAGACGAACCCCAGGAGGTACATCAGTCCGTACCAATGGACGGCGACGGGGCCGAGGGAGACCGCCACCGGGTCGAATTGCGGGTGGATGAGCGCCATGGATGAGCCTTCTTTCGGATTTCGCAACGAAATGCCATTGTACGGAGCGCCGTGGGGAGACGGCCGCCCTCAGTGTGATATGTTTCCCATCATTCTCAAACGGAGCCGTCCACGGATGACCATGGAAGTTTTTGACCGGGCCGAATTCGCCCGGTGCCGCCGCGCCATGCGCGGCGTCCGCCCCCTCGTGCAGTGCCTCACCAACGACGTCGTGCAGGAAATCACGGCGAACGTTCTTTTGGCGGCGGGCGCCTCGCCCGCCATGGTGGTGAGCCCGGAAGAATCCGGCGACTTCGCCCGCATCGCGCACGCCGTGCTCGTCAACATCGGCACCCCCACGCCCGAGCGCATCGAAGGGATGCGCCGCGCCGTGGAGGGCGCCGAGGCCGTCGGTCACCCCTGGGTGTTGGACCCCGTCGCGGCCGGGATTCTCCCTTGGCGCGACGGCGTGATCCGCTCGTTCGTGGAGCGCCGCCCCACCGTGATCCGCGGGAACGCCAGCGAAATCCTCGCCTTGGCCGGTACCGGTCAAGGAGGCTGCGGCGTCGACAGCACGGATGCGTCCGACGCTGCGGTGGAGACCGCAAAGCGCTTCGCGACGGAGACCGGCAGCATCATCGTGGTGACGGGAGAGCGCGACTTCGTGACGGACGGGACGCGCACCTTGGTGGTCGAAGGCGGCCACCCGACGGCGACGCTCGTCGTCGGCACGGGATGCTCGCTCTCGGCGCTCGTCGCGGCCTACGTGGGCGCGATGCCTGAAGAGCCCCTCCACGCCGCGGCCGCCTCGTGCTTCGCCGCCAAGCGGGCGGCGGAAGCCGCCGCACGCATCTCCGTGCGCCCCGGCACCTTCCATACGGCCTACATCGACGCGCTCTTTGAAGAGGACTGAGATGAAGACCTTTGATCTCTCGCTCTACCTCGTGCTCGACCCGGATCTTTGCGGGGGCGCCGAAGGCATGCTCCGCACGACGGAGGAAGCCCTCGAAGGCGGCGTCACCATCGTGCAGTTGCGCGCGCCCACTTGGAAGAAGCGTGCGTTGGCGGCCTGCGCGAGAGATCTCTTGGAGATTCTTCGTCCCCGGGGCATCCCGCTCATCATCAACGACCATGCCGACGTGGCCGCGGCCGTCGGTGCCGACGGCCTTCACGTCGGTCAGGACGACCTCTCTCCCGCGGACGCACGCCGGATCATCGGCCCCGACATGATCCTGGGGCTCTCCGCCGGTTGCATGGCAGAAGTCCGCGGCGCGGATCCCGCGCTCGTCGACTATCTCGGCATCGGCCCCGTTTGGGCGACCGCCACCAAAAAGGACGCGGGGGAGGCCGTCGGGTTGGACGGTCTCGCCGCGCTCCGCGCGGCCACGCCGCTCCCCGTCGTGGCGATCGGCGGGATCGGCGCGTCGAACGCCGCCGACGTCATGCGCACGGGCGTCGACGGGATCGCCGTCGTCTCCGCCATCTGCGGACAGGCTTCGCCCAGGACGGCCGCCGAAAACCTTTTGGTCCAACTCCGGATCGCCGACAGGTCATGAGACAGCCCCTTCACTTTCTTTGGACGCCGGAAGCTCGGGCGCTTCGCGCCGTGACGGCGCTTTTTGCGCTCACGGTCGCGTACCTCGCCGTGACGGTGCCGCCCTTTCGTGCCGTTCAGATCTGGAGCTTCACGATTCCGTTCGGGCTTCTGCTGCTTCTCGTTCCCTTCCTGCGCAACACCGGTCGTTGCGTGGTCGGCGTCATGGCAATGCTCGGTTTCGTACCCGTATGGGTGGATACGGGGCTTCGCGGCTACCTGAAGTACGTCCACGCTGCCGATCCGAAATCCGAAATCGTGTTGGAGGCCGTCGCCAACACGACCCCGTCGGAATCGTTGGAATTCCTCACGCACGAAATCGGCGACGTCCTCCTTTGGGTGGGCACCACCGCCGCCGTCATATTGCTTGGGCTTTGGATCCTCGTGCGGCTTCTGCGCGTCCGGCCGATCGACAACCGGCCCGTCCGGCGGCTCAGGACGACCCGCACCATCTTCCTGATCCTCATCGTCATCTCCGCCTTCGGTTGGTACCAGCGCCCCTGGCGCGGGAACCTTCCGCCCGTCTATTGGTCGAACGTGTTGGACGACGTCGCCGAGCTTCAGGCCACCTGGGCCGAAGCCGCCAAGGTTCGCCCACTTCAGATCGACTTCGCGAAGTCCGTCCTCACCTCCGCAGACGAGCGCCCCAAGACGGTGGTGCTCGTCATCGGCGAGAGCACGAACCGCGACCACTGGTCGCTCTACGGATATGCCCGCAAGACGACGCCTCAGCTCGACGCCATCGCTCAAGATCCCGAGAACCGTCTCGGCGTCGTTCGCGACGCCTGGTCGGTGGATTCAAGCACCGTGCCCGCCTTCCGTTCGATGCTCACCTTCCCGCTTCCCGGGGCTGAAACGCTCCCGGACGGTCGCCTCAACCTCATCGCCGCCTTCAAGGCGGCGGGTTGGCGCGTCACGTGGATCAGCAATCAGGAAGACTCCGCGGTCCGCAACGGCTTTGCGGGCTACGCCGACCGTGCCGAGATGCTGAACCGCGTGAGCGGGAGATCCAGCGTCTCGATGGACAGGAAGGTCCTGCCGCCCCTGGCGGCCGCACTTGGAAATGACGCCCCGCGCCACCTCATCGTCGTGCACCTGATCGGTGCGCACCCCCACTACCGCCTTCGCAGGCCTGAGGTCTTTGAGCGCGACTGGGGGGAGGACGCCGTAGAAAAGCGCCTTGAAGACCTCGACCGGTCGATCCGCGTCATTGAAGCGAACGACGACTACGACGAAGTGATGCTCTACCAGGACGACGTCATCAGCCGCACCTGGCGGATGGCGAAGGAAAAGGCCGCGCACACGGCCGTCGAGTGGATCTACCTCTCGGACCACAGTCAGGAGTTGGGCGAAGGCGCCAACCGTACGGGGCATTCCGCCACGACGGCCGGCGGCTACCGGATTCCGCTACTGCTTTGGTCTTCCGCGGAAGACCGGCGCGTCACCGCCAGCCGCCCCTTCCGGGGCGACTGGCTCTCGCCCGTACTCTTGGACGTCGCCGGGATCCGCCTTCGCGGGACGGATCCAACGCAGGACATCCTCCGATCCGACTATGCTTGGATTCGTCCCAACCTTCCCTTTGAGGACCCGGACCTGGACCGGGTGTCCGCGAAATGAAGACCGAGGTCAGACTGCCGATGGCCGACGCCCGTGACGTGGTGTTCGCCGAAGTGCTGGAGTCGGATCCGAAGTGGCGCCCGGAAGATGCTCGACGTGCCACCACGGAAGCGAAACAGTTGGCGGGAGATCATGCGGACGATCCCGCCAAGCTTCTCCCGCTGAGGGCCCGACTCGTCATGGCCCGGATGGACGCCGCTCAGCCGCCGAAGTTTCCCGGCACCTTCTGGCCTACCATGGCGTTGGGACTCGCCGCACTTCTCTTCGGCGCCTTCTCCGACCAACTCACGGCCGAGTACGCCCGCATCAACCTGTTGGCGCCGCCCTTTCTGGCGCTTCTGCTTTGGAACCTCGCGATCTACGTGAGTCTGGTGGCGAAGCTCCTTCTGAAGCCCTTCCGGCGGAGTCACGCCGACGATCCCCGCGAAGAAGGAATGCTAGCCCTCTTGTGCACGCGGCTTCGCCGCGTGCTTCCCGGCGCGAAACCCCGGGAACGTGCCTTTTTCGATCGGTGGAGTCGGGTCACCTCGCCGCTCGTCGGCATCGCTCTCTCGCGGGCCTTCCATTTGGCCGCCGCGATGTTTGCGTTGGGATGGGTGCTCTCCGTGGCGTTGCGAGGTATCGGCACGGCCTATGTGGTCGGTTGGGAGAGCACCTGGTTGGCGCAGCGGCCCGACGTGGTCGCATCCATCCTCGAGCTCACGTATCCCTTCGCCGCGGCGAACCTCGACGCCGCCGGTGCGACGGCCCTGAATTTCGCCTCCAGCATGGGCTCTCCCGCAGATGCTGCCCCGTGGCTCCTTCAGATCATCATCACGGTGTTGGCGGTAATTTGGTTGCCCCGTGGCTTACTCGGGCTCATCGCCCAGCTGCGGCTGCGCAACCCCGTGGTGACGCTGCCGCTCCGGTCGGACTACACGCGGTCGATTCTGGAAGCGGACCGACCCTTTTCCCTCCTTCTCCCGGCAGAGGCCGACAAGCTTTGGCGTGAAGCTGCGGAAGCGCTTCCCGGATGCCGCGTGCTCGACGCTGATCTTTGGGGTGACCAAGAACCTCAGTCCGCGCCTTCCCCTGCGGCGTTGGTCCTCAACGCCGCGGCGACGCCTGAAGACGACGTTCACGGACGCCATGCGGAGAGCCTCCCCAAACCCCGTACGGTGGTGCTTGACGCCTCGGAACTCTCCCGCAGATTCGACGCCGACAAGATCGCCTCCAGATTGGCGCTTTGGGAAACCTTCGCCGCCCAGCATCATGCCCGTTTGAAGGTTTTCGACCCCGACCCCATTGAAAATCCGGTCGAAGCCCGCATTCGTCTTTTGGAAGAGCTTCGAAGCCCCGTAAAATAAGGGGTTCTCTTCCAATCTCTTCACCATCGAGATGGCTGCTTCGGATCCGCTTCGCATTCACTTGAGCCTCGTGAGCCACACCAACGTCGGCAAGACGACGTTGGCGCGCACGCTCCTTCTGAAGGACGTGGGCGAGGTTGCCGACCGCGCCCACGTCACCGAGACGACGGACGACTACGTCCTCGCGCGAAGCAGCACCGGGGGCGAGCTCATCCTGTGGGACACGCCGGGGTTTGGGAACTCCGTCGCCCTGGCGAAGCGCCTCGAAGGCCGAGGGAACCCCCTCGGATGGTTCCTCTCTGAAGTGTGGGACCGCTTCACGGACCGCTCCTTCTGGTTGGACCAACGCTCGGTGCGTCACATCCGCGACGTGACGAGCGTGGTGCTCTACTTGGTGAACGCGGCAGAGCCGCCTGAAAAGGCGCCCTACATCCCGGCGGAGATGCAGATCCTCGCCTACATCGGAAAGCCCGTCATCGTGCTTCTGAATCAAATGGGCAAGCCCCGCCCTCCCGAAGAGGAGGCCGCCGAACTCGCCCATTGGAAGGCATCCCTCGCAGAATACCCGTTCGTCACCGACGTTCTTCCCATGGACGCCTTTGCGCGTTGCTGGGTGCAGGAGGCAGCACTTTTTGACGCCGTCGGCCGCGCGGTCCAACCCGAACAGCAAAGCGTCTTTGAGGAACTTCGCCTTTCCTGGACGCGCGCCAGACGCGCGGTCTACGCGAGCGCCGTCGAGGCGCTCGCGCGGCACGTTTGGCTCCAAGCCAGTGCGCACGAATGGGTCGAAAACGCAGGGTTTTCGACAAAGGTGAAGTCGGTCGCCAAAAAACTCGGCCTCTTCTCGACAGCCGCAGACCCCATTGCGGACGCGCAGACCGCGCTCTCCGTGCGTGCGGCCGACAGCTTCTGCGCCCTCACCAAAACCCTCATTGAGCTTCACGGCCTTCGCGGCCGAGGCGTTTCCCGCGAGATCATCCGCCGCATGAAGTCCGACTGGTCGCTGGCGTCCTACGCCGTGGACGGCGTTCGGGCCGCCGCCGTCGGCGGCGGGATCGGTGCGGCGTCGGGAGCGGCTGCCGGTGCGGCGGCCGACGTCGGCACGGGCGGTCTCACGCTGGGACTCGGTACGCTTTTGGGCGGCATCGTTGGCGCCTTGGGGGGTGCGGGCGCTGCGGCGCTCTACAACGGCGTGAGGAAGAAAAACGGCGTTGAAGTCTCCTGGAGCGAAAGCGCGGTGAAGCGCTTCGTGTTGGAGGCCGTCCTTCTCTACCTCGCCGTCGCGCATTTCGGCCGCGGCCGTGGCGACTGGCGTGAGGGAGAAAGTCCCGAATTCTGGAAGGCGTCCGTTGAGGAAGCCTTGGAAGCGCAGCACTTCTCTTTGGAAGAACTCCGGAAGGAAGACACCGATCTGGCGCTTCCCCGCGTGGCGAACGCCGTGGACGGCATCGTCCGCGCGGTCTTCGCTTCGCTCTACCACCGTACGGTCTGACCCCATTCCCGGACCACAGGACCCCCACAATGCTCAACAAAGGTCTGACCACCATCGCCCTGCTTTTGGTCTCCAACATCTTCATGACGTTGGCCTGGTACGCGCACCTGAAGCTGCAGAGCGCGAAGCTGATCAGCTCCTGGCCGCTCTACACCGTCGTGCTCTTCTCTTGGGGCATTGCACTCCTGGAGTACAGCTTCATGGTGCCCGCAAACCGCATCGGATTCATCGAGAACGGCGGTCCCTTCACTTTGGTACAGTTGAAGATCATCCAAGAGGTGATCACCCTCGGTGTCTTCTGCGTCTTTTCGCTTTTGGCCTTTCAAAACCAAGCGCTCGGCTGGAATCATGCGGCGGCCTTCGTCTGTCTCGTTTTGGCCGTCTTCTTCGTCTTCATGAAGTAACCCCCGTCATGTACCGTTGCGTCATCAATCTTGACCAAAGCACCGACCGGTGGTCGGCGCTACGACCCCAGTTCGGCCGTCTCGGCCTGGAAGTGGAACGACTCTCCGCCGTACTGGGGCGCGCGCTTCCCGAAGAAGAGCTTCAGCGTTGGTGCGCGCCTTCGGGATTTGGGTATCTCTACCCGCTCACACCGGGCGAGGTTGGGTGCTTTCTGAGTCACCGCAACGCCTGGACTCGTTTTTTGGAGACGGATGAAGCCTGGTGCGCCGTCTTTGAGGACGACATCGTGCTTGCCGAAGAGCTCGGTGAATATATGTCGGCCCACGACTGGATCCCTGAGGGCGTGGACGTCGTCAAATTCAATGCCCCCGGTGACACCATCCTCATCGACAGAAAAATTCTGAAAACCTCAAAGGGTACGGATTTGGTTCGACAGATCCGTCCCGTCTCCTTCCGGACGGAAGGCTATCTCATCAACCGCGCCGCAGCCCAAAGCGCCCTTGCCATGACGACGAGATTCAACTGCCCGGTCGACTACTTCATGTTTTCCCCTTGGTTCCCGTTCATCCACAAGCACCCAGCTTGGCGGCTCGGGATCAATCTCGTGCGTCTCTCCGGCGCCCCTTCCGGCATTGGACTGAGGAAACGCAAGGGCGGCCTCAAGGAAGACTTGACCGCCCGTTGGAATCCTCTCCGTTGGGCCAAGCAGATTGCCATCAGTGCGGAAAAGCTCGGCAAAACCCACTACTCCGTCAAAAGCGGGACTTTTGAATGAGCAAGATCAACTGGCGGACCGTTTCGGACGAAGAGATCAACACCTGGCCCATTTTGGGCAGGGGTGGGGAGCGCGTCGTTCGACTCGACCCCAACAACCCCACGCAATGCGTCAAGTTGAGTTCGAAGACGCTCGCCATGCAGACCGAGCGTGAGGCCGACTATCTGCAGGAGTTAGAAGACAAGGGCATCCGCTCCAAGTACGTTCCTCGGTTCTACGGCTACATCGAGACACCCACGCAGATCGGTGTTGTTGTCGAGGCTATCGTACCAGGACCTAGATTTGACAGCACTGAGCTTCTCTCGTCTTATGTCCTGCGTATCAAAGAGGACCCTGTCGCATTGGCCGAGATTACACACTGCCTTTTAGCAGTCAAGTCCGAGATGATCCGTCATAACATCATTGTGAGTGACCTCAGCCCGGCAAACATGATGGCGGTGTCGAAGGACAGGCGAGTAGATGTTGTCCTCATCGATGGGTTCTACGTACCCGAACATATTCAGCTCGCCAGACGCTTTCGGTTCTTCGGGCGACTCAAAATTAACCGTCAATGGAAGAAATTCGACAAGCGATTGAGAAATCTGCTCATATTACACGAGAGTTCAGCCGATGGCCATAAATAAAATATCCATCCTCTTACCTGTATATAAGGAACCTCTTCACGGAAGAGGTTCGA
>NZ_JH604987.1 GCF_000250875.1 Sutterella parvirubra YIT 11816 | reverse complement strand
TCGATGATCGAGGCGACGACGCCGGCGCCGACGGTGTGACCGCCTTCACGGATGGCGAAGCGCAGGCCCTGTTCCATGGCGATCGGGCAGATGAGCTTGACGGTCATCTGGATGTTGTCGCCGGGCATGACCATTTCGACGCCTTCCGGCAGTTCGATCGTGCCCGTCACGTCCGTCGTACGGAAGTAGAACTGCGGACGATAGCCCTTGAAGAACGGGGTGTGACGGCCGCCTTCTTCCTTCGTGAGGACATAGACCTCACCCTTGAAGTGGGTGTGGGGGGTGATGGAACCGGGCTTCGCGAGAACCTGGCCGCGTTCGACGTCTTCACGCTTCGTACCACGGAGGAGGATACCGACGTTGTCGCCGGCCTGACCCTGATCGAGGAGCTTGCGGAACATTTCGACGCCCGTGCAGGTCGTCTTCGTCGTGGGCTTGATGCCGACGATTTCGATTTCGTCGCCAACCGTGATCACGCCGCGTTCAACACGACCCGTCACGACCGTACCACGGCCAGAGATCGAGAACACGTCTTCGATCGGCATGAGGAACGGCTGGTCCACGGCGCGTTCCGGCGTCGGGATGTAGCTGTCGAGCGTTTCGGCGAGCTGGAGGATGGCGGGTTCGCCGATCGGGCTCTTGTCGCCTTCGAGGGCCATCTTCGCGGAGCCCTTGATGATGGGAATGTCGTCGCCCGGGAAGTCGTAGTTCGAGAGGAGCTCACGAACTTCCATTTCGACGAGCTCGAGGAGCTCTTCGTCGTCGACCATGTCGCACTTGTTCAGGAAGACGATGATGTAGGGGACGCCGACCTGGCGGGCGAGCAGGATGTGCTCACGCGTCTGGGGCATCGGACCGTC
>NZ_JH604986.1 GCF_000250875.1 Sutterella parvirubra YIT 11816 | reverse complement strand
GAGTTCTTTGACCTGACTCAACTGCGGAAAGACGAAAACGACGATCCGCCGCGCCTTCACATTCCGCTTCTTGGGATCGGACCCAACGCCCTCCGCAAAGGCTCGGGGAGTGGGACGTACAAACGCCCGACCATCCGCATGAGCGGGAGCCCCGAAACGGGCTACCGCTTCACGGTCCAACACAAACTCGACGAGAAGCACCGGCGCTTCAGCCCGGCGCTCAAGAAACTCAACGAGGAGATGGCCAAGTCCGGTCTTCTCAGGATCGTCGCGCTCGACCTGGGCTTCTCCGAAGTCTTCACGGACGACGACGGCAATCGCTACGGAACCCGCCGGGAGCGCCAAGTCACCCAGCGCGGCGTGACGAAGACCTGCGTTGATCCGTCTTTGGGCGACCTTCTGATCAAGCGATCCAAGATTCTCTACGACGCCGGCCGCGGGCGCGGTCCTCTGCAGGCGCGAGCCCGCAACTGCACCGACAAGGTCGTCGCGCGCCGCATCGAGCGCTGCTGCCTCTCGAACGGGACCCTCAGGAAGGAGCTTCACGCCAACGAAGAGGCCATCGACAGCCTGATCAATCATGCCGTGAACGAACTCATCAAACG
Organism: Sutterella parvirubra YIT 11816; assembly: GCF_000250875.1. Classification (GTDB taxonomy): domain Bacteria; phylum Pseudomonadota; class Gammaproteobacteria; order Burkholderiales; family Burkholderiaceae_F; genus Sutterella; species Sutterella parvirubra. The sequence goes on along the minus strand of NZ_JH604986.1, from coordinate 225 downwards.
GAATCCCGCCAACGTGTACGTCGTCGAGCGCTTCGGCGAGTTCTCGTACGAGAGCATCCCGGTGCGGGTTCGCCGCTGGCTCTCCGGCTGGGTCCGCGGAAAGATCATCGACGCCCTCAAGCTGAAGGGAGCGCTTTTCGGCTTTGAGGTTGTTGAGGTGAACTGCGCCTACACCAGCCAACGGTGTCCGGTCTGCGCGCACGTCGAACGTGCGAATCGAAACGG
>NZ_JH604985.1:65997-66082 GCF_000250875.1 Sutterella parvirubra YIT 11816 | reverse complement strand
CGAAACCCCGATCTCGCACAGAGGTCGGGGTTTTGTCTTTTTCGGCTTCCCGGCACGGCGTCCCGCCGGCCGCTCACGCGGCCGA
>NZ_JH604985.1:64675-65882 GCF_000250875.1 Sutterella parvirubra YIT 11816 | reverse complement strand
GCCGAGGGCCGCCGACGCGGCCCCGGGGGCGGCTTGGGCGGCTGAAGGGGGCTGCTGGATAAGGCGTCTGAGCGCGCCCGGGAGGGCCCACGGCGCACGCTGAGAGCCTCTGAATGGGGGAGGGTTGAGCCGAGAAGGAGAGCGTTTGGGAGCGCACCAGGAAGGGCTTCATCCTGGAGGGGAGGTCGTGAAGACGTACGGCGCGTTCCTCCCGGCCGCGGGTTCGTTGGTGCTCAGGGGCGGAGGTTGCCGTGAGGGCCTTTCTTCAGACGACAAAAAAGGGAAGATCTCGCGATCTTCCCTTCTTCGTGTATTCTTGGCTCCCCGAGCTGGGCTCGAACCAGCGACCTGCGGATTAACAGTCCGTCGCTCTACCGACTGAGCTATCGGGGAGTACTTGACGCTTCAAGCGGTAGAAGTCGAAGCGTTGAACTTGGCTCCCCGAGCTGGGCTCGAACCAGCGACCTGCGGATTAACAGTCCGTCGCTCTACCGACTGAGCTATCGGGGAATCAAGACTTGGAATTCTATTGAGACGTCTTGTGTTTCGCAAGAGTACGGATGTAAATAAATGTAATGATCATGTGAGTGCCGGACACGGGACGGGAACCCTCCCGACGTAGAATGAACGGATCACTTCAGGGAGCCGTACGTGGAAAAGGTCACCTTCGACAATTCGCCCTTCGTCCTTCACCAACCCTTCCCGCCGGCGGGAGACCAGCCCGGCGCGATTGAGAAGCTCTGCTTCGGGTTGGATGCGGGGCTGATGAGCCAGACGCTTTTGGGCGTGACCGGCTCGGGGAAGACCTACACCATGGCGAACGTCATCGCCCGGTGCGGCTCGCCCGCCCTCATCATGGCCCCGAACAAGACGCTCGCCGCGCAGACCTACGCCGAGATGCGCGAGTTCTTCCCCGAGAACGCCGTCGAGTACTTCGTCTCCTACTACGACTTCTACCAGCCGGAAGCCTACGTCCCGGCCCGCGACCTCTTCATCGAGAAGGACGCCGCGGTGAACGAGCACATCGAGCAGATGCGCCTGGCCGCGACGAAATCGATCCTGGAGCGCCGCGACACGATCATCGTCGCCACCGTGAGCGCGATCTACGGCATCGGCGCCCCCGAGAGCTACACCGAGATGCGCTGCATCCTGCGCCGCGGCGACCGCCGCACGCAGCGGCAGCTCATCAGCCAGTTGGTCAAGATGC
>NZ_JH604985.1:55675-64651 GCF_000250875.1 Sutterella parvirubra YIT 11816 | reverse complement strand
CGCACCGACATGGACTTCGTGCGCGGCACCTTCCGCGTGCGCGGCGACACGATCGACGTCTTTCCGGCGGAGCACGCCGAAAGTGCGGTGCGCGTGGAGCTCTTCGACGACGAGGTGGATGCGATCCTGCTCTTTGACCCCATCACGGGGGCCGTCGAGCAGAAGGTTCCGCGCTTCGTCGTCTACCCGGCGAGCCACTACGTGACGCCGCGGGAAGAGATCGTCCGCGCCCTGGGGACGATCGGCGAAGAATTGAAGGAGCGCCGCCAGGAGCTTCTGAACGAGGGCCTCATCGTGGAAGCCCAGCGCCTGGAGCAGCGCACGCGCTTTGATATGGAGATGATGGACCAGGTGGGCTTCTGCAAGGGGATTGAAAACTACAGCCGCCACTTGACGGGCCTCCCCGCCGGGGCGCCGCCCCCGTGCCTCATCGACTACCTCCCCGAAGACACGCTGATGTTCTTCGACGAGAGCCACGTGATGATGGGCCAGATCGGCGGCATGTACCGCGGCGACCGCGCGCGGAAGGAAACGCTCGTGCGCTACGGCTTCCGTCTGCCTTCGGCGCTCGACAACCGGCCGCTCCGGTTCGACGAGTTCGAGTCGAAGATGAAGCGCTCGATCTTCGTCTCCGCGACGCCCGCCGACTACGAGTTGGAGAAGAGCGGCGGCGAAATCGTCGAGCAGGTCGTGCGCCCCACCGGGCTCGTCGACCCGGCGGTCGAAATCCGCCCGGCGGTCTCCCAGGTCGACGATCTGCTCTCCGAAATCCATGAGGTCGTCAAGAAGGGTGAGCGCGTCCTCGTCACCACCCTCACGAAGCGCATGGCCGAAGACCTCACGGACTTCTTGTCGGAGCACGGTGTGCGGGTGAGGTACCTCCACTCCGACATCGACACCGTCGAGCGCGTCGAGATCATCCGCGACCTCCGCGCCGGGGTCTTCGACGTGCTCGTAGGCATCAACCTGCTGCGCGAGGGCCTCGACATTCCGGAAGTCTCCCTGGTTGCCATTCTCGACGCCGACAAGGAGGGGTTCCTGCGAAGCGAGCGGTCCCTCATCCAGACGATCGGCCGCGCTGCCCGTAACCTTCACGGCCGCGCCATCCTCTACGCCGACCGCATGACGGACTCGATGAGGAAGGCGGTGGGCGAAACCGAACGCCGAAGAGAAAAGCAGGAAGCCTTCAACCGCGAACACGGGATCGTGCCGCGCGGCGTCAAGAAGGAGATCCGCGACATCATCGACGTCGTCGAGCGCGGTCCCGACATGCTGGTCCCGCCGTCGGAGGAGACGGCGAAGCCCGCCGTTCCCACGGACGAAAAGGGACTCGCCAGGGCCCTGAAGAAGCTCGAGGACGAGATGATGACGGCTGCGCGGAACCTCGACTTCGAACGCGCGGCGAAGCTGCGTGAGGAGCTGCGCGCCCTGCGCGAAGAAGCCTTCGGCGCGTCGGTCGACCGTTGAGGCTTCCCGGGCACAGGTGAGGCCCTTGGGATCGGCCTCAATCGGGGCGGCCTCCGAAAAAGATATAGTCAAGCGCCACCGTCTGCGGTAGGATACCCAGCATTGGAACCATCTTTGCCGGGTCCTCGGCGGCCCGTTCGGTGAACATCGTGATCAAAATACTTTTCGTCTGTACGGGGAACATCTGCCGGAGCCCGACTTCGCAGGCGATCTTCACCCGCATGGTCAAGCAGTTCGGCTTCGAGCGCGTCATCACCTCGGACAGCGCCGGCACGAGCGACTATCACGTGGGCGAAGCGCCCGACGTGCGCGCGCAGTTGGCCCTGAGGAAGCGCGGTCTCGACATCTCCAAGCATCGTGCCCGCCAGGTCGCCCTGGAAGACTTTGAGGAAGCCGATCTGATCCTGGCGATGGACTGGGAGAACCTCACCGAACTCCAGCAGCGCTCGCCCGCGCAGTACCGCCACAAGATCCAGCTTCTCATGCGCTACGCGAACGACATCGACGCCGCGGTGGTGCCGGACCCCTATTACGGGCTCAACGAAGGCTTCAACCAGGTGATCGAATACTGCACGGACGCCTGCGAGGGCCTTTTGGAGAACCTCGAAAAGAAGGCGAAGAAGCTCTTGGCGGAGCTCCCGCCCGAAGAGAATACGCCTCTCTGAGAAAGCTTCTCCGAGAAGGATTGACGCGACGAAGAGCCGACCCCCCGATGGGTCGGCTTTTTCGTCCTTCGCTACCCCGTCCGTACGTCTTTCCCTACCACCTTCGGTCAAGTCGAATGGCTGACTTGTTTGGTCGGGTATTTGGGTATATGATTCGTCTCACGCTGAATAACCGACTGAATTGGTCGGGTATGGGCGAGAGGGCCGGGAGAGGCCTTCCGCCCGGCTTTTTTGGGACACACCGCAGGGAGGAGGACCGACGTGAAGCTCACGACCAAAGGGCGTTTCGCCGTCACGGCGATGGTGGACATCGCCCTGCACCAGGCCGAGGGCTCAGGCCCGATCCCGATTTCCCAGATCGCCGAGCGGCAGAAGATTTCGCTCGCCTATCTGGAGCAGCTCTTCTGCCGGCTGCGCCGCGCGGGGCTCGTTGAGAGCACGCGCGGTCCCGGCGGCGGCTACAAGCTTGCGGACGTTCCCGAACGGATCACGATCGACCGCATCATCGCCGCGGTCGACGAAAACCTCGACACGTCGCAGTGCGGGGGCACGGGGACATGCCTCGGCGGCGCCGCCTGTCTCACCCACCACCTGTGGGAGAGGCTGAACGGCGTCATCGAGAGCTTCCTCTCCGGCATCACGCTCGCGTCGCTCGTTGCCGAGGAAAAGCACCGCAAGGGCAAGCGCCAACACGTCCCCGCGGTGATCCCCACGGCGAAGCACGAACACGATTCGCATCGACACCAGACCCGTCCCTGAGACGGGCGAGAGACCCTGAACGACACAAAGGAACGCATCATGAAGCTTCCGGTTTACCTTGACTACTCCGCCACGACGCCCGTCGATCCCCGCGTCGCCGCCAAGATGATCCCCTTCCTGACGGAAGACTTCGGGAATCCCGCTTCGCACAGCCACGCCTACGGCTGGACGGCCGAAAAGGCGGTTGAGGAAGCCCGCGGCCACGTCGCCGCCTTGATCGGTGCGGATCCCCGCGAAATCGTCTGGACGTCGGGCGCGACCGAAGCCGACAACCTCGCGATCAAGGGCGCCGCGCACTTCTACCGCGAGAAGGGCAAGCACCTCATCACGGTGAAAACCGAACACAAGGCGGTTTTGGATTCCATGCGCCACCTGGAAACGGAAGGCTACGAGGTCACGTACCTCGACGTTCAGGAAGACGGTCTGATCGACCTCGAGGCGCTCCGCGCCGCGATGCGCCCCGACACGATCCTCGTCTCCGTCATGGCGGTCAACAACGAAATCGGCGTCATTCAGGACCTCGAAGCGATCGGCGCGATGTGCCGTGAGCGCGGGATCCTCTTCCACTGCGACGCGACGCAGGCCCCGGGCCACATGCCGCTCGATGTCGACGCGATCAAGTGCGACCTGATGAGCCTCTCCGCGCACAAGGTCTACGGCCCGAAGGGCATCGGGGCGCTTTACGTCCGCCGCCGTCCGCGCGTTCGCATCGAGTGCCAGATCCACGGCGGCGGCCACGAGCGCGGCATGCGCTCCGGCACGCTCGCCACGCACCAGATCGTCGGCATGGGCGAAGCGTACCGCTTGGCGAAGCTCGAATTGGATGAAGAGCTTCCGCGCCTTCGCCGCCTGCGCGACCGCCTCTGGGACGGCATCCGCAGCAACATTCCCGAGATTTATCTGAACGGCAACTGGGAGCACCGCTCGCCCCACAACCTCAACGTGAGCTTCGCGTTCATCGAGGGCGAAAGCCTGATGATGGCCTTGAAGGACATCGCGTGCTCCTCGGGGTCGGCGTGCACGTCGGCGTCGCTCGAACCGAGCTACGTGCTGCGCGCGCTCGGCCGCGACGACGAACTCGCCCACAGCTCGATCCGCTTCACGCTCGGGCGCTTCACGACCGAAGAGGAGATCGACTACGTCGTCAAGAGCCTCGTCGAAAAGGTGGCGAAGCTCCGCGAAATGAGCCCGCTCTGGGAAATGCACCAGCAGGGCCTCGACCTCTCGAAGATCGAGTGGAGCGAACACTAATCCCGATTTCCCGTCCGGGGCCCTCTTGGGTCCCGGAGCACCAGGAGACCAGAACATGGCCTACAGCGAAAAACTCATCGACCATTACGAAAACCCCCGCAACGTGGGGACGCTCGACAAGGACGCCGACGACGTCGGCACCGGCATGGTGGGCGCGCCCGCCTGCGGCGACGTGATGCGTCTGCAGATCAAGGTGAACGGCGAGGGCGTCATCGAGGACGCCAAGTTCAAGACCTACGGCTGCGGCTCCGCGATCGCGAGCTCCTCGCTCGTGAGCGAATGGGTGAAGGGGAAGACTCTGGACGAAGCCTCCCAGCTCACCAACGCCGCCATCGCCGAAGAGCTCGCGCTCCCGCCGGTGAAGATTCACTGCTCGATCCTCGCGGAAGACGCCATCAAGGCCGCCATCCGCGACTACCGCAGCAAGCAGGAAAAGAAGGAGTAAGACCATGCCCGTCACGCTCACGGAAGCGGCCGCCCGTCACGTCCGCAAGTACCTCGAACGCCGCGGCAAGGGCATCGGCCTGCGTCTCGGCGTCAAGACCTCGGGCTGCTCCGGCATGGCCTACAAGCTCGAGTTCGCCGACGCGATCAACGAGGACGACAAGGTTTGGGAAAGCTTCGACGTCAAGGTGATCGTCGACGAAAAGAGCCTGCCCTACATCGACGGCACCGAGCTCGACTACACCCGCGAGGGTCTGCAGGAGGGGTTCCGCTTCAACAACCCCAACGAGACGAGCCGCTGCGGGTGCGGTGAATCCTTCCACGTCTGAGGGTCAGGATGACCGATCCCTTCGCCCTTTTCGGTGCCGAAGCCCGCTTCGGCATCGATCTTGAAAAGTTCGGGCGCGCGCGCGAGCGCGCGCTCGCTCGCGTTCATCCGGACCGTTTTGCGGACCGCCCGGCGGCCGAGCGCCGCGTCGCGGAGCAGTGGACCGCCCGCATCAACGAAGCGTGGGACACGCTTCGCGATCCCGTGCGCCGCGCCTCGTGGTTCTGCGCGCAGAACGGCGCGCCGGTGAACGCCGAAACCGACACCGCGATGCCCCCCGAATTCCTCATGCGCCAGATCGAGTGGCGCGAAGCGCTGGAAGCGGGCGGGGCCGACGCCGAAGCGGCGCTCTCGGAAGCCCGCGCGATGCGCGACCGCGCGCTCGGGCAGCTTGCCGACGCGATCGACGTGCGCCGCGACTTTCAGGCGGCCCGCGACCTCACGCGCGAACTGATGTTCGTCGAGCGCTTCCTCGCGCAGACGAAGTGACGACAGAAAGGAACCTACACTGATGGCGCTCTTTCAAATCGCCGAGCCCGGACTTTCCGCGGCACCCCACGAACACCGTCTCGCGGTCGGGATCGACCTCGGGACCACGAATTCGATCGTCGCGACCGTTCGGAGCGGCGAACCCGAGTGCATCGCGGACGAGGCGGGCGAGACGCTGCTCCCGTCCGTCGTGCGCTACCAGGCCGACGGCACCGTGACGGTGGGCCGCGAAGCGCGCGAGCACGCGCGCGACGACGCGAAGAACACGATCTCGAGCGCGAAGCGCCTGATCGGCCGCCGCCGCGAAGACCTCGCGAACCTGCCGAGCCTTCCCTACGACATCGTCGACGAAGGCGCGATGCTCGCGATCCGCACCGCGGCGGGCGTGAAGAGCCCGGTCGAAGTGAGCGCCGAAATCCTGAAGTCGCTCGCCGCGCGCGCCGAAGCGCGCCTGGGCGGCGACCTCATGGGGGCCGTCATCACGGTGCCCGCCTACTTCGACGACGCGCAGCGTCAGGCGACGAAGGACGCGGCGCGCCTCGCGAACCTCAACGTGCTCCGTCTTCTGAACGAACCCACCGCCGCCGCACTCGCCTACGGGCTCGACAACGGTGCGGAAGGCGTCTACCTGGTCTACGACTTGGGGGGCGGCACCTTCGACGCGTCGCTCCTCAAACTCAACCGCGGCGTCTTCGAAGTGCTCGCGACGGGCGGGAATGCGTCCTTGGGCGGCGACGACTTCGACCACCGCATCTTCTGCCGTTTGGTCGAGCGCCTGGGCGACGAGGGCGTGCACCGCATCCTGTCGCCTGAAGAGAAGCGCCGCCTGATCGACGCCGCGCGCGCCGCGAAGGAGGCGCTGACCGACGCGGAAACCACCCGGATCCGCGTGGAGTTGGACGACGGCCTCGTGGTCGACGAGGAATTGACGCGCGACGAATTCGAAAAGATCACGGCGCATCTGGTCCGCAAGACCCTCTGCGCGGTGAAGGCCGTCCTGAAGGACGCCGAACTCGAACCTACTGAGATCAAGGGCGTCGTGCTCGTGGGCGGGTCGACCCGCATGCCCTGCGTGCGCCGCGCCGTGCGCGAGCTCTTCGGCGTCGAACCCCTGGTCGACATCGACCCGGACCGCGTCGTGGCGTTGGGCGCCGCGATGCAGGCGAACAAGCTCGCAGGCAACACCGCGGAAGGGGACGACTGGCTCCTTTTGGACGTCACGCCCCTCTCGCTCGGCCTTGAAACGATGGGCGGGTTGGTCGAGAAGATCATCCCGCGCAACAGCGCGATCCCGACCGCGATGGCGCAGGACTTCACCACCTTCAAGGACGGGCAGACCGCGATGGCGCTCCACGTCGTGCAGGGTGAGCGTGAAGTCGTGGACGCGTGCCGGTCGCTCGCGAAGTTTGAACTCCGCGGCATCCCGCCGATGGCGGCGGGCGCCGCCCGCATCCGCGTCACCTTCCAGGTGGACGCCGACGGGCTCCTTTCCGTTTCCGCGCGCGAAACCACGACGGGCGTCGAAGCCCGCGTCGAGGTGAAGCCCTCCTACGGCCTGACCGACGACGAAATCGTCCGGATGCTCCGCGACGGGAACGGCAGCGCCGAAGCCGACATGCGTGCGCGCGAACTCCGCGAGCAGCAGGTCGAAGCCCGCCGCATCATGGAGTCCGTCGCGAGCGCCTTGGCCGAAGACGCCGATCTCCTCTCCGCGGACGAGCGCGCCGAGATCGACCGCTTGGTCGAGGAGTTGACGCGCCTTGCCGCCACCGACGACACCCAGGCGATCAAGGCCGCCTCGGAGGCTCTCACGAAGGGCACCGAGACCTTCGCCGAACGCCGCATGGACCGCTCGATCCGCGCCGCGCTCCAGGGGAAGTCCTTGGACGACGACCTCTTCGCGGACGACGAAGAAGAACCCGCAGAACCCGCCAAGCATTGACGAAGGAGACCCTTCATGCCAAAGATCACCGTCCTCCCTCACGCCGAACTCTGCCCGGAAGGCACTTCCTTTGAGGTGCCCGTCGGCGCCAACCTCGCCCGCGCGCTGCTTGAGAACGGCATCAAGATCGAGCACGCCTGCGAATTCTCCTGCGCCTGCTCGACCTGCCACGTCTACGTCCGCGAGGGGTTGGAGACGCTGAACGAACCCGAAGACAACGAGCTCGACCACCTCGATGCCGCCTGGGGCGCTGGGCTCTACTCGCGGCTCTCCTGCCAGACGACGGTGGGTGAGGCCGACATCACGGTCGAGATCCCGAAGTATTCCCGCAATCACGCGAAGGAGCACTGATCATGAAGTGGACCGACACGCGTGAGATCGGCGAGACGCTCGCCGACGAATTCCCGGACGTGGACCCGCTCACGCTCTCCTTCGTGAAGATGCACGAGATGATCTGCGCGCTTCCCGACTTCGACGACGACCCGGAAGGGAGCAACGAGAAGATTCTCGAAGCGATCCTGACGGTGTGGTTGGACGAACGGGACTGACGGACGAGACGGAAGTCACGGATGGAGGAGCCCTTCAGGGGCTTCCTTGAGAACCGGAAAAAGCGAAAGGAGGTGAGCGCTTGCTCGCCTCCTTTTTGCTAGGGTGGAAGGTGAAGGGGAGAGAGGACGTCCGGCATGGCCGAGGGTATGTCGCCCGGACGTCCTCCCTGAGGAGACGGTTACCCGAAGAGGATCATGTTGACGATCAAGGTCGTCACGAGGCCGAGGATCATCGGGATCCAGGTGCGGCGCACGATCGCGACGGGGCTCACGCCCGCGGCGCCCGCGACCGCGATGATGACGCCCGCCACCGGGCTCATCGCACGGATCATGCCGGAGGCGAACTGCATCGGCGTGACGAGCGCTTCGACGGAGCCGCCCAACCCCGCGGCGACGTCGGGCGCCAGGGCCGCGAAGGACGAGTAGGCGCCGACGCCCGAACCCGTGAGGAAGGTGACGATCGAGACGATGCCGGTCAAAAGCACGGTCATCGCGCCCATACCGGCGCCCACGCCCTGGGCGGAATTGATGATGATGTCAATGAGCCCCGAGGTCTTGAGGCCCGTCGCGAAGAATTCCGCGCAGATGATGAGCGCGACGATCCCCGCGAACATCTTCCCCATGCTCTGGAACATCGCCATCGCGTCCTTGAAGATCTTCTTCACGTCGCGGCAGCGGATGACTTCGATGATGACGACGCCCATCCACACCATGAAGAGCGCGGCGATCGTGTCGAGCTTGACGGACGAAACGACGAGGTTCGAGAAGATGATGAGAAGCGCGATGGGAAGGACCGGGAAGATCGCGTACCACTTCGGGGCGGCCGGCGCGTCCGACTTCTTCACCTCCACGACTTCGCTGTAGACGTCGTCGGCCTTCCGGTCATAGTGGCGCTGCACGAAGTAGTGCGCGGCGCCCGCGACGATGAGGGTCGGGACCGCGATCGGGAGCTGGTACTGCACGAGGTAGATGATCGGGTCGAGGTTCGCGACCTTGGCGGCGAGGCTCGCCGTCCCGGCGGTGGGCGCAAAGGTCATGCCGGCCGAAGTCCCGATGACGGCGGCCGCCGATGCGGCGGAGGTG
>NZ_JH604985.1:44402-55642 GCF_000250875.1 Sutterella parvirubra YIT 11816 | reverse complement strand
GCTTTGAGAATCGGGAAGAGCGCGACCAAGAGGAGCATCGCGAGGCCCGCCGCGGACGGGATCACCATGACGAGGATCTGCCCCACGACGTAGCCGCCCGCCAAGACGAGGTACGGGGCCCTGAGGGCCGCCAGGGGCTTCACGGCGACGTCGACCAGCGCCTTCGCGGCGCCGATGCGGTCCATGTAGGCGGCGAAGCCGCCCGCCGTCATGATGAGGAACCCGGTCCCGGCGCTCTGCTTCGTCGCGATGTTCTTGAACGTCGCGAAGATGTCGAAGAGCCAGAAGCCGGAGGGCTTGACGCCCTTCGGGAGGAAGGAGGCGTCACCCATCAGGGCGACGCAGATGAGGATCGCAAGCCCCGCGAAGAGCAGCACGAGATGCGTCTGGAAGCGCTTCACGAGCGCCCAGCCCGCCACCACGGTGACGGCGACGGCGATCCAGGGAAGAAGTGCGGACATGAGGTTCTCCGATGTGTGGTCTTGGGACTAATGGTCTTGATGAGAGGGTTCCTTCGGTCAGAGGAAGGCCGCGAACTCGCGCTCCAGTGCGGCGACGGCCGCGCACTTGTCGGCGACGCTCGCCGCAAGGCGCTCACGGCGCAGTTGAAGTTCCTCACGCGCTTCGCGCAGCATCGCGTCGACTTCCGCGGGGGCGGCGCTCCCGCTCGTCCTGCGGGCGGCGACGATCCCCTTCGGGTCGAGGGCGTCGCGGAATTCCGCTTCGCTCATGGGGAGGTCGGCGGGCGCCTCCGGGAATTCCGCGCGGACGACGTCGCCGTAAATGCGCTGCATCTGGGCGTAGGGGAAGGCGAGCGGCAGCACGTTCTCGGCGCGGGCCCAGGAGACCATCGCGCTCGCGACGTGGTGGCCGATCCTAAAGGGCAGCCCGTAGTTGCGCATCAATCGGTCGGCGATCTCCTGCGAGGCGGTCCAGTCGCTGTTCAGCTCCTCCAGGGCGCGTTCCGGGTTGATGCGAAGGGCGTTGAGAACCTTCAGGAAGCGCTTCAGCATCCCGACCGCCGCGCGGGCCATGCGGGTGTTCTTCTCGACGCTCTTCCCGTCGGTCATGCCGGGGACGACGTTGTGGGCGCGCATGTGCACGGCGTTCATTTCCGCCAAAACGTCCGACGCGTCCGCGCGGCAGTTGTTCATGAGGCCGGGGTTCCTCTTTTGCGGCATGGCCGACGACACGTACGTGTTCTCGCCCCCTTCCTGCAGGATGATCCAGGGGCGCGGCTGCGCGTACTGAACCATGATGTCGTTCACCATGCTGCCGACGTGGATTGCGATGCTCCCGGCGACGGACGCGATTTCGAGGACCGCGTCGACCGGCGCCTGGCAGGTGGCGTCGAACGCGTTCCGGACTTCGCGCGCGAACCCGAGTTTGGCCGCCATCGCGGCGCGGTTCAAGGGCCACCCGGTGCCGTTCAATACGGTCGCCCCCATGCTCGACATGTCGTATCGGACGAGGCACTGCGCCAGGCGTTCGCGGTCGCGCAGGAACGAGGCCGCAAAGCCCAGGAGGTAGTGCGCGTAGCTGTTGGGCTGCGCGGCGACGCCGTTCGTGTAGTTGGGAACGATGGTGTCGCGGTGCTGCTCGGCGAGATCCAGGATCTTCGCGATCACGTCGTCGAGGGCTCCGGCGATCTGCGCCGCCTCCTCCCAGTCGAGCGCCATGCGCATCGTCGAGAGGATGTCCTGGGAGGAGCGCCCCGCGTGGATCAAGGTCACTTCGGGGGACGTCGCCGCGATGAGAAGCGGCTCGTAGGCGATGTACTTCTTGACGCGCTTCGTGGGATCGACGGCGGCCGCCTCTTCGACGGCGCGGATCCCGCGGGCGGCGAGGCGCGCCGTCGCGTCGTCCAGGAGGCCCTCGGCGCGGTTCACGACGACGGTCGCCTTGTTGATGGTCGAAATCCAGAAGAATTCGTCGCGGGGCTGGGTCTTCGCGGCGGCTTCGGGTTGGGTGTTCTGCACGGTCCTCTCCTCTGAGGGTGGGTTGATGTCCCCGAGTTTCGCTGAAGGCGAGGTGGCCGGACAACGGCCTGACGCGCAAAGTCACTTTGCGCAATACGCAAAGCAAAGGAGGTTAGAATGATCGGGAGAAACGCGAAGAAAACCGCGGCGGCTGCGGGCTTCTTTGCATGAGAAACACCGGCTGGCGGCGGTTCGCGGCCGGAAGAATCCTCGGAGGAACGGATGTCCCGAATCGACGACCTCAATGCCTGGCGCGCCTTCGTCGTCTTCGCGAAGGCGGGGACGCTCTCGGGCGCGGCGAAGGTGCTGGACGTGGAGGTCTCGAGCGTCTCCCGCGCGATCGCGGCCCTGGAGAAGAGCCTGGGGTGCGAGCTCATCCGGCACGCGGCGAGGCCGCTCACGCTGACGGACGCCGGAAAGACCGCCCTGAAGCGGATCGAACCGATCCTGCGCGCCCACGAATCTTTGGTCGAATCCCTCATGGAGGACGCCAAGGCCCTGGAGGGCCGCATCCGCTTGTCGAGCGCGCCGGGCTTCGCGTCGCGGCGGCTCGCTGGGATTTTGGAGCGTTTCTATGCCGTGCATCCCGGAATCACGATCGAGATTCTGAGCGGCCTTCAGGCGGCGGACGTCCAGAAGGGTCTCTGCGAGGTGGCGACGTTGACGGGCATGCCGACGCTCCCCGGGCTCGTCTGCATGAGCCGCGGGCGAAACGTCTATCTGCCGGTGGCGAGCCCCGGTTATGTCCGGCGCCACGGGATGCCGGTTTCGCCCGATCAGCTGCGTGCGCATACGGGCTTCATCTACGCGGGGCCGGTGCGTGCGGAAACGAAGGAGCTCTTTCGCGGCGGGCGCCGCGAGGCGGTGCAGTTCGGACAGGCGATCCGCTCGACCGACATCCTTGCGATCCGCGATGCGTTGCTGAAGGACATGGGCGTCGCGGTCGACATGCCGCTCGTGCAGATCCACGAAGACCTCCTGGACGGGAGGCTCGTGCCGATTCTCCCGGGTTGGTTCCGTCCGCCCGTCGAGTGCTTCATCGCCGCGGGCCGCGCCGCGTGGCACATGCGGCGCGTGCGTGTCTTCTTCGAGTGGTATGCGCGGGCGATGCAGGAGGTCTTTGCGTCCTACGAAGCGAAGGTCTCGGCGATCGTGGGGCTCCCCCACGACGAGGTTGCGGTGGACCGCAACGAAATCTTCAGAACTTGATTTGCACCCGGCGCAAATCTACTTTGTGGTCGGTCCTGTTTTGCACACAGTTGTGTCCGTTTAGGGTTGAGGTCAAACGGACAGGGAAACGACTCAGCCTTGCCCGATGAAGACCAAATCCGCAATGGATCCCAATCAGGAGAAGACCATGAACCATTCCCATCAGGCCGTCGTGAAGCCCCTCGCAGGGGCTGTGTTGGCAGCGCTGCTCCTCGCCTCCGGCGCGCAGGCGGCCGACGTTTCCGTCTACGGCATCATCGACCAGGGCGTCAAGTACACCCGCGACGGGCACGAGAATTCCTTCGAAATGAATTCCGGGCAGATCAACGGCTCGCGCTTCGGTCTGCGCGGCAAGGAAGAAATCTCGTCGGACCTCAAGGTCTACTTCAACGTTGAGGCCGGTTTCGATGCGGACACGGGTGCGTTGGGCGACGAAGACCGCTTCTTCAACCGCAATTCCATTGTCGGGCTCGAAACGCGTTGGGGCGACTTCAAGATCGGCCGCACGGCAGGCCTCGTGTCGGGCAATTCGGGCGGCATTTTCGCCGGCCGCGTCTCCCCGTTCGGCATCACCTGGCAGGAAGCTCAGTCGACTCAGGTGCTCTCGGGCGCCGTGGGTTCCCGCGTCGACAACAGCATCACCTATGCGTCGCCCCGCATGGCGGGCTTCCAGGTGCATCTGCAGGCTTCGAACGGGATCGATTTGGACGACTCCGTCCGCTCGTCCTACAAGGACCGCTATGCCGCGGCGGGCGTCACGTACCGTGCGGGCGGCCTTCGCTTCGTTGCGGCCGTCGACCGCATGTTCACGAAGAATGCTCAGGCGCCCGGGACCGCCGGCTACCGCGGCGACGACTGGATGACCTACAACATCGGCGGCTCGTACGATTTCGGGATGGTCCGCATCCACGCGGGCTACCAGTACGGTGACGGCGTGACGCGCGTCGGCAAGATCAGCTCGTCCGTCAAGGGGGCGTGGAGCGCGACCAACGAAAAGAACACGACGGGCTTCGACACCCATGGGTTCGTGCTCGGCGCCAACATCGATGTGGCTGGGGGTGAGCTCAAGGTGGCGACGGGCTACGTCAAGGGTGAACGCGACTGGAAGCGATTCCGTGACGATGGGTCCTTGAGTTACACCTACGATCAGGAGGTCGAGGGCTATCAGTTCGCGCTGGGCTACCTCTATCCGTTCTCGAACCGCACGGACTTCTACGTTGCGGGCGCCTACGTCCACGGGAAGGATGTGACGGACAGCATCAACTACCTCTCCACTGGGAACGTCGCGGCAAAAGACGCCACTAAGTCGCACCTCAAGTCCTTCATCGCGGGCATCCGCCATTCCTTCTGATCCATGCGAAAAGCCCCCGCTCGAAAAGCCGGGGGCTGAAGAGGAACTCATCATGCAATGGGAAAAGCATCTGACCGCGCTCGCGACCCTCGCGACGTTCGCCGTGGCGGCGACGGTTTCGGTCCCAGCGGCCGCGGCCGACTACAAGGTTGCGCCCTCGGTGACCGCACCGCTTGAGAAGAGCCCCAAGGTGGCGCTTCTCATCGGGAACTCGTACTCCTTCTACAACTGCGGCGTGCATACGGCCCTCCGCGGCCTCATGCAGAAGGGGGAACCGAAGGAATCGATGAAGACAAGGCTCCTTACGATCAGCTCGGGTTCGTTGAGCTTCCACGACGTGGCGCAGTACCTGTCGCCCCATGAGCAGGACCCGTACGCGGACGTTGAGGACGGCAAGCTCAAGCATCCGATGTTCGACGTTGTGCTGCTTCAGGGGCACTCCACCGCGGCGACGTCGAAGAAGCGCGTGCCGTACTTCGAAAAGTACGCCAAGGCCCACGCTGAGACGATCCGTGCCGCCGGGAGCACGCCGCTTCTCGTCATGACCTGGCCGAAGAAGGACAAGCCGGAAGACATCCGCAAGCTCGCCGACACGACGATCCGCATCGGGAACGAAGCCGGGATGCGCGTCGTTCCGGTGGGGCTGGCCTTCATGGAGGCTATCCGTCAGAAGCCGGACCTTGAGATGTACATGCCCGACAAGAGCCATCCGTCGATGGCCGGCACGTACCTCTACGGCGCGGTGCTCTACGCCTCGCTCTTCGGGCGCACGCCCGAGGCGATTCCGTACCTCGGCGAATGCGAAAAGCCGCTGCCGGAAGAAACCGCCGCGTTCCTGCGCGGCGTGGCCTGGAAGACCGTGAAGGACTTCTACGGCTGGAAGTAAGGACGAAGCACTTCCAAAGCGCCCACGGCCGCTTCAGACATGAGGCGGTTGTGGGCGATTTCGTCGGCCAGCCGCTCGGGCGGGAAGGCTTCGATGCGGTCGACTTCGCCGGGGCGCGGAGAAAGCGGAAAGCCGACGGGCACTTCGGTCGCGAAGCGCACGGTCTTCTCCAAAAGCAGTCCTTCTCCTGGGAGTACTTCCATGCGCACGCCGCCCGGGATCGTGCGGATGGGCAGAAGCGCGACGTCGAGTCCTGCCTCTTCAAGCGCTTCGCGCGCCAGAGCGGCCTCGGGCGTTTCGCCCGCCCGCACCATGCCGGCCGCGAGCGAATCCCAGAGCCCCGGGCCGATCCGCTTCGTCGCGGGGCGAAGCCCCAAGAGCACCGCGTCCCCTTGGGTGGCCGTCAAATGCACAACGTGGGTGAGCGCGCCCAATGCTCGAAAGAGCGACCGGTCGGCGGCGGCCAAGGCGTCGCCGACGGGCTCGATCGAAGAGGGGGTGATGCGGAGCGCGAAAAGCCCCAACGCCTCCCCCGTGGGTTCGGGAGCGAGCCCCCGGGCGATGAAGACGCGCTGGACCTCTTCAAGAAGTCCCGCACGGCCTTCAGGCGTGCCGGGGTCGGGGAGACGCAGGGTCTCCCCGTCGACGGCGGCCAAACCGGGCTCGACGAGCGCGCGGGCGGCATCCGGTCCCACGAACCCGATCGCGGCGCGCCCCAAGCACAAAGCCCCGAAGGACTCGGGGCTTTGCAAGGGTCGGGACCGGTACGCTTGGAACCAGGTCCCGACGTCGTGAAGGCCTTCGGGCATCAGAGGCCGGCTTCCGGACGCATGTGCGGGAAGAGCAGCACGTCGCGGATCGACGCGGCGTCGGTCAAGAGCATGATGAAGCGGTCGATGCCGATGCCGCAGCCGCCCGTCGGGGGCAGGCCGTACTCGAGCGCGCGGATGTAGTCCGCGTCGTAGTACATGGCTTCGTCGTCGCCGTGGCTCTTCGCTTCGACCTGGGCGCGGAAGCGCGCGGCCTGGTCGTCCGGGTCGTTGAGTTCCGAGAAGCCGTTCGCGGTTTCGCGGCCGGCGATGTAGAGCTCGAAGCGCTCGGAGATGTCGTGGTTTTCGTCCGAGGCGCGGGCCAGGGGCGAGATTTCCGTCGGGAAGTTGATGATGAAGGTGGGCTCGATCAGCTTCGATTCGGCGGTTTCCTCAAAGAGCGCCATCTGAAGGGCACCCAGGCCGACGTAGTCGGGCTGCGGGGCGCCGAGACGGGTGAGCTCGCTTCGGAGGAACTCTTCGTTTTCGAGGTCGCCCATCGTGTACTGCGGGGCGTGCTCGAGGATGGCCTCGACCGGCGTCACGCGCTTGAAGGGCTTCGAGAGGTCGATCGTGTGGCCCTGGTACTGAAGGACGGCCGAGCCCGTCGCCTCAATGGCGACGTGGCGCAGGAGCGCTTCCGTGTAGTCCATCTGATCGACGTACGTCCAGTACGTCGCGTAGAACTCCATCATCGTGAATTCGGGGTTGTGACGGACCGAGACGCCTTCGTTGCGGAAGTTGCGGTTGATCTCGAACACGCGCTCAAAGCCGCCCACCACGAGGCGCTTCAGATAGAGCTCCGGCGCGATGCGCAGGTACATGTCGATGTCGAGCGCGTTGTGGTGCGTCACGAAGGGCTTTGCGTTGGCACCCCCGGGAATCGGGTGGAGCATCGGCGTTTCGACTTCGAGGAAGCGGTTCTGCAGCATGAAGGCGCGGATCGCGGCGATCGCCTTCGAGCGCACGAGGAAGCGCGAGCGGGATTCCTCATTCATGATGAGGTCGACGTAGCGCTGGCGGTAGCACATTTCGGTGTCGACGAGACCCTTGTGCTTGTCGGGAAGCGGACGGATGTTCTTCGTCATCAGGCGCACTTCGTGCGCGCGCACCGAGAGTTCGCCCGTCTTCGTACGGAAGAGCGTGCCCTTCACCGCGACGATGTCGCCCAGGTCGAACTGCTTGAAGGCGGCGTAGGATTCTTCGCCCACGGCTTCGCGTTCGATGAAGTACTGCATTTCGCCCGTGAAGTCGCGCACCGTCGCGAAGCTCGCACGGCCCATGACGCGCTTCAGCATCATGCGGCCCGAGACGGCCACTTCGGGCTTGGCGGCTTCGAGTTCTTCGGCGGAGGCCTCACCCCACTTCGCGCGGATGTCGCCGAAGAGGTCGGTGCGCTTGAAGTCGTTCGGGTAGGCGACGCCCGCCGCGCGGAGCTTGTCGAGCTTGCCGCGGCGTTCGGCGATGAGACGGTTTTCTTCCTCCGCGATCTGCGCGGCGGACAACTGGGTTTCGTTTTCAGCCATGTGATTTCCTTCTTGGGGGCGGGAGGCCCGTAGGGGGCCTCCCGCGCCCGGTCAGCGGGAGCCTGCGGCGGTCGTCATTCGGCCTTGGGGCCGATGCCGAGCTTGAGACTCGCCTCGATGAACTGGTCCAAATCGCCGTCGAGAACGGCGCCGGTGTTGCCTGTTTCCACGTTCGTGCGGAGGTCCTTCACGCGGGACTGGTCCAGGACGTAGCTGCGGATCTGGTGACCCCAGCCGATGTCGGACTTCGACTCTTCGAGCTTGTTCTGCGCTTCCATGCGCTTTCGCATTTCAAGTTCGTAGAGCTTCGCCTTCAACTGCTGCATCGCTTTTTCGCGGTTGCGGTGCTGCGAACGGTCGTCCTGACAGATCGTGATGATGCCGGTCGGGACGTGGTGGATTCGGACGGCGGATTCCGTCTTCTGGATGTGCTGACCGCCGGCGCCCGAAGCGCGGAACACGTCGACCTTGAGGTCGGCGGGGTTGATCTCGATTTCGATCGAGTCGTCCACTTCCGGATAGACGTAGACCGACGTGAACGAGGTGTGGCGGCGCGCGTTCGAATCGAACGGGCTCTTGCGCACGAGGCGGTGGATGCCCGTTTCGGTGCGCAGCGTTCCGAAGGCCCATTCGCCCTCGATGTAGAGCGTGGCGGACTTGATGCCCGCGACGTCGCCCGCACTTTCTTCTTCCAGGGTGACCTTGAAGCCCTTGCGTTCCGCGTAGCGCATGTACATGCGCTCCAGCATGCTCGCCCAGTCCTGGGCTTCCGTGCCGCCCGCGCCCGCCTGGATTTCCAGGTAGCAGTTCGCCGGGTCCATCGGCTGGTTGAACATGCGCTTGAATTCGAGCGAGGCGACTTCGCGTTCGATCGCCTCGACGTCCTGGCCCACGGCTTCAACCGTGTCCCAATCTTCTTCCGCCATGGAGAGCTCGAAGAGCTCCGCGGCGTCGTTCAGGCCCGCGGTCAGACGCTGGAAGCTGCCGACGATGTCGTCGAGGAGCTTCTTTTCCTTGCTGATTTCCTGGGCGTGTTTGGGGTCGTTCCAGAGGTCGGGATTCTCGACCTCACGGTTCACTTCTTCGAGTCGGCGCGCTTTGCGATCGACGTCAAAGATACCCCCGAAGTTCGATCAGCCGGCGGCTGAGGTCTTCCTGAAGATTCTGGATCTGGTTGATGCGTTCGACTTCCATGGGTGGGAAACCTCGTTCAGTACTTGAATGGGGTTGAAATGGGGGCGCCGGGCCGCCGGACTCACCCCAAGTCGGGAGTCGACGGGGCCGCACCCCGAAAATGAAGCCGTCATTATAGCGAAGCGGCCCGGAAATCCTTGGATTTTCGGGCCGCGGGTGAGGTGTCCGGAGCGCCGGACGGCGTTATTCGGCGGCTTCGGCCGCCTCGACGACGAGCTCGACCGTCCTGCGGCCGTTCCAGGCGTTGATGACCGGGCGGTACGCGAGCCGCACGGTGCCGGGAAGGGCCGCCGTGCGCCGGAAGAAGATGGCGCCGAAGCGCTCGGTGCCGAGCTCCAGCGTGAGTTTGAGGTGCGCGTCCTTCACGATCTTTTGGCTCAGAACCCGGAAGGTGTTCGCAAAGAGCGGAGGCTCGAACCCCTGACCCCAGATCTGGCGGTCGGTTTCCATCACGAGCCGCTCGGTGATGTCGGTCGGGCGCAGTTCCCCGTCCGTCATCACGGTGTGTTCGAACGCGTGCGGGTCGGCCAAGGTGCGCACGGCCTCTTCAAAGGCCGCCCGGAAGTCGGCGAGGCGCTCGGGCCGCAGCGTCAGCCCCGCCGCCATCGCGTGCCCGCCGAATTTGAGCACCGCGTCGGGGAGGCGCTTAGCGACGAGGTCGATCGCATCCCTGAGGTGCACCCCCGGAATGCTGCGCCCGGACCCCTTGAGGTTCCCGGACTCGGAGGGCGCGAAGGCGACGACCGGACGGTTGGTCTTCTCGCGGATGCGCGCGGCGACCAAGCCCACCACGCCTTCGTTGAAGCCCTCGTCGTAGATCGCGAGCGCGGGCGTTTGCTCGAGGTCCGTCCCGGCGATCGCGGCCAAGGCCGTCTCCTGCATCTCGGCTTCGAGTGTGCGCCGCTCCTGGTTCGTGTTGTTGAGGCAGTCGGCGAGGTAGTGGGCGCGCTCGGGGTCGTCCGCGAGGAGGCATTCGATCCCGGTTTCCATGGAGGCCAAGCGCCCGGCCGCGTTGATGCGCGGGCCCACGGCGAAGCCGAAGTCGGCGACGCTCGCTTCCTTGGCGTCGCGGCGCGCGACCGAGAAGAGCGCGAGGATCCCGGGGTGCGTGCGGCCCTGGCGGATGCGCTTCAGGCCCTGCGCCACGAGGATGCGGTTGTTCTTGTCGAGACGCACGACGTCGGCGACGGTGCCGAGCGCGACGAAGTCGACCAATTGATCGAGCCTCGGCTGCGTCGTCTGGTCGTAGACGCCGCGCTCGCGAAGGAGGGCTCGGAGCGTCAAAAGCACGTAGTACATGACGCCCACGCCCGCCAAGGCTTTCGACGGAAACGCCGAATCGGGAAGGTTCGGGTTCACGATCGCCGCGCACTTCGGGAGTTCCGGCCCGGGGAGATGGTGGTCGGTGACGACCGTGTCGATCCCCATGGCGGCGGCGCGCGCGATGGGTGCGGCGCTCGAAACGCCGTTGTCGACCGTGAGGATGAGGTCAGGCCGGGGGTTCATCCCCGCGATGATGTCGACCAAGGCGTCGGTGAGGCCGTAGCCGTGAAGGACGCGGTCGGGGACGAGATAGTCGACGGTGAGCCCCATCGCGCGGAGGCCTCTCAGGCCCACCACGCAGGCGGTGGCGCCGTCGCAGTCGTAGTCGGCGACGATGATGACGCGTTCGCCCCGCTCACGCGCGAGCGCGAGGCGCTCGGCCGCTTCGCGGGTGCCTTCGAGCATCGCGGGGGAGAGAAGCCCCTTCCATTCCTGTTCGAGGTCTTCGCGGCAGGTGATGCCGCGGGCGGCCAGCGCGCGGGCGATCGGGGCGGAGTGGCCGCACTGCTGGAGCGACGCCGCGGCGCGCACGTCGTAGGGTCGGGTGAGGATGCGGGTCAAGGCGAGACTCCGTCGATGAGCCAAAGGAGGGGGGCCACGGGCTTCGGGCGCCGGATGAAGGAAAGAAGCCCGGCTTCCTTCGGGGTCATCGTGGCGGAGGTGCCCGCGCCGAACATGACGACGACGGGTTCGTCCGCTTCGCGCGCATCCGAGGCCGCCTCCGCCTTGAGCGCCATGAAGGCCGCGTGCGCTTCGGGAAGCGCGCGGCGCCAGGCGTCGAGGTCTCCGCGCAGCCACGGGCGCATCAGATGCGGGATGACGGCCAGGAGGTCCCCCTTCGGGGCCGCGCGCCAGGCGGTCGCGAAGGGCGTCGTGCGGTCCTTGAGCATCCCGGCCTTCTGGGCCCAGCCGCGGATCGCAGCGTCGTCCGAGAGGACCGCGCGGATCTTCGTGGGTGGGAGC
>NZ_JH604985.1:41406-44369 GCF_000250875.1 Sutterella parvirubra YIT 11816 | reverse complement strand
CAGAAGCCGGCGATGCCTGTGAGCTTCGGGTCGGCCTTCGCCGCGTCGGTGAGCGCGAGAGAGAGTTCCTCCAGCTTGTGCGCGTCCGTGCCCGCACGCTGGTGCGCGAGTTCGTCCCAGGGGAGGCCTTCCAAGGATCCGGCCGGCGCGGCCGAGGCGTCCCAGAGGGTCTTCGTCGTGAGGTAGAGGCCGGCGCCGCTCCACTGAAGGCGCCCGCCCGCGGCTTCGACCGCGGGAGAAAGGCGCATGAGGAGCGGGAGCGTCAGATCGTCCGTGATGGGAAAGACGCCGCCCACGCGGCCCTCGGCGTCGCGGGTGAGGGGCGTGAGCGCCCACATTTCGGTCGACTGCTCGGGGCCGCCTTGGGCGACCCACGCGTAGGGGGCGGTGACGGGGGCGCCGCGGCGCTGCGCGACCACGCGCCAGGCCCAGACGAGGTGCGGCGCGCGCCCGAAGGGTTCGGGGGCGATCCACTGCGTCACGGGGTCTTCGGCGGCGTCGCCGAAGGCGTCGAGCATCGCGCGTTCGGCCGACGTGAGCGTCTCTAGAAGGTGCCGCGCGGCGGGCTCGGGCCAGCGCGCGCCGGGAATGAGGATGAAGGCTTTGTAAGTCATGGTGCCCATGATTGTAAGGGGGCGTAGAGCGGGCGGATGCGGGTCCGCCGGCGGCCTTTAGAATGGTCGGCATCCGAAAACCTTCCCTTTCACACCATCCAAAGGTTCCCGATTGCGCTTTCCCTATGAACTTTGGATCGGCCTCACCTACACGCGTGCGGGCCGTCGGGGACGCCGCCGAGACGGCTTCCTCTCCTTCATCTCCGCGATGTCGGTCGCGTCGATCGCGCTGGGCGTGGCGGCGCTCATCATCGTGCTCTCCGTCATGAACGGCTTCCAGAAGGAAGTCCGCGACCGCATGCTCTCGGTCGTGGCGCACATCGAGGTGACCTCGTCGGACGGCCCGCTCGAAGACTGGCAGGCGTTGGCGAAGAAGCTCGAAGCCCGCCCCGACGTCGTCGCGGCGGCGCCCTTCGTGCAGGGGCAGGGACTCCTTTCTTCCGGGCGAAGCGTCCGCGGCGCCTTGATCAAGGGCGTCGACCCCGCGACCGAACCCCGCGTGAGCGAGGCCGCCGCGCACGTGGCGGGGAAAGGCCTGGAGAGCCTCAAGCCCGGGTCCTTCGCCGTGGTGTTGGGGAGCGACCTCGCGCGGCTCCTGCGCGTCGGCGTGGGCGACCGCGTGGCGCTTCTGGTCCCCGAAGGGAACCTGACGCCCGCCGGTCTCATCCCCCGCGTGAAGCAGTTCACGGTGACGGGGCTCCTTTCCTCCGGGCACTACGAATTCGACAGCAGCATGGCGCTCGTCAACGTGGAGGACGCCGCGGCGCTCTTCCGTACGGGCGGCCCGAAGGGCCTGAGGTTGAAGGTCGCCGACATGAACGAAGCGCCGCAGATTGCCGCCTCGATCGTCGCGGACCTCCCGCCCACGGTGTGGGCGTCGGACTGGTCGCGGCAGAACCGCACGTGGTTTGCGGCCGTGCAGGTCGAAAAGCGCATGATGGGGATCATCCTTTTCCTCATCGTGCTCGTGGGCGCCTTCGGGCTCGTCTCCTCGCTCGTCATGACCGTGACGGAAAAACAGGCCGACATCGCGATCCTGCGCACGATCGGCGCCTCGCCCGCCTCCATCATGTCGGTCTTCGTCGTGCAGGGCGCGGTGGTGGCGCTGGTGGGCGTCGCCGCGGGGGTCGCCGCCGGGCTCGGCATTGCCTACAACGTCGACGTGATCGTCTCCTCCATTGAAGCGATGCTGGGCGTTCAGTTCCTCCCGAAGGAGATCTACTTCATCAGCTCGATGCCTTCGGACCCGCGGATGTCGGACGTCGTGCCGATCGCCGTCTTCTCGTTCCTTCTGGCGTTGGCCGCCACGCTCTACCCGAGCTGGCGCGCCGCCAAGACCCAACCTGCGGAGGCGCTTCGCTATGAATGACGTGATTCTCGACGTGCGGGGGCTCAAGAAGACCTACCGCGAAGGGGACGCCTCCGTGGAGGTGTTGAAGGGCGTCGACCTCACGGTGCGTCGCGGCGAAACCGTCGCGATCCTCGGGGCTTCGGGCTCGGGGAAGTCGACGCTCCTTCACGCCGTGGGCGCTTTGGACGCGTTCGACGCGGGCGAAGTGACGGTGGACGGCACCCCCGTCTCCGGCATGAGCGAAAAGGAGCGCGGGCGCCTTCGGAACGCCGCCTTCGGCTTCGTCTACCAGTTTCATCATCTTCTGCCTGAGTTTTCCGCGGTCGACAACGTCGCGATGCCCTTGATCGTCCGGCGCGAACCGAGGGACGCCGCCCGGGCGCGCGCGGCGGAGGTGTTGGAGAAGATGGGGCTCGGCCACCGGCTCACGCATCTCCCCTCGCAGCTCTCGGGCGGGGAGCGTCAGCGCGTCGCCGTTGCCCGCGCGTTGGTCGGGCGCCCGAAGTGCGTCCTCGCGGACGAGCCCACGGGGAACCTTGACGGCGACACGGCGGCGATGGTCTTCGACCGCTTTCTGGAGCTCGCCCGAACGGAAGGCACGGCGCTCGTCATCGTGACGCACGACCGCGCCTTGGCGGCGAAGTGCGACCGCACGCTCACGCTCGCGGGCGGCCGGATCGAAGAGGCCTGAGCGGAGTCCGCCCATGCTCGGATTGATCGACACGCACAGCCACGCCTGGGTGGACGACTGGTCGGGGTCCGACGAGGCGCTCCTCGAGGCGAAGCGCGCGGGCGTCCTCTCGATGGTGTTGACCGCAGGCGGCCCCGACAACTGGGACGCGTGCCGCGGCTACGCGCACCGCTGGGGGCTCCCCTACATGTTGGGCGTGCATCCGCTCTGGGCGGAGAAGACGACGGAGGCGAACCTCGACGCGTTCGAAGGGATGCTCCCGGGGCTGCTCGCCGATCCCCTCTTCATCGGGATCGGCGAGGTGGGG
>NZ_JH604985.1:36870-41342 GCF_000250875.1 Sutterella parvirubra YIT 11816 | reverse complement strand
GGACGGCGTCGTGCCGATGGACCAGGCGTGGGCCGAAACGGTGTTTTTGAGGATGCTGAAGCTCGCCCGGCGGCATGCGCTTCCGATGTCGGTGCACCTGAGAAAGAGCGCCTCGCGGCTTCAGTGGGCGATGCGCCGGGCGGGCCTTCCCGAGGTCCCCGGCGTCATCCACGCCTTCAACGGGTCGGACGTCGAGCGCGACCGCTTCCTCGCGATGGGCTGGAAGCTCGGTTTCGGCGGCGCCGCGACCTACGACGGGAGCCTGAGGATCCGGCGGCATCTGGCGGAACTTCCCGCCGACCGATGGGTGCTGGAGACCGACGCCCCCGACATGCCGAGCACGACGCGGCGCGACCGCGGCGAAGAGAGCCGACCCTCCGACATGGCGGAGGTGTTGGGACACGCCGCGGCCCTTCGCGGGATCAGTCCGGAAGAGGCCGTGCGGGTGTCGATGGAGAACGCCTTGGCCGCGTTCCCGCGCTTGGCCGGTGCGATCGAAGCGGGCGCCGGTTCGGCCTGGGCGAAGCTCGGCCTCTGAACGCCGGGTCGGTCGAGCCGTCCGACTCGGACCAATGGCAATCAGTGCGCCTGGGCGCCCCAGCTGAGGATCGGCCAACCTTTGAGCAACGCCTCCTGACGGAGCACGTCGTCGGGGTTCACCACCGCGCAGTGACCGGCTTCGCGTGCGAGCGGCAGGTCGTTTCGGCTGTCCGTAAAGAAGATCACGTCCTCGGGGCGGATGCCGTGGGCCTTCCCCCATTCGCGAAGGCGCGTCACCTTCCCGTCGCGGAAGGACGGCGTCCCCACGATCTCACCCGTGGGGATCCCGTCCCTGAACGCCACGTCGACCCCGATCGCCTCCTCGACGCCGAGACCCTCGGCGACGGGCTTCACGATGAAGCTGACGGTCGCCGAGATGATCAGCACCGGAATCCCGCGGCGCTTCGCCGCACGGATCACCGCAGCGCCTTCCGGGTAGGCCTTGGGGAGCACGGTTTCGCGCACGAACCGCGTGAGGAGCGCGTTGAACTGCACCGGCGTCAGATGGGCGACCGCAGGCGCCGTCTCCCGCACGAACCAATGGATGTCGAGCGTCCCCTCGCGGTAGCGGTGCGCCATCTCGACCGCGACCTGCCGGTAGCGGGGATCCGAGGTCGTCCCCGAGCGGTAGAGCCAGTCGGTCCAGTCAAGCGTCGAGTCGCCGTGAATGAGCGTCTCGTCGAGGTCGAACACGGCGGCGGCCGCCTCACGGCCGTCGGGGAGTCGGAAGTCGAAGTCGGTTTCGGTCATCGGTTGGATTCGTGTGGTTCGTGCGGGTTGTGGTTGAGAGAAATCAGCCGCGGCCTGAGAGCTGGCGCACGAGCGCCGGGAGTTCGGTGAGGTCGCGGATGACGGCGTGCGCGCCCGCGTCGCGGAAGACCTGGGCGGTGCGGTCACGGTGTCGGGCGCGGGAGGCGTCGTCGAGCGCCTCCCATTCGGCGCGGTAGAGCCCCATGACGGAGGAGCCGTCGGTGATGCCCACCGTGAAGGCGCCGGCGGCGAGCCCTTCCTTCACGTCGGAGACGGTGTCGCCCACCTTCATGACGGCGCCGACCGAGGCGACCTCGAGCAGCCGCATGGCCTTGAAGACCATGAAGGGCCAGGGGCGGCCCTTCCCGCCCACGTCTTCGGCGGTGACGACCGCGTCGGGGGCGTAGCCCGCACGCGCGGCGGCGGGCTCGACGACGTCCATCATCTTCCGGGTGAAGCCCGTCGTGCTCCCGATCCTGAGGCCCATGGCGCGAAGTTCCGCGACGCACTCGAGGAGCCCCGGCTTCAGGTCGCAGTGGCGGTCCAATACCGCCATCAGGGCGGGCTCGAACTTCGCGTAGACGGCATGCGCATCCGCGTCCGTCGGCGCCCGGCCGAAGGCCGCCTCAAAACGCGCGGCGACGTCGGGCATCGCGAGCATCGTGCGGATGTGGTCGATCTTGAGCATCCCCATCGGGGCGCGGGTTTCGGCTTCGGTGACTTCGACGCCGTACGCGCGGAAGGCTTCACGGAAGGCGGAGACCGGGGAGAGCGACCCGAAGTCGACGGTGGTGCCCGCCCAGTCGAAGACGACGCATTCGATATGGTTCATGAGAATTCCAGGAATGGTGGGTTCAATGGAGTTTAGCGGCGGTTGCGGACGACGTCCGCAAAAAGCGCGAGGATCTTCTCGACGTCTTCGTCGTAGATCTCGCCGATGTTCCCCAGGCGGAAGGTTTCCTTCTGGGTGAGCTTCCCCGGATAGATGACGTAGCCCTTCGCCTTCAAGGCCGCGTAGAGCTCCGGAAAGCGGAAGTCGTCCGAGGGGTAGAAGAAGGTCGTGATGATGGGGCCCTGGTGTTCGGGGCCGACGTAGGGCTTGAAGCCCAGCGCCTCCATCCCTTCGCGAAGACGGCGGTTGCTGCGCGCGTAGCGCGCGGCGCGGGCGGCGACGCCGCCCTCAAGGTCGAGTTCGCGGAGCGCCTGCCGGAAGGCGGCGACGACGTGCGTGGGCGACGTGAAGCGCCACTTGCCCGCGTCCTTTTCCAGAACGCGCCACTGGTCGTAGAGATCGAGCGACACCGTCCGGGCGTTGCCTTCCGCGGCTTCGATGACGCTTCGGCGGCAGATGATGAAGGAAAAGCCCGGCACCCCCTGGATGCACTTGTTGGCGGACGAAATGAGGACGTCGATCCCGAGGGCCGGCATGTCGACGTCGACCGCGCCGAAGGAGCTCATCGCGTCGACGATCATGATCCGCTCGGCGGCCTTGACGACCTTCGCGACCGAGGCGACGTCGTTCAGAATCCCCGTCGTCGTTTCGTTGTGGACCATCGAGACGTGGGTGACCTCGGGGTGTCGGGCGAGGTGGGCCTCCACGACGCGGGCGTCGGGCGTCTCGTCCCAGGCGAAGTCGATGCGCGAGAAGGCGACCTTGTGGCGCGCGAGGATCTGGCACATGCGCTCGGAGTAGGCGCCGTTGACGAGAACGAGCACGTGGTCCTTCGCGCCCGGAAGGCTCGAGAGCACGGACTCCACCCCGAAGGTGCCGGACCCCTGCATGAGGACCGTCGTGAAGTCGTCGCCGCAGTGGGCGAGCTTCAGGAGTTCGGCGCGGATCTCCTGCGTCATCCGCTTGTAGTCGTCGTCCCAGGTGCAGCGGTCGACGAGCATCGCTTCGCGCACCGTGAGCGACGTGGTGAGCGGACCGGGCGTGAGGAGCTTGTAGGTGTTGGGATCGTGGTTGAGCATGGTCTCTTGGGGTCTCTTTGGGTCGTGAGTTGCGGCTGTTGAGTTCTCGAAGGACATGAATGAAAAATCCTTGAGAATCAATGACTTGTGAAATTTCGGTCAAACTTCAGGGATGCGCCGACCCCACGCCGGCGTCTTCAAGGACGCCGGGCGCCGGGGTTTCGTTTCGGAGAAAGTCGGGCGGAGGCGGGGTCGGTGCGGTGAAGTGAAGCGGATCGGATCGGATCGAATCCGGAAAGGCGTCTGCGGTCCCGGCGGGTCAGGGCCGTAGCTCGGGGGCGGCGTGCCGCCTTACTGGCCCTTCACGAGGTTCTGGTGCTTCTGAAGGAGTTCAACCGTGAGCGGTTCGGGGAACTGCTTCGGGTTGGCGGGCTGGTTGTCCGCCGTCACCTTTTCGTTCGGGTAGAGCGCGACCGGATAGTTCCGGAGGAGCTCCGTGCGGCCGAACTGGATGATCGTCTGGACGACCTTCTGGGCGTTCGGGTTGGTCTTCTCACCCTTGTTGACGACCGCGGCCGCCTCCATCAGGGTGAAGTTCCCTTCCTTCGGGTCGATGAAGTCGATGGGGAGGCCCTTCGCCTTGTCGGCGACCGCCTGGTGGCGAAGCCCGAAGCCCACGGCGACCTCACCCGCGCGGATCTTCTTCAGGGGGCCCGAGCCCGACTTTTCCAGGTGGGCGCCCGCGTTCTTTTCGATCTGACGGATGACGGCGGCGCCCGCCTCCTCACCCTTTTCGGCGATCATCGCCTGCGTCATGAGCCAGGAGGTCGAGCTCCCCATGATGTCGGGGACCGCGATGTGGCCGGCGTAGGCCGGGTCGGCGAGGTCCTCGATCGAGGCCGGCGCCTTGAGGCCGTCGTCTTTGAGCACCTGCGTGTTGACGAAGAGGGAGCCCGAGAGCCCGAGGATCGGCGCGTAGTAGTCGGGCGTCGGGTTGATCGTCTGGACCTTCCCTTCGAGCGGGAGGAACATCGACTTCTGCTTCTGGAGGCTCTCCAGATAGTAGGTGCTGATCGTCACCACGTCGGCTTCGATGTTGGTGCCTTCGGCGACCAACTTCCCGCCCAACTCCGACGTCCCGAAGCCCTGCATCAGGTAGGCGCCTTTGAGGCCGTTCTTGTCGAGGGCGTTCTTCATCGCCACCTGGGCTTCTTCGTCGGCGTTCGTGTAGATGACGACCGGAGGCGCGGAGGTGTTCCCGGCGGGGGCGG
>NZ_JH604985.1:19647-36852 GCF_000250875.1 Sutterella parvirubra YIT 11816 | reverse complement strand
GGCGGCGTCCTGGCCGCAGCCCGAGAGCGTGAGGGCCGCGCCGAGGGCGAAGGCCGCGCCGAGAGTGAGCTTCAAAGTGGTCATGTCGAAGACTTCCGTTGGGTTAATGCTCGGCGCCGTCGTTGTCCTTGGCGAGCCAGTCGAGAAGGACCTTGGCGGCGACGTTCGTGAAGAAGATGAGGAGCGACAGCACGAAGATCGCGTCGAAGCGTTCGAAGTACTGCAGCTCCTTGATGCGCGTGGTGAGCACCATCGTGCGCGTTCCCGTGAGGAAGATGATCGCAGAGATGGTCACCATGCTGTTGATGAAGTACGTCTGGAACATCTGGATCAAGGTCGTGCGGGCGTTGGGCACGATGATGCGGCAGACGCTCTTGAACCAGGTGTCGCCCATGAGGAGCGCGGTCGTCTCCCAACCGGCGTTCATCTTGGAGAGCGCCGTGGTCGACATCAGATACGGGGTCGCGAGGAAGTGCACGAGGTTCGCGATGACGAGGATCGCGAGCGTGTTCTGAAGGGGCGTCCCCGTGAAGGCGAAGAGGAAGCCCACGCCCAAAACCATGCCGGGAAGCGTCGAGGTGAGCATCGCGATCCCGTCCATCGTCGTGCGGCACCAGCCCGGCATGTCGGAGCGGGCGCGGATCATGCCGGCCGCGAAGGCGACGCCGGTGCCGATCAAGGCCGAAACGAGCGCCACGCCGACCGAGCGGAGGTAGAGCGGCATCACGTCGCCTTCGGTGAAGATCGCCTTCACGTGCTCCAGGGTGAAGTTGGGCTTGTAGGGCCAGTATTCGACGAAGGGCACGACGAAGATCACCGCGAAGATCGCGACCATCAGGAGGACGATCAGCGCGAAGTAGGCGGTGAAGACCGCGTCGCGCACCTTGTTGTCCATCGGGCGCTCTTGCGAGATGCGGTTGTAGCGGAAGTTGAGGCGGTCGGCGTGTTTGAGCCCCCAGACGGCCAGAGCAGACGGCACGAGCATCGTGATCGCGATCACGGCGCCTTCGCCGAAGTTCGGAACCGCGCCCATCATCGTCGCGTAGAGCTCGGTCGCGATCACGTTGTACTGCCCGGCGATCGAAACCGGAATGCCGAAGTCCGTGAAGGCGAGGAAGAAGGAAAGCACGAAGGCCGAGACAAGCGCGCCGAGCGTGGGGCGGAGCGCCGTCATGTAGAAGGTGCGAAGGGGCTTATCCCCCATCACGCGCGAGACGATGACGAAGCGGCGGTCGACGTAGCGGAACGCGTTGTAGAGGACGAGGAAGGCGGGCGGCAGCGTATAGACGATGTCGGTGATGAGCAGCCCCCAGAAGCCGTAGATCGAGAAGGGGAGCTTTCCGATCAGCTGGCTCACGAGCCCCATGCGCCCGAACGAATAGATGACGGCGAAGCCGTACGTGATCGACGGGAGAAAGAGCGGCAGCAGCATCACGAGATGCATGGCGCGCTTCACCGGCTTCGGGACGTTCGTGAAGGTGAGGCCGTAGGCGACGAAGAAGGCGATCACGGCCGAGAAGAAGGCCGCGAGCCCCGCGACGATGAAGCTGTTGGCGAGCATCTCCCGGAAGGCCGGGCGCATGAGGAGCGCCGTCCAGTTCGAGAGCGTGACGGCGCCGTCCTTCCAGAAGGACTGCACGAGGACGGTCGCGACCGGGTAGACCAGGGTCGCCGCCATCAGCAGCACGATCAGGACGAAGGCGAGCCGGTACTCGCCGCGGGATCGGAGGAATCCGGCGAAGGGGCGTCGGCCGCCCGGCGGAATCGTCGAGGTTGCGTTCATCGTGAATGGGGTCAGAAGGCGCCTGCGGAAACCGAGGAGCGGAGGGCCGCGCCCGTGAGGGCGGCGCCGACCGGAAGCGGCACGGCGCCTGGTGCGTCCGCACCCTCCATGCCGTCGAAGTTTCCGAAGAGGCGGTAGATGTTGTCGCGCTTGATCGTGAGCTGCGAGAGGATGAACTTCCGGATGAAGTCGTCGGCGGGACGGCTGATGATTTCCTGGGGCGTGCCGAACTGCGCGATCTGACCCTCGTTGATGATGAGGACCTTGTCGGAGAGCGTCAGCGCCTCCTCGGGGTCGTGCGTGACGATGAGGGTCGTGAGGTCGAGTTGCCGCGCGATCGTGCGGATGCGGGTCTTGATCGACTCCTTGATGAGGCCGTCCAGGGCCGAAAGCGGTTCGTCCAGAAGGAGGAGCCGGGGCTTCATGACGAGGGTGCGCGCGAGCGCGACGCGCTGGCGCTGCCCGCCCGAGAGTTCCTCAATGCGCTGGTTGAGATGACGCTCCAGACCGAGAAGCTCGATCAGGTCGTGGAGTTCTTCGGGGGTCGCCCGGTCGGGGAAGTTCCGCAGACCGTAGACGATGTTCTCGTAGGCGTTGAGGTTGGGAAAGAGCGCGTAGTCCTGAAAGACGATGTTGAAGCCGCGCTTTTCCATCGGAACGTGCGTCAGATCCTCGCCGTCATAGACGATGCGCCCGGCGCTCGCCTCGGTGAGCCCGAGCACGAGGTTCAAAAGCGTGCTCTTGCCGCAGCCCGAGGGGCCGAGGATCGAGACGATTTCGCCTTTGGCGATCGAAAGCGAGATGCCCTCGAGGACCGGACGGTCGTCGTAGGACTTGGAGAGGTTCTGGAGTTCAAGCATTTCTGTCGTTGCGGGTTTCGTGGGAATGGCGCCCATTATCAGCCGCCGGTTTGAAGCTCCCGTGTCGGCATTATGACGAGTTGATGAGGAGAGGGGCTCGTTTTTTGCACAAAAGCGGCGCGGATGACGAAACGATGACGTTTTTACGGCCGGACGGGGTTCGGTCGGGCGGGGGCCGCGGGTGTTGGGTTCATCCGTGCGTGATTCGCGTAAACCCGGAGAAGGTGCTCAAGGGTGCTCAAGGCTGGTCGAAAGCCGTCGGGCGGGCGTTTCCCCGCCGGGGACGACGTGAAGTGATTGATCTTCGTGGAAACCATTCCGCAGCGATTTCTCAATCCAGATCGTGCCCAGGGCTGCCGGCAACGCCGGCGGAAACGTTAAGCGGGGGTCGGCATCTTGATCTGGCTCAATCCGCTGACCGGATGCGACAAAGCTCCGTCGGAGCGCTGTTAGGTTTTTTGAGCCCCCGAAGGAGGGGCGCAGACCCAAAACGAAAGCATCCAACCCCCATTGTCCCCTCGATGATCATGCCTCTTGTCCAATCCCGACGTCCGTCCCGGCCCTTCTCCCTCAGACCTTCCGTCCTCGGCATCCTGACGACGTCGATCCTCACCGCTTCGATGAATGCCGTCTGGGCGGCGCCCTACCAACCCGTCTTTCAATCGGAACCCGGAACGGAGCCCGACGATCCTCCCGAGGTCGTCTTCTCGCAGAGCGTCTCGGGCGACGCGGCGGACGTGTTCAAACCCTGGTACGGCACGACCTGGGACGGGGGGTGGCTCATAACGACGAGCTTGAAGGTGAAGGACGGCGCGTCGGTGGTGATCGGCCGAGCCGACGAGATCTTCGTGATCGGCGCCGACCGGGTCGAGATCGACGACGGCGCATCAATTACGTTCATGGGTGCCCCGTCCGTCGGCGGGGTGAACGGACCGCTCTCCCTGAAGCTCGAGAACGCGAGCCTCATTCTCTCCGCACGTCAGGCCGACCCGGAAGTGCCTCTCGGGGGAGCCCTCACCGTCGACGGTAGGACCGAAGTTTCGGGCTCGAGCAGCATCCGTTTGAAGGGGTTGATGGTGGAGGACCCCGACGCCAACCATCAGGCGACGGTCATTTTGGAATGGCGACCCAAGGAGTTGGTCTTCGCGGACGAAGCCTCGCGGCTCGTGATCGAAATTGGGGACAACTCCGCCATGCTTTGGAACACGAAGAATCAGGTGAACGTTCCCGAAGGGGTGCCTTTGAAGGGCATGCTCGTGGT
The DNA here is from genome assembly GCF_000250875.1 of Sutterella parvirubra YIT 11816. Lineage (GTDB taxonomy): Bacteria > Pseudomonadota > Gammaproteobacteria > Burkholderiales > Burkholderiaceae_F > Sutterella > Sutterella parvirubra. The sequence continues at coordinate 32,948 of NZ_JH604985.1, read as the reverse complement.
GGGCGGCGACGTGACCCTACACCGGCAGGTCCGGCTTTTGTTCGGCGACCTCACGGACGCGCGCCCCGACGTCAATCTCTACTTCGGGCGGGGTTCGGTGCTCTGCTTTGAAGCGGCGGATCCCCTCGGACGAACGTCCTCCGGGTCGCGACTCACCGCGCCCGAAGGGACGGCCGTTCAGTTTGCACCCGGTTCGATGCTGTGGGTGGGCGATGTGGTTGACTCCGCCGACATGTCCAACGTCCTTAAGAAGCTCGACCTCGAGGGGGCCAAAGTCTATGGGCTCGAAGTCCTCACGGTGAGAGGCGGGTTGGACGGACGGGAGGAGGGGCACTTCATCCAAAACCCGGACGGCTCGATCGGGCTCGTCATGGGGAAGAGAACCTTTTCGGGGAACTTCGCCGGCACGTTGGAGAACATCGACCTCCAAAGCGCGAGCCGATGGCTCCGGAACTACTACATCACTGCGGCGTCCGCCGACATCTCGTCCGGGCTCGAACAGCTGGCGCTCGTGCCCGCGACGGCGGGCGGCGCCGAATCGATGCTGAAGTCGACCGCTCTGCCCGTCGACGTGTTGGCGCGTTGGCTCGATCCCGCCCGCATTCCCGAGGTCGCCCCGGGTGGGGATGGGGTGGTGATCGAGTTCCCTCCGGTCCTTCGCCGGATCCCGGTGGAGGTGACGGTGGGGACGGTGGAGGGGGACGGCAAGGTCTCCGGAGGAAGCATCTGCGGGGGCGAATCCACCGACATCACGGGCGGGTTCGTGAGGTTCGACGCCGTCTCCCGCGCGGGCGACTGGCTCATCGGGTTTCGGTTCGAAGGCAGGAGCGAAGAGGAAAAGCCTCGCGGGCGCGTGGGCGCCAAAACGGAGCGTTCGACCCTGGGGGCTCAAGTTTGGGCGGCGAAGCCCTTCGATCTCGGGACGGTTCAGGCGGCCTTCGGTTGGGCCGGGACCGACGAGAAAACGGACATCGTCGTGGGGGACGCCCTCGTTCGCGCGAAGGGGTCGGAATCCATGTGGACGGCGGGGGTCACCCTGCTCAGCAACCCCGTCGCCGGAACCTCGGCCTATGCGGGCTTCCGGGCGGTGTGGCTGGGAGGCGGCGACATCGACTGCAGCACGCAGGGCGAGACCGTCATGAAGACGACCACGGAAGAGAAGATCATCGGGGCCCTCTCGGCGGGGTTCACGTGGAGCGCCGAGTTTGCGTTCGGCTCCTGGTCGTCATCCTGGCTGCCGGAGGCGGCGGGGCTCTCCTGGAGCCTCTCGGGCGAAGTGCGCTCGGGGACGAAGCGCACGGTCACGAGCAGCGTCACGGGGTCGCCGGTCTCGGCCGACATACGGGCGGACTACTTGGACGCACACGCCTTCGGGGCGGAGGTGGGCGCGACCCTCCGGTGGCGTACGAGCGAAGTGTCGATGACGGCCTCGACCCGGAGGGGCGACCGCACGCAGAGCACCTCGTTGGGTGCGCGCCTCACCTGGTTTCCTTTCTCTTGACGCGCCGGGCGTCAAAAGCCGGGGAAGGCCGTCCGGTGGGCGGTTCCGTGCTCTCGGGGTTCTCACGGGGGTCTCCACGAAGGGCGTTTTCCTTCCTTAGAATAACCTGACCTGTTCGGGTCTCCCGCAGGCCCCCGGACGCGCGTCCGGGGGGCCGACGGACGGTCGAGACCCTCCAAGAGAAAGAGCAACCGGGCGGCGGACCGACGCCGCCCCGAGGAGATGGTGGTGGAAGGAAACGTTCAGGCGGATCCGGCTCTCGCGAGGAGTCTGATCGAGCCGCTCTACCGCGATATGAAGCTGCCCACGGGGGAACCCGTGATCACGCATGCCGACGGCATCGCCGGGATTCTGCGCGGCATCCGGGACGACCCGGAACTGCTCGCTGCGGCCTATCTCTTCTGCGTGCCGGAAGTCGTGGAGAGCCCCTACGACTGGATTGAAAAGAGCTTCGGTCCTTCGGTGACCGGGCTCGTGCAGGAGCTCGTGCGCATCAACGATCTTTCCGTGCGCGCGCGCTCGGAAGACCAGGAGGCGAACGCGAGCCGTCAGGCGGAGTCGCTCCGACGCATGCTCCTTGCGATGTGCAAGGACCTGCGCGTGGTGCTTCTGAAATTGGCGAGCCGCCTGCAGACGCTCCGCTGGTTCGCGAGCTCGAAGATGGCGGGCGCCGACAAGTTCGGGCAGGAAACGCTCGCGCTCTACGCGCCGCTCGCCAACCGTCTCGGTATTTGGCAGATGAAGTGGGAGTTGGAAGACTTGTCGCTTCGCTTCACCCGCCCGGACGAATACCGCGCGATCGCCGAGGAGCTCGACGAAAACCGCGAGGCGCGCCTTGAATTCATGCGCCATGCGGTGCGCCGCATCAAGCAACTGATGGCCGAAAACGGCATCACCGACGCGGACATCTCGGGCCGTCCGAAGCACATCTATTCGATCTGGAAGAAGATGCAGCGTAAGCACCTGCGCTTCGACCAGCTCTTCGACGTGCGGGCGCTCCGAATCATCGTGAAGACGGTCGAGGAGTGCTACCAGGTGCTCTCGATCGTGCACGAGCACTTCCCGGTCATCTCGAAGGAATACGACGACTACATCGCGAAGCCTAAGCCCAACGGCTACCAGTCGCTTCACACCGTCGTCACCGACCCGGCCGGGCGTCCGATTGAAATTCAGATCCGCACCCGCGCGATGCACGACTTCGCCGAACTCGGCGTCGCCGCGCACTGGCGCTACAAGGAGGCGGGGAATTCCGAAGGGGCGACGAGCGCCGAAGAGCAGCGCGTCGCGTGGCTCCGTCAGCTGCTCGCGTGGAGGAGCGACGTGGGTCAGCCCGCGCCCGACGCCGCGAAGGCGGTGGCGGACGACCTCATCTACTGCCTCACGCCCCAGGGCCGCGTCGTGGAACTCCCGGCGGGGGCCACTCCGGTCGACTTCGCCTACCACGTGCACACCGAGCTCGGTCACCGCACGAAGGGCGCGAAGGTGAACGGCGTGATGGTTCCCCTGAACGCGAAGCTCTCGACGGGCGACACCGTCGAGATCATCGCGGGGAAGACGGGGCAGCCTTCGCGCGACTGGCTGAACCCTGAGTTGGGCTACGCCGCGAGCGCGCGTACCCGGAACAAGGTCCGTCAGTGGTTCAACGCGCAGCAGACGCAGGCGCTTTTGGTCGAAGGGCGCGACCGCCTCGATAAGGAGTTGGCGCGCCTCGGCAAGACCGCGATGAAGTTGGACGACCTCGCGAAGCGCCTCGGGTTTGAAAACGTCGACGACCTCTGCATCGCGTTCGCGAAGGAAGAGGTGACGTTGACGGCTCTGGCCGCCGCCGTGCAGCCGCCGAAGACCGAACCCGAGCCCGAACCCGAAGTGGTGGTGCGCGAGTCGAGCAAGAAGCCGCAGGGGCGCGTCCTCGTCGTGGGGATGGATTCGCTCTTGACCCAGCTCGCCCGCTGCTGCCATCCGGTGCCGCCCGACGAGATCGTCGGCTACGTCACCCGCGGCCGCGGCGTCACGATCCACCGCGCGGACTGCCCGAACGTGAGGAACATGATCGAGCAGGACCACGAGCGCATGATCGACGTGAGCTGGGGCCGGAACGCCGACGCGGTGTTCCCGGTGGAGGTGCTCGTCATCGCGCAGGACCGCATGGGTCTTCTGAAGGACATTTCGGAACTCTTCATGAGGGAGAAGATCCGCATCACCGGGATGTCGACGCAGTCGGTCAAGGGCGACCAGCACATGACCTTCCGCATCGAAATCCACTCGGCCGAGAGCCTCCGGAAGACCTTGGCGGGGCTCCGTGAAGTGAAGGGAGTGCTCGCTGCGCGCCGCGCGTAGGATGAAAATTCTTCGAAATCAAAGGGTTTCGCAAGACGACCAGGGCGTCGTCCGAAGTTTTTAAAAAATTTCGGCCGACGCCCTTGCTTTTTCCTTGGTGCTCCGTATAATTCGTCTTCTCGCTTCTGCGAGGCTTTGAAAAGAACAGGCACGTAGCTCAGTTGGTTAGAGCATCACCTTGACATGGTGGGGGTCGTTGGTTCGAATCCAATCGTGCCTACCAGTTCTTCTCAAAACACAGACCCAGGCGCGTAGCTCAGTTGGTTAGAGCATCACCTTGACATGGTGGGGGTCGTTGGTTCGAATCCAATCGCGCCTACCAGAATTCTTCAGAAAAGCCGCAGGACACGTCCCGCGGCTTTTTTGTCGTCCGGGGCTCGCGTCCCGCGTCCCGGGGGCGTCCGGTCTTTTGCCGCAGAGCGTTGATTTTTCGAAGGATTTTCCCGGCGTTTTTGCCGTGTTGCCGATGCGGAACGGGGGAGGGGATCCTTCCCGATCAGGGTGTCCTCCCGGGTTTTCGCCCCGGTTCGCTAGGGTTTCTGAGGATCGAATCCGAGCTTCGGCCGCCGTCGGGTGCGGAAAGTGCGTGATAAAATCCGCTCATTCGTTTCACCGGAAACCTTCCGCAAGATGATCCTTTCGACCACGATCCGCACAACAACGTCCGCAGCTCATTGCTGAGGACGGCGCGCGACCTTGTCGACAGGTTTCCGATAAGAAGAGTGCGGCTCCTCAGCCGCACTTTTTTTATATGCACTTCTGAGGTTGAATCATGATTGCGATTACCCTTCCCGACGGATCCAAGCGCGAATTCGAAGCGCCCGTCACCGTCGCCGACGTCGCCGCTTCGATCGGCGCGGGTTTGGCCAAGGCCGCGCTCGCCGGCCGCGTGGACGGCAAGCTCGTCGACACGTCGTTCCTCATTGAAAAGGACGCGTCGCTTGCGATCATCACGGCGAAGGACGCGGAAGCGCTTGAGCTCATCCGCCACTCGACCGCGCACCTGATGGCGCAGGCCGTGAAGCAGCTCTACCCGGAAGCGCAGGTCACGATCGGGCCGGCGATCGACAACGGCTTCTACTACGACTTCTCCTACAAGCGCCCCTTCACGCCCGAAGACCTCGAAGCGATCGAAGCGCGCATGCACGAAATCGTCAAGCAGGACCTCAAGGTCGAGCGCAGCGAAATGAAGCGCGAAGACGCCGTCGAATTCTTCCGCGGCATGGGCGAAGCCTACAAGGCCGAACTCGTCGAAGCGATCCCTGAGGGCGAAGTGATCTCGCTCTACCGCCAGGGCGACTTCATCGACCTCTGCCGCGGGCCTCACGTCCCGTCGACCGGCAAGCTCAAGGTCTTCAAGCTGATGAAGGTCGCGGGCGCCTACTGGCGCGGCGACTCGAACAACGAGATGCTCCAGCGCATCTACGGGACGGCCTTTGCCTCGAAGGAAGACTTGGCCGCCTACCTCCACATGCTCGAAGAAGCCGAAAAGCGCGACCACCGCCGCCTGGGCCGTGAGCTCGACCTCTTCCACCTCCAGGACGAAGCCCCGGGCCTCATCTTCTGGCACGCGAAGGGCTGGGCCATCTGGCAGGTCGTCGAACAGTACATGCGCAAGATCTACCGCGACAACGGCTACGAAGAAGTGAAGGCGCCGCAGCTCCTCGACCGCTCGCTCTGGGAGCGCTCCGGCCACTGGGCGAAGTACCGCGAAAACATGTTCACGACCGAATCGGAGAACCGCTACTACGCCCTGAAGCCCATGAACTGCCCGGGCCACATCCAGATCTTCAACTCGCAGCTTCGCAGCTACCGCGACCTGCCCCTTCGCATCGGTGAATTCGGTCAGTGCCACCGCAACGAACCCTCCGGTTCGCTCCACGGCCTCATGCGCGTTCGCGGCTTCACGCAGGACGACGGCCACATCTTCTGCACGGAAGACCAGATCCTCGGAGAGTGCGAAAACTACACCCGCCTCGTGCAGCAGGTCTACGCCGACTTCGGCTTCAAGGAAATCGCCTACAAGGTGGCGACCCGTCCGGAAATGCGCATCGGTGAGGACGACGCCTGGGACAAGGCCGAACACGCCCTGATGAAGAGCTTCGACGATCTCGGCATCGAGTACGAGATTCTCGAAGGTGAAGGCGCCTTCTACGGTCCGAAGATCGAGTACCATCTGAAGGATTGCCTCGGGCGCTCCTGGCAGTGCGGCACGATTCAGGTCGACTTCCAGATGCCCGCGCGTCTCGGCGCCGAGTACGTCGCCGAAGACAACACCCGCAAGGTCCCCGTGATGCTGCACCGCGCGATGCTCGGTTCGCTCGAACGCTGGATCGGCATGCTGATCGAAGAGTTCGCCGGCGCCTTCCCGCTCTGGCTCGCTCCGGTTCAGGTGGCCGTCTGCTCGATCACCGACGCGCAGGTCGACGCCGTCAAGGACGTCGCCAAGAAGCTTCACGAGGCCGGAATCCGCGTGCATTCCGATTTGCGCGGCGAAAAAATCAACTATAAAATTCGCGAGCTCAGCCTGCAAAAGATTCCGTACATTCTCGTCATCGGCGAGAAGGAAAAGCAGAACGGCACGGTTTCCGTGCGCGCCCGCGGCGGCCGCGATCTCGGCGTGATGAAGTTCGAAGACTTCCTCGCCATGGCGCAGGCCGAGGTGGCGTCCCGTGCGCTTGAAGTGCACCAGGAAGCCTGATACCAGCAACTTTTGGGAGAAGTGTCATAGCACAAGATCGCAAGCATCGGATCAATGGTGAGATCCGTGTACCTGAGGTCCGACTGACCGGCGTCGACGGCGCCCAGATCGGTATTGTCCGCACGTCGGAAGCCCTTCGCATGGCGGAGGAAGCCGACGTCGACCTGGTCGAGGTTGCCCCCAACGCGACCCCGCCCGTCTGCCGCCTGATGGACTACGGCAAGTTCCGCTATCAGGAGCAGAAGAAGGCGCAGGAAGCGAAGGCCAAGCAGAAGATCGTCCAGGTGAAGGAAGTGAAGTTCCGCCCGGCGACGGACGAGAACGACTTCCAGACGAAGCTTCGCAGCCTCGAGCGGTTCCTCAATGACGGCGACAAGGCTAAGATCACGCTGCGCTTCCGCGGGCGCGAAATGGCTCACCAGCAGTTCGGCATGCAGCTCATGGACCGCGTCCGTGAGGAGCTCGCCGAAATCGCTCAGGTCGAGCACGCGCCCAAGCTCGAAGGCCGCCAGATGATCATGGTGCTCGCTCCCAAGAAGAAGCGCTGAAAAAGAAGCGCCGATTCCGCCCCACGGCATTTTGTTTTGGGATAGAATCGCGGCTTCCGGTTTCGACGACCGGTCTTCCTCGGGAAGGCCGGTCGTTTTCACCGGCGACAACAAGTGCCCCCTAGGCCCGACAAGTTCTCCTCAACTTCGGAGGAGGCGCCCCGGGGACATACAAGAAATGAGGTAACGGCAAATGCCGAAGATGAAGACGAAGCGCGCCGCCGCCAAGCGGTTCAAGCCGCGTGCCAGCGGCTCGATCAAGCGCGCCCACGCCACGAAGCGTCACATTCTCACGAAGCGTACGACCAAGAACAAGCGCCAGCTGCGCGGCATGGTCAGCATTCATGAGTCGGATATGGCCAGCGTGCGCCGCATGCTGCCGTACGCCTAATCGTTTGGAGGTTTAGAGATGCCCCGAGTTAAGCGTGGTGTTACGGCTCGTGCCCGTCATAAGAAGATTTTCGCCCTCTCGAAGGGTTTCCGTCTGCGCCGCAACAACGTCTACCGCGTTGCCAAGCAGGCCGTCATGCGCGCGGGCCAGTACGCCTACCGCGACCGCCGCAACAAGAAGCGCGTGTTCCGCCGTCTGTGGATTGCGCGTATCAACGCCGGCACCCGTGCCAACGGCATGACGTACTCCGTGTTCATGAACGGCCTCAAGAAGGCCGGCATCGCCCTCGACCGCAAGGTCCTCGCCGACATGGCCGTGTTCGACAAGGAAGGCTTCGCCGCCCTCGTCGCCCAGGTCAAGGCTGCCTGATCGGTCCGCGACACGGATTGAGAAGACCCGGATGGTTTCGGCCTCCGGGTCTTTTTTCGTCCGCGCTCGGTGAAAACACCGCAGGCGGATGGCCTTCGCGGCAAAAGCGGATGCTCCGCTTTCGATACAATTAAAAAATTCGCGCGGAAAAACTTTGAACCGCGCGCACCGGTGGGACCACGGCTCCGGAGGGGCCGACCGCCGGATCGACCAGAACGAGCCCGCGCCGATGCCGCGCGGGCGCACCGGAATTCACTATGCAAGATCTTTCGGAACTCATTGCGTCCGCGCGCAGGGACTTCGCCGACGCGGCGCAGCCCGCGGCCCTCGAGGACGCCAAGGCCCGCTACATCGGTAAGACCGGGCAGATCACGATGCTCATGAAGGCGCTGGGCGGGCTTCCCCCCGAAGAGCGCCGTGCCCGCGGTCAGGAAATCAACCGCGCCAAGGCTGAAATCGAAGCGGCGCTGAACGAACGCCGCAACGCCTTTGCCGAAGCCGAACTCGCGAAGAAGTTGGCCGACGAAGCGATCGACGTGACACTCCCGGGCCGCTACCGTTCCGAGGGCGGCATCCACCCGGTGATGCGCACCTGGATGCGCGTTGAAGAGATCTTCCGCTCGATCGGCTTCGACGTCGCGGACGGTCCGGAAATCGAAAGCGACTGGTTCAGCTTCACGGCGCTGAACAACCCGCCCAACCATCCGGCCCGCTCGATGCAGGACACGTTCTACGTCGACCGCGAGGACGAAGAGGGCCGCGCGCTGCCGCTGCGCCCGCACACCTCGCCGATGCAGGTCCGCTACGCCCGCACGCACGGGGCCCCGATCAAGGTGATCGCCCCGGGGCGCACCTACCGCGTCGACAGCGACGCCACGCACTCGCCGATGTTCCACCAGGTCGAAGGCCTCTGGATCGGCGACGACGTGAGCTTCACGGACTTGAAGGGCGTCTACAGCAACTTCCTGCGCGCCTTCTTCGAAACGGATGATCTCGTCGTCCGCTTCCGTCCCTCCTACTTCCCCTTCACGGAACCCTCGGTTGAAGTCGACATGATGTTCACGAGCGGTCCGCGCAAGGGCCGCTGGCTCGAAATCTCGGGCGCGGGCGAAGTGCACCCCAACGTCGTGCGCAACTTCGGGCTCGACCCCGAAAAGCACATCGGCTTCGCGTTCGGCTCCGGCCTCGAGCGCCTGACGATGCTCCGCTACGGCATCGACGACCTGCGCCTCTTCTTCGAAGGCGACCTGCGCTTCCTCCGCCAGTTCAACTAATCAGCCCGAAGGTACCTGAACATGCTGTTTTCCGAATCCTGGCTGCGGGCTTACTGCAACCCGCAGATGAATACCGAGGCGCTCGCCGAAGCGCTGACGATGGCGGGCCTCGAAGTCGAAGAGGTGACGACGATCGCGCCGCCCTTCGAAGGGGTCGTCGTCGCGCAGGTCGTCACCTGCCGCGACCATGAGAATTCCGACCACCTGCACGTCTGCGAAGTCGACGCGGGCACGGGCGAACTCCTGCAGATCGTCTGCGGCGCCCCGAACGTCGCCGCCGGCGTCAAGGTCCCCTGCGCGATGATCGGCGCGGTCCTCCCCGGCAACTTCCAGATCAAGAAGTCGAAGCTGCGCGGCGAAGTCTCGATGGGGATGCTCTGCTCGGCGCGCGAACTCGGGATCACCGAAGACCATTCCGGCCTTTGGCTCCTCCCCGAAGACGCCCCCGTCGGCATGAACATCCGCGAGTACGCGCACCTCGACGACGCGAAGATCGAGATCAAGCTCACGCCCAACCGCGGCGACGCGCTCTCGGTCGTGGGCGTCGCGCGCGACCTCCACGCCGTCACCGGCGCGCCCTTGACGCTCCCCGAAATGCCCGTCGTCGCACCCACGTGCGAGTGCGTGCTGCCGGTGAAGGTTGAGGCGCCGGACCTCTGCGGCCGCTTCGCGGGCCGCGTGATCCGCGGGTTGAACCCCAAGGCGAAGACGCCGCAGTGGATGCGCGACCGCCTGGAGCGCGCCGGTCAGCGTTCGATCTCGGCCCTGGTCGACATCTCGAACTACGTCATGCTCGAGCTCGGTCGCCCGACGCACTTCTTCGACCTCGAGCGCATCACCTCGAAGTCGATCACCGTCCGCTGGGGCCGTGAAGGCGAAAGCGTGACGCTTCTGAACGGCCAGACGAAGGCGATCGACGGTTGGTACGGCGTCGTCTGCGACGGCGACAAGCCCTCGTGCCTCGCCGGCATCATGGGCGGCGACGACACCGCCTGCACGGACGAGACGACCTCGATCTTCATCGAGGCCGCCTTCTGGCACCAGGCCGCCATTCAGGGTCGCTGCAGGAAGCTCAACTTCTCGACCGACGCGGCGCACCGCTTCGAGCGCGGCGTCGACTTTTCGACCAACGCCGAGCACATCGAATACGTGACGAAGCTCGTCCTCGACATCTGCGGCACGGAAGAAACGCGCGTGGGCCCGGTCGACGACCAGATCATCAACCTCCCCGAACGCCGTCCCGTCACGATGCGGATCGAACGCTGCCGCAAGGTGATCGGCATGCCGATCCCGGCGGACGTGATGGAGGAAACCTTCCGCCGTCTCGGCTTCGTCTACACGCGCACCGAAGAAGCCTTCACGGTGACGCCCCCCGCGTACCGCTTCGACATCGAAATCGAAGAGGACCTCATCGAAGAAGTGGCCCGTCTCTACGGCTACGAAAAGATGCCGGACCGTCCCCCGATGCAGCGCATCGAAATGCGCGCCGAGAAGGAAGCGACGAGGAGCCCCCACGACCTTCGCCGCGAAATGGCGGTGCTGGGCTATCAGGAGCTCATCAACTTCTCGTTCGTGCCGGAAGCCTGGGAAAAGGACTTCGCCGGGAACGACGCGCCGATCCGGTTGCTCAACCCGATCGCCTCGCACCTCTCGGTCATGCGCACGCAGCTGATCGGCGGCTTGGTCGACATCCTCAAGTACAACCTCAACCGCCGCGCCGAACGCGTGCGCGTCTTTGAGTTGGGCCGCGTCTTCTGCCCGGACGCCGCCGTGGGCGACGGCCCCTGGACGGTGAAGGGCGTGCGTCAGCCGCGTCACGTCGCGGGTCTGGCGTACGGCGACGCCGCCGACGCCCAGTGGGGCATCGCCGCGCGTCCGGTCGACTTCTTCGACGTGAAGGGCGACGTGGAGCGCCTCTGCGCGCCCCTGAAGCCCCGCTTCGTGCGCGAAACGTTCCCGGGCCTGCATCCGGGCCGCTCGGCCGCCGTCTACATCGGCGAAAAGAAAGTCGGCATGATCGGCGAACTTCATCCGCGCACCGTTCAGGCGTACGAACTCCCGAAGGCCCCGGTGGTCTTCGAACTCGACGTCGACGCGCTCTTGACGACCTCGGTTCCGGTCTACGCCGCCGTCTCCAAGCACCAGTCGGTGCGCCGCGACATCGCGGTCGTGACGGCGCCGGAAACGGAAACGGGCCGCCTCGTCGACGCCGTCTACGAAGCGCACGGCGCCGACCCGCGCCTCTCGTCGATGACGGACTTCCGTCTCTTCGACCTCTACCGTCCGAAGGACGCCGCGCAGAAGTCGCTCGCCTTCACGCTGGAGCTCACGGCGAAGGGTGAGGAACCGGTGTCCGACCTCGAAGCCGACGCGGCCGTCCGCGCCGTCCTCGACGTGCTCGAACGCGAAGGCGCCACGCTGCGCGCCTAAACGGAAAGGACGCCCCCGCCCGTCCCTTCGGGGACGGGTGTAGGTTCCCGCATCCGCACGAAGCCCTTCTCCGGAAAACGGGGAGGGGCTTTTTGCCGGAGGAGGGGTGTACGGATGACTTTCGTGCCGTTCGTGCGCGTTTGGCGTGAGATCGTGCGAGATCGCGCGAGAAGAGGGTGCGTTGACGCGGGATCCGTGTGCGGGCTCCCGGCCGGGGGTACGCCGTTGAGGTCCGCGTTTCTTGAAAAAGTGGCGAAAGTCCCTGAAAAGGCTATAGAATGGCGAACTTTCGTTTACCACCTCCCGAGAATTTCTCCGCCAGGTCATGACCCAGAACGACAACAACGAAGCCCTCATGGGCTCGACCCTCAACAAGGCGATGCTCGCCGATGCGATCGCCGAAGAGTTTTCGATCGACCGCGTGCAGGCGAAGACCTATGTCGAGAGCTTCTTCCGCATCCTCGTCGAACAGCTCGCGCAGGGCGGCTCGATCAAGTTGGCCGGCCTCGGGAAGTTCTGCGTGCGTGAGAAGAACGCCCGCCCGGGCCGCAACATGCAGACGGGCGAGCAGATGATGATCGCCGCGCGCCGCGTCGTGCTCTTCCGCCCGTCGGGGACGCTGAACGCCCGCGTGACGGAAAACCTCATGAACCGCCGCGCCGCCGAAGCCGAAGGCGCCGCCGCGGCCGAGTAAGCCGCCGGGATTTGCTTTTTTCGCGCTCACCCGATAAACTTCGCTCTTCCTCGTCGGGGCGTAGCGCAGCCTGGTAGCGCACTTGCATGGGGTGCAAGGGGTCGCGAGTTCGAATCCCGCCGCCCCGACCAGAGGTCCACATTCCGCCGAAAAGCCGCTTCTTCCGCAAGGTTGGGCGGCTTTTTCGCGTCCGGGGGCCGCGCACGCCGCGCGGGTCCCGTCATCCTCCCGTCGCCCGGATGTCATCGTGCTGTCATCCGCGCGGGCGATACTCTCTAGAATGTGACCGACCGGACCGCAACGGCGTCTCCGAAGCGGTTCCTTCCAACCGACCCAACCCGCAACCCCGACTATGACGACGCTTCTCATCGTTGAGGACGAAATGGCCATCCGCGAGCTGGTGGCCTTCGTCTGCGAAACCGAAGGCTTCACCACCGTGCGCGCCACGACCATCGCGGAGGCCCGCGAAGCGGTCGCGGCCTCAATGCCCGACCTGGTGCTCCTCGACATGATGCTGCCGGACGATTCGGGACTGACGTGGCTCCGAAGCCTTCGCGCCGACCGCGCGACGGCGGCGCTTCCCGTCATCATGCTGACGGCCCGAGGCGACGAAGTCGACCGCGTGGCGGGGTTGGACGCGGGTGCGGACGACTACGTCGTGAAGCCCTTCCTCCCGCGCGAATTGGTCGCGCGCGTGCGTGCGGTTCTGCGCCGCCACGAGCACGCCGGAAGCGCCCCCAAGACGGTCGAGGTTCCCGGCGTCGACGAAGCCGAGGTGGTCGTGCGCTGCGGCCCCCTCGTCATGAACGAGGCGAGGTTCGAGGCGACCGCCGACGGCGTGCCTCTGAAGCTCTCCGCCAAGGAATTCAAGCTCCTCTACATCTTCGCGACGAAGCCCGGTCGCGTCTTCACGCGCGCGCAGCTGCTCTCGGCCGTTTGGCAGAGCGCCTTCGTCGACGAACGCACGGTCGACGTGCACATGCTGAGGCTCCGGAAGGCGCTCGCGGGCACCGCCGCCGAAGACTTCATCGAAACGGTGCGCGGCATCGGCTACCG
>NZ_JH604985.1:19338-19582 GCF_000250875.1 Sutterella parvirubra YIT 11816 | reverse complement strand
CAATGGTTGAGCCCGTCAAGCGCGAGCCGGTTCCGCCGGTGCTCCATTCCGACTTCGACGACATGCGCCGACGCGGGCGCGTGCTGATCGTCCTCTACGTCATCGCGACGCTCGTCGCCCTGGTGACGGGCGTCATCGGGCACGTGAGCACGGGGCTCCTCCTCTGGGGGGCCACGAGCACGGTGCTCTTGGGGCTCTGCGCCCTCATGTGGCGGGATCTTCTTCACGAGGACGAACGGAAGGC
>NZ_JH604985.1:14804-19328 GCF_000250875.1 Sutterella parvirubra YIT 11816 | reverse complement strand
TCCGCGACCGCGACTTCCGCTACCGCCAGACCCTGGCGCTGATGCCTCAGGGCGTGACGATTCTCCGCGAAGACTGGTCGATCGAATGGGTGAACGAGGCGGCGGGGCGCCACCTCGGGATCCTGCCGGAAGACATCGGGAAGCTCCTCTTCGACGTCGTGCGCGACGAACGCATGCGCCGCTGGCTCTTCTCGCGCGAATTCGAAAAGCCCCTCGTGATGACCCCGGAGGGCTCGCCCTTCATTCTCGAATTCACCGCGGTGGCGCCGGATCTGCGCCACACGATGATCGTCTCGCACGACGTGACGGAACGGCGCCGTTTGGACGACATGCGCCGCGACTTCGTCGCGAACGTGAGCCATGAGCTCCGCACGCCCCTGACCGTGATCGGCGGGTTCCTCGACATGGAGTGCGAAAAGGGGGCGGTTCCGGAGGAGATGATCGAATACCACCGTTCGCTCATGCGCGAGCAGACGCGCCGCATGAAGAGCATCCTGGACGACCTCCTCACGCTCTCGAAGTTGGAGAACAAGGACGAGGGGGCGGCGCCCGAAGAGCCCGAAGTGGTCGCGATGCCCAAGTTGGTCGAGGACGTCGTCCGCGAAGGGCGGGCGCTCTCGATGGGGCGCCACGAGATCACCTGCGAGGTCGAAGACGTGAGCGTGATCGGGTACGCGGACGAACTCCGAAGCGCCGTCATGAACCTCGTCTCGAACGCGGTCCGCTACACGCCCGAAGGCGGCACGGTGGCGGTCACCTGGAAGCGGGTGGGCACGGGCGCCGTCTTGGCCGTCAAGGACACCGGGATCGGGATCGATCCCAAGCACATCCCGAGACTCACCGAGCGCTTCTACCGCGTCGACAAGGGCCGCAGCCGCAGCGTGGGCGGGACGGGCCTCGGGCTCGCCATCGTCAAGCACACCGTGCGCCGCAACGGCGCGACGCTCGAAATCGAATCGGCGCCGGGGAAGGGCTCCACCTTCTCGATGCGCTTCCCCGAGGGGCGCACCTTCCAACCCCTCTACTGAGGCCGGGGAAGCCCGTCCCTCAGGCGGGAAAACGCTTAGAGCGCACTGCAAAACGGACGCTTTCGCAGAGCCGAACCATTGAAAAACAAAGGGTTCGGATCTTTTTCCTGAGAAAACTGCGGAAACGCCTTTTCCTGATCAGGGCGCATCCCGTTACGGCAAATAGCGTATGTGGCCGAACAGGGCCCGAACCTACAATCCTACGTAGGCTCGGAGGGGTGCATCCAGGCGGGATGCCGGATCGTACGCCTCCGTTTCCGTTTTTCCAAACGACTCTCGGCGCGGAAGACGGCGTCCCCATCGCCCGGAAGACCCCGGACCGCAGATGCGGTTCGACGGACGGGACGCGCGAACCCCGCGCACATTCCCCCAAGAAGGAACAACAACATGTACAACTTCATGGCCGCATTCGTGCTTTGCGGTCTCGTCGTGATCATCGGCGAGGTCGTCTCCCGCATCACACGAGCCTGGGTGCCCTCGGTGTTCGTCTCGGCCGTCATTCTGCTGGCCGGCTACTGGACGGTCATCCCGAAGGAGCTCGTCACCGACTCGAAGCTCATTCCGTTCGGCGCCACCGTCGGCATGTTCATCGTCATCACCCACATGGGGACGGTGATTTCGTTGAAGGCGCTGCTCTCGCAGTGGAAGACCGTGGTGCTCTGCGTGACGGGCCTCGCAGGGATGTGCGCCGGCTGCTGGTACCTGGGGCCCCTCTTCATGGAAAAGACCCTGATCATCGCGGGTCTGCCGCCGCTGACGGGCGGCATCGTCGCCGCGACGATGATGCAGAATGCCGCGCAGAACGCCGGCCTCACGACTGCCGCCGTCTTCGCGATTTCGATGTACTGCATCCAGGGCTTTGCGGGCTATCCGCTGACCGCGATCTGCCTCAAGCGCGAATCCGACGCGCTCATCCGTGAATTCCGTTCGGGCGCCGCCGGCATGAGCTCGGCCGCCGACCTTCAGGCCGTCGCCGACGTGACGAAGCTCCCCGAAGAACGTCACGGCATCCTCACGATTCCGGAACGCTGGAATTCGCCGATTCTGATCCTCACGAAGTTGGGCATCGTCGCCTGGGCCGCGATGCTGATGGGCTCCTGGACCGGGATCTCGGGCGCCATCTGGGCGCTTGTGCTCGGCGTCATCTTCAACACGCTCGGCTTCCTCGACACGAACGCCCTGAACAAGGCGAACTCCTACCAGATCACCGTCTTCGCGCTGATGATGTTTATCTTCGACGGCCTCAAGGACTGCACGCCCGAGATGCTCATCCAGATCGCCTTCCCGATGGTGATGCTGATCGTCACGGGTCTTCTCGGCATGGCCGTCGCCGGCTGGGCCGCCTGCAAGGTGCTCCGCGTCTCGCCCTGGCTCGGCTTCTCGAACTGCCTCACCGCGCTCTACGGCTTCCCCTTCAACGCGATCATCACCGAATCGCTCTGCGAAGAAGTCGGCAAGACGAAGGAAGAACGCGAATTCCTGATGAGCCGTCTCTTCCCGTCGATGATCGTCGGCGGGTTCACGACGGTGACCATCACCTCGGTCGTCATCGCCGGCATCTTCTCGAAGATGCTCTGAGTGTGACCGGAACCCCCTTCGGACCATAGGACCACAAGGATTCAGAAAACATCATGACGTTGCAGGAACTTCAAGAGAAGTACGGCGAGATGCAGATCCGTCTGCGCCGCGAATTCCACCGCATTCCGGAGGCGAGCCTCCAGGAGCACAAGACCGCGGCGAAGATCCGCGAAGAATTGGACCGCATGGGCGTCGAATGGCGCGTGTGCGGCGGCCCGACCGGGACGCTCGCCCGCATCCGCGGCGTGAAGCCCGGGAAGACCATCCTTCTTCGCGGCGACATCGATGGCCTCGAAGTGACGGAGCAGACGGGCGTCGACTACGCGAGCGAGCATCCGGGCTTCATGCACGCGTGCGGGCATGACTGCCACATCTCGATGCTCCTGATCGCGGTCGCGATGGTGAACGACATCAAGGACCGCCTGGCGGGCGACGTCGTCTTCGCCTTCCAGCCCGCGGAGGAAATCGGCCGCGGCGCCCTGATGATGATCGAGGACGGGTGCTTGGACGGCGTCGACGCCGCCTACGGCATGCACGTCTGGTCCGACTTCCCCGCCGGGAAGGTCTCGGTGCGCACGGGCGGCACGATGGCCTCGGGCGACCGCTTCACGATTAAGGTGACCGGCAAGGCCGGGCACGGCGCGCAGCCGCACCTCTGTGCGGACGCGACCGTGATCGGCGCGGCGATCGTGCAGAACCTCCAGACGATCGTCTCGCGCGAAATCTCGCCCATTGAAACCGGCGTCGTCACCGTCGGCAAGTTCGAAAGCGGCACGCGCTTCAACGTGATCTCGGGCGAAGCGACGCTGATCGGCACGACCCGCTGCTTCTCGCCGGAAGTCCGCAAGCACTTCCCCGAAGCGATGGAGCGCGTCGCGAAGGAAACCGCCCGCGCGATGCGGGGCGACGCCGAGCTCATCTACGAAGAGCTCGTCCCGCCGACCGTCAACGACGCGGCGCTCGCCGAACTCGTGCGCGGGAGCGCCAAGAAGGTCTTCGGCGAAGACTGCCTCTACGACTATCCCCCGACGATGGGCGGCGAAGACTTCGCGCAGTATCAGCTCCGCGTCCCGGGCGTGATGGTTTTGGTCGGCATGGAAAACGCCGCCTGCAACGCGATCTACGGCCAGCACCACAACCGCTACCAGGTCGACGAATCCCAGCTCGTGCGCGCCGCGGCGCTTCACGTGCAGGTCGCGCTCGACTTCCTCGGGGTGGAGCTCTGACGGGCAGCCTGATCTGAGGCTCGGAAAAGCCGCCGACGCGCCGCAAAGCGCCCGGCGGCTTTTTCTCAGGCCGAATTTTTGAAACGATTTCCGTCCGGATCGGCCCGGCGTCGGGCGAAGCCCGAGGGCGCGCGGATCCCGTGCGATACAATCCCAAGGCCAACCGCGAGGACTGCGGGTTCTTCCGCTGCCTCTCCACGATATTCAACACAGCCACCCATGCCGCTTCACATTCTTGTCTCGAACGACGACGGGTACCGCGCGCCCGGGATCCGGGCGCTCGCCGACGCGATGCGCCGGTTCGGCCGCGTGACGATCGTCGCCCCGGACCACAACCATTCGGGGGCGTCGAATTCGCTCACCCTCAACCGTCCGCTCACGGTCGACCACATGCCGGGCGAGAGCCTCTACGTCGTCTCGGGGACGCCGTCCGACTGCGTGCACGTCGCGATGACGGGGCTTCTGGACGAAAAGCCCGACCTCGTCGTCTCCGGCATCAACTGCGGCGCGAACATGGGCGACGACACGATGTACTCGGGGACGGTCGCGGCGGCGATCGAGGGGTACCTCTTCGGGGTGCCGTCCTTCGCCTTCTCGCAGATCGACCGCGGCTGGGGCGAATTGGAGAGCGCCGCGCGCGTCGCGCAGGAGGTGGTTGAGCGCTACCTCGAAGGGCGCGACGCCGCCGGTCC
>NZ_JH604985.1:14241-14724 GCF_000250875.1 Sutterella parvirubra YIT 11816 | reverse complement strand
TGAACATCCCGAACATGCCCTACGGGGCGCTCCAGAGCGTGCGCTCGACGAGGCTCGGGCGCCGCAAGAGCGCGGAGCCGGTGATCGCCGAGATGAGCCCGCGCGGCTTCCCGATCTATTGGTTGGGCGCCGCCGGGAAGCCCGCCGACGCCGCGGAGGACACCGACTTCTGGGCGACGATGCACGGGCACGTCTCCGTGACGCCCCTTCAGATCGATCTCACGGCCCACAGGGAAGTCGCGAAGACCGCGCTCTGGGCCGACGGTGCATTGAAAGGTTGACGACAAAGGAAAAGCACACCATGACCAAGACACTCACCGGCCTCACGGCCGTGGCCGCCGCCCTTCTGCTTGCGGGCTGCGCGGGGACGCCCCCGAAGGTCGCGCCGATCGTCGATCAGTCCGACTATTCGCAGGGCACGCGTCAGGCGGCGCCCGTTTCCGGGTCGATCACCCCGCTGACGCCGGGCACCGTGCGGGATTC
>NZ_JH604985.1:9707-14178 GCF_000250875.1 Sutterella parvirubra YIT 11816 | reverse complement strand
GCACGCACGTCGTCGCGCCCGGGGACACCCTCTACAACATTTCGGTGCGCTACGGGCTCGACAGCCGTGCGTTGGCGAGCTTGAACGCCGTCACCGATCCGACGCAGCTGCGTTTGGGGCAGGTGCTCCGGCTCCCTGAGAGCGTGACCGAACCGCGCGTTCCCGTGGTTTCGCAGAACGTGCGCGTGAGCCGCGTGCCGGGGGTTGAGTCCGAAACCGTGACGACGCCCTCCCAGGAGCCCGAAACCGTGGTGCTCGATCCGGCGACGAAGACGGGCGGCACGCCCGCCATCACCAATACCCCGAACCAGGACATCGCCGAGGCCGCCCAACCCGCGAAGACCGCTCCGAAGACCACGCCCGCCGTGGTGCCCGGGACGCGCATGCTCTGGCCCGTGCAGGGGACGGTGCTCTCCGACTACGCCGCGAACGGGAAGGGCCTCGACATTGCGGGGACGCAGGGCGACGTCGTGGTCGCCGCGGCCGCAGGTCAGGTGCTCTTCGTCGGGGACGGCGTGAAGGGCTACGGGCAGTTGGTGATCATCAAGCATTCGCCTACGCTCGTCACCGCGTACGGCCACAACGACAAGATCGTCGTGAAGCTGAACGACAAGGTTCGTGCCGGGCAGAAGATCGCCGAACTCGGATCCTCCGAGTCGTCCCGCCCCATGCTCCGCTTTGAGGTGCGCGAGAAGGGCAAGCCCGTCGACCCGATGCGTTATTTGGGTCCGAAGCGCTGAAGCCCGGACGCACTTTCGCTAGAATCCATCCTCCGCGAGGCCGACCCCACCGGGTCGGCTTCGCATTTTTCCCACCGGATTTTGTTTGCCGGCGCGGCCCCTCGAACTTCGCTGCGCCACGAGTTGATGAGGAGGGCCGTCATGGCCAAACGCAAAGAGAAGACCCCCGAATACTTCACCGTCGACGTCGACCGTCTGGACCAGGAAGGCCGCGGCGTCGCCAGGAACGACGAAGGCAAGGTCGTCTTCATCGAAGGCGCGCTCCCCGGCGAGCGCGTGACGTACGAGCGCCTGCGCTCGAAGCCGAGCTACGAGAAGGGCCGCGTCGTCGCGGTCCACCGCGAGAGCGTCCAGCGCGTCAAGCCCGCCTGCCCGCACTTCGGGATCGGCCCGGGGAGCTGCGGCGGCTGCGCGATGCAGCACTTGGAGGCGAACGCCCAGGTCGCCTACAAGCAGAAGGTCCTCATGGACACGCTCTGGCACATCGGCCGCGTCAAGCCCGAAAGCGTCCTCCCCGCGATTCACGGTCCGGCCTGGAACTACCGCCACCGCGCGCGCCTCACGGTGCGCGACGTCGCGAAGAAGGGCGGCGTCCTCGTGGGCTTCCACGAAAAGGCCTCGTCCTACGTCGCCGACATGACGACCTGCAAGATCCTCACGAAGAACGTCGTCGCGATGCTGATGCCGATGCGTGAGCTGGTCGCCTCGCTCTCCATCCGTCAGCGCCTCCCGCAGATCGAAGTCGCCGTGGGCGGCGACAGCCGCACGGCCCTGGTCTTCCGCGTGCTCGAGGCGCCGACCGACGACGACATGGAAAAGCTCCTCGCGTTCGGCCGCGAGCACGGCGCCGACATTTGGCTCCAGCCCAAGGGCCCGGAAACGGCGCACGCGGTGCTCCCCGAGAACGAACACGCGCTCGGGCTCTCGCTCTCGGAATTCGGCGTGCGGATCAGCTTCAAGCCGACCGACTTCACGCAGGTGAACCACGCGTTGAACGAAACGATGGTGGGCCGCGCCGTGCGTCTCCTTCACGTCGAACCCGAACACAAGGTCGCCGACTTCTTCTGCGGCCTCGGTAACTTCACGCTGCCCTTGGCGACCAAGGCCGCCAAGGTGATCGGCATCGAGGGGAGCGAAGGTTTGGTCGCGCGCGCCCGCCAGGGTGCGGCCGACAACGGCCTTGCCGACAAGACGGAATTCGTCGCGCGCAACCTCTTCACCTGGACCGAAAAGGACTGGGACGAGCTTTGGGACCGCATGGGCGGCATCGACCGCGTGCTGATCGACCCGCCGCGCGAAGGCGCGATCGAGCTGGCCGGCGCGCTCGCCGCCACCGACCGCCGTCCCGCCCGCATCGTCTACGTCTCCTGCAACCCGGCGACGCTGGCGCGCGACTGCGCGAAGCTCCACCACGAAGGCGGCTGGCACATCCGTGCGGCCGGGATCATGAACATGTTCCCGCACACGGGCCACGTCGAGTCGATTGCGGTGTTGGAACCCGGCCCCAAGCCCGAACGCCGTCCGGCTGAAGACCTTCAGACGGAAGCGGCCCAGGACGTTCCCGCGGAAACTCCCGCGAACGAAACGGCCGAAACGGCTGAGTAATCCGGTTGGCCCCTTCGGGGGCGCCGTTTGACGAAGGGCGTCTGGTCTCGGGACCGGCGCCCTTTTTCCTTGCGCGGCATGGGAAGAACGTTTGGGAAAAATCGGTCCGGGTGCGCGTTGGGAAACCTTGAGACCGCAGGGATCCCGGGGCGCCGTCTTCGGGAACCATGTAGGCACAAACCGGCGGCGGGACGGCGAAGACGTGCGGCGGAACGAGTTTCGGAAAATCCGGAGGATCGTGGCGATGGGAAACCTTGAGGCCGTAGGGAATCCGGTTCGCCGGCTTTGGGAACCATGTAGGCACAAACCGGAGACGGGGACGACAAACACGACAAAGGCGCCCGGCCGGGGATGGGCGGGCGCCTTTGAGCGAGTCGTTCCCAAGGATCAAGCTTTCTTCGCCTTCTTCGGGTCGGCTTCAAGCGTCGTCTTCGTGAGCTTCTCCAGAAGTTCCGTCGTGCGGTGGGTGAGCTTCTTGAGCTTTTCCATTTCCGCGTCCGAAGCCTGGCGGCCGTGAAGGAGCTCAAAGAAGCGGCGGGCGAGCGCTTCCTCGTCGAGGCGGTCGACTTCGACGGCGCGAAGGAGCCGGCGTCGGAGCTTCTCGATCTCTTCCTTCCCTTCGGGCGAGAGCGCCTTGGTGCGCTTCTGGGTCGAGGCGTCGACGAAGGCGCAGGTGCCGAAGAAGGTCTTGCGGCGAAGGCGCTCGTCGCCGCCCAACCCCGGCGTCATGCGCACGGCCGTCTGAAGCGCGAGCGCCTCCAGGTACGCGCTCCACTTCATGAGAAAGCCCGCGCGCACTTCCGCCCCCGACCAGGGGAAGAAGGGCAGGGATACTGCGGCGTGCCGGGCCGCCTCCCGCAGGAACGGCCCCGAGACGAGTTCGCGCAGCGCGGCGCCGTAGGTGAGGCCGAGTTCGTCGGCGAGAGCTTTGTCGAGCGGTCGTTCCATGGGAATCCTTTCGAGTGAGTTGGTCCGGTGTCGACATTTTAGGCATACGAAACAAAGCGCAACCAAAGCGCGTCGGCACGGGCGGGCCTTTGCGGCCTCCATGATAAAATTCATCGTTTGAACGGATCGGGCGTTTCCATCGTCCGCAACCCGTTCTCCACCTCTTTCCAAAATCACTTTCTACGAGTCAATCATGGCCATTGAGCGTACCCTCTCCATCATCAAGCCGGATGCCGTCGCCAAGAACGTTATCGGCAAGATCTACTCCCGTTTCGAAACGAACGGCCTCAAGATCGTCGCCGCCCAGATGCGTCAGCTCTCGCAGGCTGAAGCCGAAGGCTTCTACGCCGTTCACCGCGAACGTCCGTTCTTCGCCGACCTCGTCAAGTTCATGACGTCCGGCCCCGTGATGATCCAGGTCCTCGAAGGCGAAGGCGCCATCCTCAAGAACCGTGAGCTCATGGGCGCCACGGATCCGAAGAAGGCCGCCCCGGGCTCGATCCGCGCCGACTTCGCCGAAAGCATCGACGCCAACGCCGTCCACGGCTCCGACGCTCCGGAAACGGCCGCCGTCGAAATCGCCTACTTCTTCCCGGCCCTCTCGATCCACTCCCGCTGATCGACCGACCCGAGGATTTAGTCCGTGACCGACATCGTTGAAGAGCCCGTCGCCGAACGGGTCAATCTGCTCGACTACGACCTTGAGGGCCTCACCGCCTGGTGCGCTTCGCACGGCGAGAAGGCCTTCCGGGCCACGCAGCTCGCACGCTGGCTTCACCGCCACGTCGAGGGCGACTTCGATCGCATGACGAATCTTGCGAAGAGCTTCCGCGCGAAGCTCCACGCCTTGGCGAAGGTCGAGGCGCCGCGCGTCATCACCGAGAAGATCTCGGGTGACGGCACCCGCAAGTGGCTCTTCGACGTCGGCGGCGGCAACGCCGTCGAGTCGGTCTTCATCCCCGAGGATGACCGCGGCACGCTCTGCATCTCGACGCAGGCGGGCTGCGCGATGGGCTGCCTCTTCTGCTCGACGGGGAAGCAGGGCTTCAACCGCAACCTCTCGACGGCCGAAATCGTCGGGCAGCTCTGGCACGCCGAGCGCGAACTCCGCGAAGCGGCCGGCGTCACCGACCCGAACGACCGCATCATCTCCAACGTCGTCCTGATGGGGATGGGCG
>NZ_JH604985.1:4588-9697 GCF_000250875.1 Sutterella parvirubra YIT 11816 | reverse complement strand
TGCAGAACCTTGAGAACGTCATCCGCGCGCTCAAGCTCTTTTTGGACGACAACGGCTACGGGCTCTCCCGCCGACGCGTCACCGTGTCGACGTCGGGCCTCGTGCGCCAGATGGACAAGCTCGCCGAAGCCGCGCCCGTCGCGCTCGCCGTGAGCCTGCACGCCGCCACGGACGAACTCCGCGACAAGCTGATGCCTGTGAACCGCAAGCATCCGCTCGCGGACCTGATGGCCGCGTGCCGCCGCTACCTCAAGGTCGCTCCGCGCGACTTCATCACGTTCGAATACGTGATGCTGGGCGGCATCAACGATTCCCTTGAAGACGCCGACCGGCTCGTGCGCCTCGTGCGCGACGAGCAGGTGCCTTGCAAATTCAACCTGATTCCCTTCAACCCGTTCACGCAGTCGGACCTGAAGAAGCCCGAGCGCGAACAGGTTCTTGCCTTCTGCCGACGCCTGAACGAAGCGGGCATCGTCACTACGGTGCGCAAGACCCGCGGCGACGACATCGACGCCGCCTGCGGGCAGCTGGCGGGCGAGGTGCGCGACCGCACCCGCCGCGCCGAACGTCTGGTGCTGCAGAAGGCCGAAGCGGCCGAGCTCCTTCAGCGAGGCTGAGTCCCACCACCCAACGAGAACGTAAAGGACGGTCATGGCCGAGGAAGTCAAAGACATGAACACCGCCGGCAAGTCCGGCGCCGAAGCGCCGATGGGTTTCGGCGCGCGCATCCGCGCGGCGCGCGAAGCGGCAGGCATTTCCTTGGGCGACATGGCGGTGAGGAGCCGCCTCTCCGTGCAGCAGCTGCGCGCCCTCGAAGACGAAGACATGGGCGCGCTTCCCGAGCCCGTCTACGTCCGTGCGTTCATCCGCGGCGTCGCGGGCATTCTCGAACTCGACGCCCAGGCCCTCCAGGACGACTACTCCGCGCGCTTCGGCCGCGGCATGGGCGTCAACACCTCGAGCGTCGGCCAGGTGCCCGAGCACGATCCCCGCGAAGAGCTCGTGATCGAATCCAATTCGCGCCACCGCGGCCTCAAGATTTCGTTCTTCGTCGTCTTCCTTCTGCTTTTGGCCGCAGGCGGCTGGGCGCTCTACACCGATCAGTTCGGCTCGAACGACCAGTCCGAAGCCGTCAAGATCGAAAACGGCGTGAGCGAACCCGCGGCCGTGCCGCCCGCTCCGGCCGCTCAGCCGGCTCAGCCCGCCGAGCCCGTTGAAGAAATTCCGGTCACCCCGGCCCCCGCGCCCGAACCCGTGACGGTTCCGGCGGCGCCCGCGGCGCCTGCTGTGCCGACGACCCCGGTCGCCGAAGCGCCCGCCGCCGCGCAGACGGCCCCCATCCCCGAGGGCGCCCACGAAGTCGTTCTCGAAGTCTCCGCGCCCTGCTGGACGCAGATCACCACGCCCGAAGGCCGCCGCCTCGTCGCGCGCGAACTCCGCGCGGGCGACCGCGTCGCGCTCGTCGTGCCGAAGGAATCGCGATTCCGCATCGGGAACGCCCCGGCGATGAGCATCACCGTCGACGGCGCGGCCTACGACTACGCCCACACGGTGCGTGCCGGCGTCGCGAGCTTCGTGCTCCAGTAAGGCACGCGCGCCCGACCGGCAGAGACCCGAACAAAGATGGAAAAGGACGGCGCCGCCGTCCTTTTTCGCCACCGAAGACCCAACACGAAAAACCCATGACCCAACAAGTGATCCACACGGACGGCCTGCGCCGCCGTCGTCCCACCCACGCCGTGGCGGTGCGCTGGGGCGCGCGCACGGTGACGATCGGGGGCGACGCGCCCGTCGTCGTGCAGTCGATGACGAACACGCCGACGGCGGACGTCGAGGCGACCTACGCGCAGACCGTGGCGCTCGCCCGCGCGGGAAGCGAACTCGTGCGCCTCACGGTCAACACGCCCGAAGCCGCGCGCGCCGTGGTGGAACTGCGCGAAAAGCTCGACCGCGCCGGGATCTGGGTGCCCCTGGTCGGGGACTTTCACTACAACGGGCACAAGCTTTTGGCGGACGTGCCCGAGTGCGCCGAAGCGCTCTCGAAGTACCGCATCAACCCGGGGAACGTCGGGAAGGGCGCCAAGGGCGAAGAGAACTTCGCGATGATGATCGAAACCGCGAAGCGCACCGGCGCGGCGGTGCGCATCGGCGTGAACGGGGGCTCCCTCGATCAGGCGCTTCTCGCCCGCATGATGGACGAGAACGCCGCGAAGGGGAACCTCCTGACGCCGCAGGCCGTGCTTCGCGAAGCGTTGGTGGAGAGCGCCGTCTCGTCCGCGGACGCCGCCGTGCGTTTGGGGCTGCCCGCGGACCGCATCGTTCTCTCCGCCAAGGTGTCCGCCGTGCCGGACCTGCTCGCCGTCTACCGGCGCCTCTCCGAGCGCTGCCGCTACGCGCTCCACCTGGGCCTGACGGAGGCCGGGATCGGCTCGAAGGGGATCGTCGCGTCCGCCGCGGCCTTGGCCTGCCTTTTGGAGGACGGCATCGGCGACACGATCCGCGTCTCCTTGACGCCCGCCCCCGGTTCCCCGCGCACGGAGGAGGTCGTCGTCGCCCAGGAAATCCTCCAGTCGATGGGGATCCGCGCGTTCGCGCCGATGGTGACGAGCTGCCCGGGCTGCGGGCGCACGAGCTCCGACCTCTTCCAGAGGCTTGCGGCTTCGACCCAGGCGTTCCTGCGCGAGCGCGCGCCCGCGTGGCGCGAGCGCGCGCCGGGCTTCGAGAGCATGACGGTGGCCGTCATGGGCTGCGTCGTCAACGGCCCGGGCGAGAGCCGCGCCGCCGACATCGGGATCAGCCTTCCCGGTGCGGGCGAGAGCCCCGTCGCGCCGGTCTACGTGCGCGGCGAAAAGGTGGCGAGCCTGAAGGGTCCCGACATGGAGCGGGACTTTCAAGATATGATAGAAAAATTCGTTCTTTCGACCTACGGCGCGCGGTGAAGACCGCGCCCCGGCGTTGAAGGAATCCGAACCGGATCAGTGCACTAAAAGAGAAGGGGAGGCGCCCGGACTGGCCCGCCCCGAGA
Source organism: Sutterella parvirubra YIT 11816 (assembly GCF_000250875.1). Taxonomy (GTDB): domain Bacteria; phylum Pseudomonadota; class Gammaproteobacteria; order Burkholderiales; family Burkholderiaceae_F; genus Sutterella; species Sutterella parvirubra. The sequence goes on along the minus strand of NZ_JH604985.1, from coordinate 6,672 downwards.
GAAACAGAGAATGGCGAAGGAAAAGTTTACGGGCGTCAAGGGCATGAACGACATGCTCCCGCAGGACGCCGCCGTTTGGCAGCACGTGCAGTCGACGTGCGTGGGCGTTCTGGAGCGCTACGGCTACCAGGAAATCCGCACGCCGATTTTGGAAAACACGCGCGTCTTCACGCGCGGCGTCGGTGAGGTGACCGACATCGTCGAAAAGGAGATGTACTCCTTCGTCGACTCGATGAACGGCGACCAGCTCACGCTCCGTCCCGAATGCACGTCCGCGGTCGTGCGCGCCGTCAACGAACACAATCTGCTCTACGGCACCAACCAGCGCCTCTGGTACTTCGGGCCGATGTTCCGTCACGAGCGTCCGCAGCGCGGCCGCTACCGCCAGTTCTATCAGCTGGGTGCGGAAGCGCTCGGCATGGAAGGCCCCGACGTCGACGCCGAAATGATCATGATGCTCTCGCGCATGTGGAAGGCGTTGGGCGTGGGTCCGGTGAAGCTGGAACTCAACACCCTGGGCGCTTTGGAAGAGCGCCAGGCGCACCGCGACGCCCTGATCCGCTACTTCGAGCAGAACCAGGACGTGTTGGACGAAGACGCCAAGCGCCGTCTCTACACGAATCCGCTCCGCATCCTCGACACGAAGAACCCCGAGATGCAGGACCTCGTCAACGCGGCCCCGCGTCTGCTCGATTTCTTGGGCGAAAAGAGCCGCGGGTTCCTCTCGCGCCTCGAAGAGCTCGTGAGCGCCGCGGGGATCGAGTACACGATCAACCCGCGACTCGTGCGCGGCCTCGACTACTACAACCACACGGTCTTCGAGTGGATCACGGACCGTCTGGGCGCCCAGGGCACGATCTGCGGGGGCGGCCGCTACGACCCGCTCGTCGAAATGCTGGGCGGGCGTCCCGCGCCGGGCGTGGGCTTCGCCATGGGGATCGAACGCGTGATCGAGCTTCTCCGTGAAGTGGGCCAGGTGCCCGTCTCGACCCAGACCGACGTCTACGTCATCCACCACGGCGGCGACACGCAGAAGGACGCGCTCCTTCTGGCGGAAGCCATGCGCGACGCCGACGTGCGCGTCATCGTCCACCCGGGCGAAGGCAGCATCAAGAGCCAGATGAAGAAGGCGGACGCCTCCGGTGCCGAATACGCGGTCTTCGCGACGGCGGACGAACTGGCCCAGGGCAAGGTCGCCGTCAAGTGCCTGCGCGAGCATGCCGCTGAGGTGCCGTTCGCGCAGCAGACGCTCGTCGACGTCGCCGACGCCCCGACGGCCGTCGCGCAGGCGATCGCCGCGGTCCGCGCGCTCTGACCCCATCAACCGACTTAAAGCAGCAAAGGAGTCCGAAGCGATGGCTTACGACTTGGAAGAACAAGAGAGCATCGACCAAATGAAGGCCTGGTGGGACACCTGGGGCACCCCGGTGACCGCCGCCGTCTGCGTCGTCTGTCTCGGCTTTGCCGGTTGGAACGGCTGGAATTGGTATCAGCGGAACGAAGCCGCGAAGGCGAGCGTCGCCTACATCCAGCTCCAGAACGCCGTCTACCAGAACGACGTGAAGAACATCGACTCGATCTCCGCCGGGATGATCGCGCAGTACGGGTCGACCATCTACGGCCCCTTGGCCGCGTTCTCGGCCGCGCAGGCCGCGCTCGCGCAGGGGAATTTCGATGAGGCCGCCGCGAAGCTCAATTGGATCATCGAAAAGGGCGGCCACCCCGAGTACGACACGGTGGCGCGCGTGCGCCTGGCCGGCGTCTACTTCGATGCCGGGAAGTTGGACGACGCTCTGAAGGTCCTCGAGGGCGCCAAGCCCGCCGACGGCCAGAAGGCCTCGGTCGCGGACCGCCGCGGTGACGTCCTTCGCGCGAAGGGCGACGCGGCCAGCGCGAAGAAGGCCTACGAAGAGGCGCTCGCCTCGGCGGAAGCCAACGATCCGCTCCGCCGCCTCATCGAATTGAAGCTCGGGTCGCTTCCCGCCGCCTGACCGTTCTGAGGGGGCAAAGCTCCCTCACGAAAACCCCGTGCCGCCGGAGACGGATTTCCGGCGGCTTCGCGTAGAATCAAGCGTATCGGCGGG
>NZ_JH604985.1:0-4539 GCF_000250875.1 Sutterella parvirubra YIT 11816 | reverse complement strand
GGCGGGGCCTTGAGGGCCCCGCGAAGCTGGTCAAACACAAGCCGAACACTTTCATGCTTCAGAACAAGGTCATCAAGGGTGCCCTCGCGGCGCTTGCCGCGCTCCCGCTTGCCGGCTGCGGCATCTTCTCGTCCTCGGATCCTCACCAACCGAACGATCTCCCCGACTTCACGAAGCGGGTCGACGCCCGGATCGTGTGGCGCACGAACGTGGGCGAAGGCGCTTCGAAGAGCCTCACGCCCGTCGTGACCGACAACGCCGTCTATGCGGCGGGCCGCGACGAGATCGTGCGGCTCGACCGCGAAACCGGCGAGGTCGTCTGGCGCACGAAGGCGGGCGGGAACATCACCGCCGGGGTGGGGAGCGACGGCAACTACGTCGCCGTCGGCACCGACCGCGGCGAGGTCGAGGTCTACGACGCCGAAGGGAAGTTCGTCTGGCGCGCCGCCTTGGCTTCCGACATCGAGATTCCGCCTTTGGTCGGCGCGGGCCGCGTCGTCGTGAAGTCGTCCGACACCCGCATCTCGGGCTTCGACCTGATCACGGGGCAGAGGAGCTGGCGCTACCAGGGCCAGACCCCTGCGCTCACGCTCAAGACCTTCTCGCAGATGACGTGGTCCCCCGCGGGGATCCTCGCCGGTCAGGCGAACGGGCGTCTCTTGGCGCTTAACCCCGCCGACGGCAAGGTGATCTTCGAAGCCCCGATCGGGCAGGCGAAGGGCATCACCGAGGTCGAGCGCCTCATTGACGTCGTCGGCCGCCCCTGGGTGGACCGCGAATTGATGTGCGCCGCCACCTTCCAGGGGAACCTCGTCTGCATGCAGACGCAGAACGGCCGCACGGTCTGGAACGTTCAGGTCGACGCCGTGACGGGTCCGGTCGCGGACGGGCGCTCCGTCTACGAAGTCGATGCGCAGAGCCGCATTCACGCTTATAATCGCGCGAACGGTCGAGAGGCCTGGGTCAACGGCGACTTCCTCTACCGCAGCGTCAGCGCCCCGATCCGCGTGGGCACGACGCTCGCGTTCGGTGACTACGAGGGCGTCGTCTCGATGCTCAATCCCGCCGACGGCACGGTCGTCGGCCGCGTGAAGCTCTCCGGGGCGATCAGCGCGCCCGCGGCGCAGTACGGCTACGGCGCGGTCTTCCAGACGACGGAAGGCGACGTCGCGTACGTGACCGAAGAGTCGATCGACAACTAATCTTCAAAACGGCGCGGCCGGTCGCAGACCGGCTGCGGGCGGCTCCCCCCTCAAGCAAGGGAGCCCACATGCATGAAGGCGGACGCACCCGACGAGAAGGGTGTGCCCGCCCTTTGCCGTTTTTCCGAATCCGTTTCCGACATCCTTACGAGCCCCGTGGGTCCGCCCTGGGCCAACCGAATAGAACGCACCATGCTTCCTGTTATCGCTCTTGTGGGGCGCCCGAACGTCGGGAAGTCCACGCTCTTCAACCGGCTTACCCGCAGCCGCGACGCCATCGTGGCGGACTACCCCGGCCTCACCCGCGACCGTCAGTACGGTCAGGGCCGCGTGGGCCCGCGCCCGTACCTGGTCGTCGACACCGGGGGGTTCGAACCCGTCAAGTCCGAAGGCATCGTTCAGGCGATGGCCGGTCAGGCCGAGCTCGCGATCGAAGAAGCCGACGTCGTGCTCTTCGTCTGCGACGCGCGCGCGGGGCTGACGCCGCACGACGCCCGCATCGCGCAGCGCCTGCGCGTCTCGGGTCGCAAGGTCTTCCTTCTGGTCAACAAGGCGGAAGGCTTGTCGGACGTCGCCAAGGCCGAGTTCTATGAGCTGGGCTTGGGCGAACCGTACCTCATCTCCGCCGCCCACGGTCAGGGCGTGCGCGCCGTGATCGACCTCGCGCTGGAAGGCTTCCCCGAAGAGGAGGAGGACGAAGAGCCCGAGGATCCGGACGCGCCCAAGCGCCTCAAGGTCACGCTGGCGGGCCGCCCCAACGCCGGGAAGTCGACCCTGATCAACGCGCTGATCGGCGAAGAGCGCCTCATCGCCTTCGACATGCCGGGGACGACCCGCGACGCGATCAAGGTGGACTTCGAGTACAACGGCCGCCCGTACGAACTCGTCGACACGGCGGGTCTTCGCAAGAAGGGGAAGGTCTTCGAAGCGATCGAGAAGTTCTCCGTCGTGAAGACCCTCCAGGCGATCGACGGCGCGAACGTCGTCATCCTCGTGATCGATGCGAAGAACGGCATCGCGGACCATGACGCCCACATCGCGGGCTACGTGCTGGAGTCGGGTCGGGCGCTGGTCGTCGCCGTCAACAAGTGGGACCTCATGAGCGAGTACGAGCGCGAGATGTTCGGGCTGGAGCTCGAGCGCAAGCTCCACTTCCTCCGCTGGGCCCGCATGATCCGCATCTCGGCCCTGAAGCGAAACGGCCTCAACCACCTAATGAAGGCGGTCGACGAAGCCCACGCCGCGGCCTACCGCAAGATCCCGACCCCGAAGTTGACGCGGGCGCTTCTCGAAGCCGTCGAGCGTCAACAGCCCCCGCGCGCCCGCGGCGGCCGCCCGAAGCCCCGCTTCGCGCACCAGGGGGGCTCGAACCCGCCCGTCATCGTCGTGCACGGGAACGCCCTGGAGGACATCGGGGAAAGCTACCGGCGCTACCTGGAGAGCTTCTTCCGCGAGAAGTTCGACCTCGCCGGGACGCCGCTTCGCATCGAATTCCGCACGAAGGACAATCCCTTCGTGAAGGATGACAAGCGTTAACACACGGAAGCCGCCTTCGGGCGGCTTTCTTTGTTTTGCGTCCATCTCCCGACAGACGCGCAGTGTTAAGATGTAGAAGTCGTCGGCCGCCCTGCGTTTTCGGGCGGTCCGCCCCAAGCGCCTCCGGTGCCCCGGGCACCTCCGCCCCAAGCGCCGGAGAACAAGAACACAACAACGAAATGTCGGCGGAAGGTTTCATCAGGAATCCGCCGGCGGAGAACATAAAAATGGCTGCTAACAAGGGTCAGCTTCTTCAGGATCCCTTCCTCAATTCCCTCCGCAAGGAGCGCATCCCCGTGTCGATCTATCTCGTCAACGGGATCAAGCTTCAGGGGCAGATCGAATCCTTCGACCAGTACGTCGTTCTTCTTCGCAACACCGTCACGCAGATGGTCTACAAGCACGCCATCAGCACGGTCGTCCCGACCCGCTCGGTGAGCGTCAACGGCGCGGCCGTCCCGGCGCCGACGACGGAGAAGTAAGCTGGCCGTTTTTCAGATCGACGAGACGCGCGACGTGAAGGCCTCGCGCGCCTTTCTCGTGTGCGTCACCATCGGGCGCGTCCGCTATGCGGACAGCGCCGAAGAGCTTCGTCTGTTGGTCACCTCCGACGGACTGGAGCCGTGCGGCCTTCTCGAAGCGCGTCGTGAAAAGCCCGATCCCGCGACCTTCCTCGGTTCCGGCAAGATCGAGGAGCTCGGCGAACTCGCCCGCGAGGCGAAGGCGGACGTCGTCGTCTTCGACACGGCGCTCTCCGCCGCGCAGCAGCGCAACATCGAACGCGCGATCGAACTCCCCGTGCTCGACCGCACGACGCTCATTCTCGAAATCTTCCGCGCCCGCGCGAAGAGCCGTGAAGGGCGTCTGCAGGTGGAGCTCGCGCGGCTCGAACACCTCTCGACGCGGCTCGTGCGCGGCTGGACCCACTTGGAGCGCCAGCGCGGGGGCTTGGGCAAAACCGGGGGCCCGGGCGAAAAGCAGATCGAACTCGACCGCCGCATGATCGGCGTGCGCGTGAAGCAGCTGCGCGAGCAGCTCAAAAAACTCGCGCGTCAGCGCGGCACGCAGCGCCGCGCCCGCACCCGCGGGGATACGCTCACGGTCTCGTTGGTGGGCTACACCAACGCCGGGAAGTCGACGCTCTTCAACCGGCTGACCCGCGCCAAGTCCTACGCCGCCGACCAGCTCTTCGCGACGCTCGACACGACCGCGCGCCGCTTCTGGGTGAACGACGAGGAGACGGTCGTGGCGAGCGACACGGTGGGCTTCATCCGGGGGCTGCCCCATCAGCTCGTCGAAGCCTTCAAGTCGACCCTGGACGAAACGGTCCACGCGGACCTGCTTCTTCACGTGGTCGATGCGGCCTCGCCCGTCAGGGAGGAGCAGATCCGTGAGGTGAACTTGGTGTTGGAGGAGATCGAGGCGGACGACGTCCCCGTGATCATCGTCTACAACAAGATCGACCGCACGACGCACGAACCCGAAATCGTGCGCCACCCGGACGGGACGCCGAAGGCGGTCTTCGTGTCGGCTTTGACCGGCGCCGGGATGGATCTTCTGCGCGAAGCCGTGGCGGAATTCTCCGGCCGCTGGCGCGAAGAGCACCCGAACGAGCCCCGCGAGCCCGAACCCTGGGAAGAGGAGCTCGAAGCCGAGCGGCGCATGACGCCCGAAGAGGAGTTGAAAGCGCTTGAGGCGCTGCTCTGATCCTTGGGAACGGACGGAGTGTCGCCCGTCAGAAAGAAGCCCGACTTCTCCGCGAAGCCGGGCTTTTTCTTCAAGTGAATCGCTGGGAGCAGGG
>NZ_JH604984.1:4800-12126 GCF_000250875.1 Sutterella parvirubra YIT 11816 | reverse complement strand
CGGCCCCGGTTGGGTACTAGTCGCACGCACGGAACTCTACCGAAAAGGGCCGGAAAACGCACGGTCGGCAAAATCCGTCCGTCGCAAACCCGTGTCCGATACCCGTGTTTTTCTTTGCATTTCAACAAGCTCAAGGCCTGCACGAATCCGTGATGCAGCATTCCCGGGTACCCGAAGGGTCTTCCGCCAAAAACGCATCAAACACCATGACGGCAAGCGAATCTATAATCAGGAGATCCTTCAACCGATACCGAAGACACTGGGTACGACCATGCGCACGCTCACGCCTGAAAAACGCGACCAGATCCTCCACACGGCGACCAAGCTCTTCCTCGAAGACGGCCTTCTCAACACCACCATGAACGACATCGCGTTCGTGATGCGCTGCTCGAAGGCGACCCTCTACAACTACTTCCCCTCGAAGGAAGAACTCTTTGAGGCGTTCTTCGAATACCACATCAGCGAGCCGCTCGCCGACGTGATCACCGAACTCGAAAATCCCGACCGCTCCGACCGCGACAACCTGCTCGCGTTCGTCGAGGGGATGATCCGCCTGCGCTTCGACACGAAGTTGGCACCCATCTACCACCAGGTCCTCGTCGCCTCGCAGCGCTCGCCCCACATCGCGCAGCTCTTTCTGAAGGCCGGCGCCTGGTCCCTGATCGAGCGCTCCGCCGCGGTCTTCGAGCGCCTCATGAAGGAAGGCGTCTTCCGTCCGGGCGACCCGATCCGCCGCGCGCGTCAGCTCCAGATGCTGATCATGGTGGAGAACAACCGCTGGAACCTCAATCCGGCCCAACCGAAGCCCGACGACCTGATGATCCGCGATCTCGCGCAGGAAGTCGCCTCCTTCTTCTGGGCGGGCGCCGCGGCGAAGTAACCGCCGCCCTTGAAGCCGCCTTTGGAGCCCCTGCGGGAAGTCCTGCGGGGAGTCCTGCTCCAGGGCTCCGACGAAGGGTTGGGGCCCGCAGGGCCGAAAGGGTTCAAAAGTTCAAAAAGGCCGACCGGATCCGTCCGGTCGGCCTTTGCATTGGCGGGCTTGTCGGATTTGCCTTGAGAGGCTTTGCTGGAGGGTCGGATCCCGCGGCCCTGCCCCTCAACGCCGGGCGTCAGCTGCCTTCGGCCGCCTTCCTCACCCGCACGCGCCAGCCCGACGCGACGTTCCCGCGGGCGAAGTCCGAGGTGGGCTCGTCGGAAGTCAGAACGTTCGCCTGCCCGCGCAGATCGAGCGCTTCGTGATCGTGGGCGTCGTGAGCGTCAAGAGCATCATGCGCGCCCTCCCCGGCCTCCGGCTTCCGCGTACGCCACCGCACCCAGCCGCCGTGCCCGAGGCGTACGGTCCCGCGGGCGTTCCCGGGATTGAGCTTCACGCGGGCAAGCAGCGCCCCGCGGTCGTTTTCCACCACGCAGAGGTCCCCTTCGCGAAGTCCGCGCACCGCGGCGTCCTCGGGATGAAGTTCCGCGGGTTCGGGTTCAGGCACCGGCCGGGCAACACCCGGCACCGGGACGCCCCCAACGATGTCCGCCGCATCGTCTTCCGCCGCCTCCAACTGACTGTGAAGCCGCTTCGGGGACTTGGTGGCAAGGAGCACCAATTCGTCCGGGGCGCACTCGTCCCCCTTCATCCAGCGGCCGTCGCCGCCCCAAGGGAGGTTCGTCAAGCCCTCGGCACGAAGCTTCTCCAACCTCCCGCTCACGAGTTCGATCTTCCCGGTGGGCGTCCGCAGCGGCGCCGCCTCCGGGTCCCTGCGGAAGGCTTCGAACGCGACGAAGGGCTTCGCATCCCACGGTTTCGGACAGAGCCACACGCCCATCGCACGGAGCTCGTCGAGCGTGGGGGCGTCGATCCCGCGGGGGGCGTTCTCACGGCGCGCGGCCGCCCAGAGGCGCTCGATCCACCCCTCGGCGTCGAGCCCCTCGGTGAAGGCCGCGCCCACCGACGGGTGAATCCTCTCGGCAAGAGCGGCGAAGATCTCGTAGTCGGGACGGGCGTCCCCCTGGGGCGCGCGCACGGGTTCGATCACGGCGACGCCGAGGTTGGAATACGACCCGATCGAGGTGAGGTCGCGCCGCTCGAAGAGTGACGCCGCCGGGAAGACGATGTCCGCCATCCTTGCTGCCGGCGTCCAGTGCGTGTCCGCGACGATGACGGTCTTCATGCGGCGGAAGGCTTCCGCGAGGCGTTTGAGGTCCGGCTGATGCGTGAAGGGATTGCCGCCCGCCCACATGACGAGCTCCATCGGCTGCGTCTCCACCGTCCGGCCGTGAAACTGGGAGGGGGCATTGGGCGTGAGAAGGACGTCCGTCACGCTCGCCACAGGGACGGTCGTGGTGGTGCGCCTCGGGCGGTGCGCCCAGGGGAGATTCGCGAGGGGCGCCGGACGCGAGGGAATGCCGGGGAGGTCCGCCGCGGCGGAGGGCGGCACGCCGCCGTCGCTGTAATGGTAGTTGGTGCCGATGCCGCAGCCCGGAAGACCGATCTGTCCCAAAAAGGCCGCCAGGGTCCAGATCGACCACGGGCCGTTCTCGCCCTCGATCGAGCGCTGCGGGCCCCAGCCGCCCATGATCATCGTGCGCCCGGACGACCACCGGCGCGCCAACGCGCGGATCGTCTCCGCGGGGACGCCGGTGATGGCCGCGGCGGTCTCTTCATTGAAGCCCGCTTCGATGCGCTCGACCACCCGCTCCCAACCGACGACGTGGGTCTTCAAAAAGTCGAAGTCGACTTTCCCGTCTTTGATCAGCACCGCGATGATCCCGAACACCAGCGCCGCGTCCGTCCCCGGGCGAAGCGCCACCGTCTCGGCATGGAGTTCCGCCGCCGACTCCGTCGCGATGGGGTTCACCGACGTGATCCGCCGCCCCGAGACCGCGAAGTCCTTCAAGGCCCGGCGGCCGGCGTGAATCGTCGTCACCCAGTCGATGTCGTTCGTGACGAGGGGGTTCGCGCCCCAGAGGACGATTTCGTCCGTGTGCCCGAGCACCACGGACCAGTCGGTCGACCGCGGGTCCGACATCCCGACGATCTCGGGAAGGATCTTCGCGATCGCACCCGTGGAGTAGCTGTTCTCGGCTTCGACGAAGCCGCCCAAAAGCCTCAGGAGCCTCCTGTTGAGATTCACCGCCGAGTGCACGATCCCGGGCGACATCCAACCGTAGCTGTTCCCCCAAACCGCGTCGGAACCGGCCGTCGCATAGGTCTCGCGGATCGCGTCCGCGGCGAGCGTCAACGCTTCGTCCCAGGAGAGCGGCACCCATTCGTCCCGGCCGCGCAGGCGCCCCTTCACGTCGGCGCCGTTCCTGCGGCCTTCGAGCCAGCCGCGCCGCACCGCGCACACCGTCGTGCGCGAGGGGGCGTCGGCCGTGCGGGCGATGCGCTCCAGGTTGGGCGAAGGATCGAGGTCGCCCTTCCAGGGGGCGAGCTTGAGGCGGCCCACTTCGATCCGGGCGTCGACGACGCCCCAGTGGGTGGCGGTGATGGTCATGGCGGTGGGTCTCGGGGTTGGTTGGAACTGCCGGCCTGCATCAGGTCGGATTCGAGTCTCCTTCAGTCCTGCTTCCGGTCAGCGTGGTCGAAGAAACAGTATGCCCGAGATCGCCCCGCCGGAACGCCCTCGAAACTCAGATAAATGTCGTGGCTGCGGGCCAGGTTCGGGACGGATTCGGAGCTGAGGGAGGCTTGCGGGGCCCGCTCAGGAGGCCTTGGGCTTCCCGGCCTTCCACTTCCGCACCGGCACCGGCCTTCCCACGACGAAGTGCGGGCCGGCGTCCGTCATCGGGCGGGAGGCTTCAATCCCCGCGCCGGCAGTCTCGGGGACGTTGGCGGCGTCCGGAGGAAAGACCGGGAAGACCGGAAAGGCCGGGACGGCGGGCGCGGAATCAGTGGGGTGAGCGGGTTGTGCGGGTTGGGCGGTATCGCTCTGCGCCCCGTCCTTCACCATCTCAAGGAGCGCCCGGGCGAGCCCGGACTCTTCGCCCGTCACCCGGTCGGGGCGCTTCCCGGTCCGGAGCGTCAGCACCGCGGCGGCGGGGTCGTATTTCAGGAGCAGGAGCCGCAGAAGGAGCACCGGGATGAGGGTCCAGCACTCCGCGCCATCCTGCTTCTCCCTGACGGGGAAGTCCGTGAGGAAGGCGTCGCCCAACCGGCTCCCCTCAAAGAGCTTCTCAGGGAACATCATCTTCTTCGGGCTGAACCCGATCGCCTGGGTCGCGGCCCTGACGCAGAGGTCGGTCGGATTCACCGCCTCGTAATGCGTCACCACGGTTTCGCGGATGCGCCCGTTCGTGAGGTACTCCACCGTCGTCACGGGCTTCCCGATCATCGCGCCCTTTTCGGAAAACGCTTCCCGGTGCTCGATCCCGCAGAGGTGCAGAAACCAGTATTCGATGCAGGGCTTCGAGACGATCAGATGGATGAAGGGGTGGTTCTTCGACTGCCGCACGGCCTCGTTGAAGGTCGTGTGATGGTCGACGTCGAAAACGAGCCAGGCCTCCGTGAAGGGGGCCTTTTGGTTTTGGCGTCTGGTCCGCCGTCTGGACGAGCCCCATCGGGGAGCACTTGTTCGGCCGCACGACCGCGCAGAGCCGCTCGTCGATCCCGAAGTGCCGCATGAAGGTCCGCAGGTACTTCACCTCCGTCACCTCACCCTCGACGAGGATGAGAACGCGGCCTTCGGGCCGCAGGGGGAAGGGTTTCAGGAACGTGCTGGGCTTCGGCGTGGCGGGGATCGGGGGCATGGTGCGCGGGGCCTTCAGATGAAGGGTGTCTTGAGGGGTTGGAGGTTGCTTGGGGTGGTCGGTGGGGCGCGGGTGTCGTCGACGGTTTTCGACCACTTTACCGAGGCCTGCGACGCTGCATGACGCATGTCGTCACCGCCTGCCGTCCCCATGTGTCGAGGCGACGTTTATGGAGCGTTCGGGAATCCGGACCCCGGGCACCCCGGACGCGTCTCGGCAGGACGGTGTAGCCTTGGGTATGTGGTGAAGGTTGACGCCCGCGGAGGGCCATGCCGGGCCTCCCTTGACCTCTTCCGCCTTTCCTGTCTTGGAGCCCCCTCATGAATCCTCTCCGGATCATCCACAACCTCATGCTCTTCCTCGGCATCATGATCGTGCTGATGTTCATCTCGGCGGGCGTGAAGGATCTCCTCCTCATCCCGAAGGAATATCACGTGCAGGTGAGCCTCGGCGTCACCTTCGTCATGGCGGGGCTCTTTACCGAAAAGCTCCCGCAGGACTTCCTGAAGTTCTTCTGGTTGGACGGCAACCATCCGGTCACGCAAAAATCTTCCTCGTCATCGGGCTCGTGCTGATCTTCGGGACGGCGGTGTGGGTGCGGCTTTGAGTCGGCGACTTCCGGACGCTCCCCGGTCGACTTTCGGCGTATTGCGCCCGGGCCGACCGGTCGGGCATCATTCTGGACAGTTTCCCCAAACACCCACGCTCGAATCTCCGGCTTTGCCAAGAAGCCGCCCCAGCATGACCTCCGCGACCCCGACGACCTCCTCCGGCCCCGCCTCTTCCTCCCCGACTCCGCACTTCCCCGCGCTCACGATCCGGCGTCTTGACACCGCGGAGCGCCCGCCCGAACTCATCGCCCAACTCGCCCGCGTCTGGCGCTCGAGCGTCGACGCGACGCACGGCTTCGTCGCGCCCGAGGATCTCGACTTCTTCGCGCGGTTCGTGCCGGAAGCCTTCCGGGTGGTGCCCGTGATGTACGTCGCCGAAGCCGAGGGCCGGGTGCTCGGTTTCGCCGGCATCGCGGCGGACGCCCTGGAGATGCTCTTCGTCGACGCGGACGCGCGCGGGATGGGTGTGGGCGGCAGGCTTCTGCGCACCGCGATCGAGGCGGGCGTTACGAAGACGGAAGTCAACGAAGCGAACGACCAGGCCCGGGGCTTTTACGACCATTTCGGCTTCGTCGTGACGGGCCGGAACGAGAAGGACGGCTGCGGCCTCCCTTACCCGACGCTCTCGCTTGCGCTGGGGTGATGGGCTGAAAGACCGAAAGAAGGAAAGGCCCAAAGCCTCTCCGCCTATTCCCCGATCACCATCCCGTCGACGGCGTGACGCGCCAACGCGTCCGCCATCACCGGATCCTTCGGGTCGATGGGGTCGACCAAACTCTTTCTCGACTTCGCGGCAGTCTTGACGGTCTTCACCGCTTTTCCCTTCTTCCGGGCGGCGTCACCGCCCTCAGCGCCGCCGTCGGGCTCAGCGGCTTGGCTCACCCAAATGGCCTGCCGGGTCTTGGGCGTCTTGGCCGTCTTCGCCTTGCGCTCACCCTTGACGCGCGGCCGGAGCATCCGGAGGACATCCTCCTCCGTCACGTCCGGCACGACCCGCCGCACCATGGCCGTCAACTTCACCAAGGCCTCCCGCACGGCCTCCTCGCCTTCGGGAACGTCGTCGAGGTCGAGAAACCCGTGTTCTTCAGGCCGCCCGAAGACGCAGAGCGGCCACCCGTAGGGTTCGCCCCGCTTGTTGCGCCGCTGCTGAAAGTCGGTGACGCACCAGAGCGCGGTGTTCTGGAGCATGGTGGCGGCGGTCGCGACGCCCTTGAAGCCTTCGGGAAGCATGTCGCGGATCGCGTCCACGTCCATGCCTTCGCCCGCGGGGATAGATCGGTCCACGGTGTGGGCGCGCTCGTCGATCAGCCCCGCGTCGACCAACTCGTCCGCCGTGCGTCGGCCGCGCTTCAGGGCGACCACCAGGGGGAACACGTCCTTCCGGATGAAGCCCAACTTCCCGTCGAAGAACTGCCCGTAGACGACGTCCTCGGCGAGAATCTCTTCCCTCCAATACCAGGGGTTGGTGATCTGGTCGTTGATCTGAAAGACCTCGGGGCGGCAGAGTTCCCGCACCGAGAAGCCTTCGATCGGGGTCGAGTGGAAGGGCAGGAGCCCGATCTCGCGCACCAGCCCCCGGATCATCGCAGGTGACGTTCTCGGGATCGAACCCGGCTTCGGGACGAGGCCGGGCGGAAGGGGTGCGGGCATCACGGCGGGGAGTTGGACGTTGGTGGGCATGGTATGGTGCGGGCGGTTGGTGCGGGCGGACTCTGGCGGTCGGATTTCGGAGGTTTCTCCACAAGTATGCGCCGAACGGGCGGGATGCGAAGGCTCTCCGATGCGGCCCGAGCGCATCGGTCAGCGGGTCCGTAGGCTTACAATCGAGCCTCCCGTCCGACAGCCCGACCCCCTTTCCTCCGTTTCTCCGCGCCATGCGTTACGACCTCACCGACCTCCAGATCTTCCTCGCGCTCGCCCGCACGCTCAACATGCCGGCGGCCGCCGAAGAAGTGCACCGCACCACCTCGGCCGTGAG
>NZ_JH604984.1:813-4728 GCF_000250875.1 Sutterella parvirubra YIT 11816 | reverse complement strand
GCCCTCGGAACGACGCTCTTCGTGCGCGAAACGCGCGGGCTCACGCTCACGCCCGCCGGTCTCGCGATGCGGGCGCACGCCGAGGGGATCCTCTCCGCGGCCGCAAAGATGGAGACCGCCTTGGGTGCCTTCCGCGAGGGCGAGCGCACGACGCTGCGCATCGCATCCAACAGTTCCGGCATTCAGAACTACCTCGCGCCCGCGGTGGGGAGCTTCTTGGCCGACGAAACCGTGCGGCTCACGTTTCTCGAACGAAAGAGCACCGAGACGATTCTGGAGGTTTTGGCCGGTCAAGCCGAGCTCGCCTTCTGCATCGAGTCGGCGGCCAGGGATCACGCGGACGAGGTCGAGATCATTCCGCTCACGGTCGACCGCCACATCCTCGTGACGCCCCCTGGTCATCCGTTGGCGGCGTCGGACCGCGCCGACCTCCCGACCATACTCGGTTTCCCCTACATCGGCCTCATCGAGACGACGCCGATGGGGCACGCGATGCGTGAGCGCGCCCGCGCGCTCGGCCTCACCTACGCGCCGGTCGTCGAGATGCCCTCCTTCTCGCTGCTCCTCGAAATGGTACTCTCGGGCGCGGGCGTCGCGATCGTCCCGCGCTCCGCACTCGCCCGGTTTCCCGGAGCTTCCGGGCTTACGGTCGTGCTGATCGACGAACCCTGGGCGCTCCGCCCCCTCGTCTTCGCGCACGCGAAGTCGAGGCCTTTGCCTGACGCCGCCCGCCGCTTCGTCGAGCACGTGCGGGCGTCGCTCGCGAAGGCGCCCGCGGCGAAGCATTGAGGCTTCCTCAACACCTCTTCAAGAACAACTCAAACCCTCCTTCCCGAACGCCGCGTAGAGTGCCCGGCTTGCCGGTCGGCGCCCCTCACGACCCCAGACTCCGGGCGCACGACCGTTTGAGAATTTCGAAGGAGAGTCCCATGTTCAAAATGAAGATCACGGCCCTCGCGTTGGGCGTCGCCCTTTCGGGCAGCGTCGCCGCCGCGGGCGATTTGGCCGGTTTTCACGCCGCCCTCGGCGGCTGCGCCGTCTGTCACGACACGAACGCCGTGACGGCCGCGAACGTCCCCGACGACGAACGCGCCCTGAACCAGAAGTGTGAAACCTGCCACGGCGACTACAAGGCTTTGGCTGAGAAGACGAAGGATCTGCGCTTCAACCCGCACGCCTCGCACCTCGGCGACATCAACTGCACGGTCTGCCACGCGGCGCACGAAAAGCCCAAGCTCGCCTGCAACGACTGCCACACCTTCGACATGAAGCTCCCGTTTGCCGACGCCGCCGCGAAGGAGAACTGGGACAAGGGCGTCGATGAGGCCGCCGTCGCGAAGGCGCTCGCCGAAGCCCCGCGCGAAACGGTCGACGTGCTCGTGATCGGTGCCGGGAGCACCGGCTACAACGCCGCGATCAGCGCGAAGCGCGCGGGGGCGTCCGTGCTGCTCCTTGAAAAGCACGCGTTCTCGGGCGGGAACTCCATGCTCGCCGCCGGCGGCTACAACGCCGTGGGGACGCCCCAGCAGGCGAAGAAGGGCGTGAAGGACTCGGTCGAGAGCTACATCGAAGACACGATGAAGGGCGGCCGCGGCAAGAACGACCCGGCGCTCGTGAAGATCCTTGCGGAAGAATCCGCCGCCGGCATCAAGTGGCTGGAAGACATGGGCGCGAACATGGACGACCTCAAGCGCTCGGGCGGCGCCAAGGTCGACCGCACGCACCGTCCGGCGGGCGGCCTCTCCGTGGGTCCGCACATCATCGACGTGCTGCGCGCGCAGGCCGAGAAGGACGGCGTTCCCGCCCGACTCAACTCCCGCGTCGTCAAGATCAACCTCGACGCCGACCACAAGATCGAAAGCGTGATCGTGCACGGGAAGCACACGGGCTACTACAAGGTAGCCGCGAAGGCGATCGTGCTCGCCACGGGCGGCTACGGCATGAACCAGGAGATGATCGCCTGGTACCGTCCGACCTTCAAGGGCATGACGAGCTCGAACAACGTGACGAGCACCGGGGACGGCATCCGCATGGCCCTCAACATCGGCGCTTCGACGGTCGACATCGACTGGGTGCAGGCGCACCCGACCGTGGGCAAGGACAGCCGCATCCTGATTTCGGAAACCGTCCGCGGCGTGGGTGCCATCATGGTGAACAGCGAAGGTGCGCGCTTCGTGAATGAACTCACGACCCGCGACCGTGCGTCCGACGCCATCCTCGCGCAGCCCGACCGTACGGCCTGGCTCGTCTTCGACAGCCAGCTCTACGGGAAGGCCAAGATGGTCCGCGGTTACGACCACCTCGGGATGCTGAAGAAGGCCGACACGGTCGGTGAGCTCGCCAAGGCGACCGGGATGGATCCGAAGACGCTTGAAGCGACCGTTTCCGCCTACAACAAGTACCGCGCCGCGGGCAAGGACGAAGCGTTCGGCCGCCCCGACATGCCGCTCTCGATCGACAAGGGTCCCTTCTACGCGGTCCACGTCGCGCCCGGCATCCATCACACGATGGGCGGCGTCGCGATCACGCCCGAGAGCGAAGTGCTCGACATCCAGAGCCGTCCGATTCCGGGGCTCTACGCCGCAGGTGAAGTCACCGGCGGTGTGCACGGCCTGAACCGCTTAGGTGGAAATGCCGTGGCGGATACCGTGGTTTTCGGTCGCCGCGCAGGCGAACATGCGGCCAAGTACGCCCTCGGCCTGAAGTAATCGCACCACTCCCGCCTGCTCCGGTCGACCCCGACCTCTCCAGGCTTCGTTTCCGAGCTCGGACCCCGTCCTCTCTCTTCTCCCGGACGGGGTCCGAGACTGGTTGTGGGGAGGCCCGCACCGCGCGAACGGTGCGGGCCTTTCGTCGTCTTGTGGGGTTGGAGGGTTTTGAGGAAGCTTTTCGACGCCCGTCACCCGAGCTCCCCGTACCGCAACACCCCGGCGGACACCGTCGCCAGCACCTTGACGCGCCGCACGTCCGCACCGGGCACCGCGAGCGGGTCTTCCGACAACCGCATGAAGTCCGCGCGTTCGCCCGGGCGCATCGTGCCGCCGAAGCCGTAGGGAGAAAGTGCGGGCATCACCCGCGCGGCGCGCGCACCGTAGAGCGACAACGCCGTTCTCATCTCGACCGCCTCGCCCGCCCCGAAGCTGCGTCCCGAGGCGTCGACGCGGGTCGTGGCGCTCTGCAAGGTCGCGAAGACGTCGTCCGGATCGGCCCAGGTGGTGGCGGGTGCGTCGGACGAGAGCGCCAAGGGCAGATCCGTCCCCGCGAGCTTCGCCAGGGGCATGACTTCCGAGAGACGCGCCTCCGTCAAGGAGGCCCTGTACGCCGGCCACTCGGCGAAGGGGAAGATCGGCTGCGTGGTGATGCCGATCCCGGCCTTCACCGCCAGGATCCTTTCCAGCAGATCGTCCGGCACGAAGGAGGCGTGCTCGAGACGCACCGACGGCACGCCCTCCATCCAGGGCTCCAACGGCTCGACCAATTCGAGAATGTGTTCGAGCGTCGCGTCCCCCATCACGTGAATCGAGACCTGCACGCCGTTCCGCTTCGCCCAGGCGAAGGCCGCGCGGAAGACCTCATCGTCGATCAGGCTCTCGCCCGTCGTCCCGTCGGCGTAGGGCACGCGCACCTTGGCGCTTTTGGCCGAAACGCTCCCGTCCGAGAAGAGCTTGACGCCCGCGATCCGGGCATCGCCCGTCTTTTCGTCGTCCGAGAGCTCCGGCATCCCGTAGGGGTCGCGCCCGCCCGTCCACGTCTGGTAGATGCCGCAGAGCACGCTGAGGCCTTGGGCCTGGGCCTTCCGCCACACAGAGAGCATGTCGACGGGGCCGCGCTCCGCCATCATTTCCGTGACGCGCGTGATCCCGCGGCGGGCGTAGTGGGCTTCGAGCTTGAGGAGCGAAGTGACGGCGGCCGCTT
>NZ_JH604984.1:635-801 GCF_000250875.1 Sutterella parvirubra YIT 11816 | reverse complement strand
CCACGGCTTCCGCCCCTTCCTCGCCATCGGCGGCGGGCTTCATCGCGGCCTCGATCCGGCGCACCGCGCCGATTTCGATCACCTCACCGGTGAGGCGGCCTTCCGCATCCCTCCCCCAACGGCCGCCCGCGGGGTCGGGGGTGGATTCGTCGATGCCGGCGAGCCG
>NZ_JH604984.1:0-572 GCF_000250875.1 Sutterella parvirubra YIT 11816 | reverse complement strand
CGCCGCGTCGTTCACGACGAGCCGGTGGCAGTCTGAGCGGCGCACCATGACGGGGCGGGTCGCGGAGACGCGGTTCAAGTCCTCCCGCGTGGGCGTCCTGTGTTCCGCCAAAAGGCTCTCGTCGTAGCCCCAGCCGAGGATCCAACCCTCGGGGTGCGTGGCCGCGTGTTCGCGCAGCCGCTCGATGAGCGACTCGATCGAATCCACCAGGGGCGGCGTCGCCGCGAGGGCGTCCAACGTCTCCGCCACGATCGAGGGGTGCGTATGGAGATCCATGAAGGCCGGGCGGATCACCGCACCGTTCAAGTCCACCACCCGGTCCCAATGGGCGTCGGAGTCGGGATCGGCGAAGCGGTCGCCGTCGACGGCGAAGCGGTCGAGTGCGGGACTGCCGACGTCATCAGGCAGGCGGGCGTGGGTGTAGAGCGTGCGCATGGGGGCGTTTGTCCGGAAAAGGTGCAACAAATTGGTCGGGCCTGTAAGGCTTGGCCGCAGTCCGTCCGAGTGTAGACGCACCTTATATAGAATGGCCTCAGGCACTTGCCTTAGGAACAGTAAAGAAATAAAATTTA
>NZ_JH604983.1:28174-30837 GCF_000250875.1 Sutterella parvirubra YIT 11816 | reverse complement strand
TTCGCGTCGTCGATGACGAAGGCGGGCGTCTCAACGGCGGCGGACGTGAGCGCGTGGCCCACTGGGGATTCGGTATGCATGTCGGTCCTGGTCCCTTTTTTGGGGGCGGTCTTTGGAAGTCTTCGGGTCTCGGGGTGTTTGGGCCGCGGGCGCGGTGAAGGGTCCTCAAGGGGAAAGGGAGCGCCTTCAACCTCGGCCCGAAGGTCGGCCGCTTCAGGTCTGAAAAGGGATTTTACGCGCCCATTCGTCGTCTTGGTTCGCCGGAAGCTTGGAATGCTGGCAAACCTGCGGACAAATGTTCGGGCGCTCATCTTCTTCCGCACCCCGATCGGGAGCAGCAATGCGTTCTCCGCCGGGCGGAGGTCTGAAAAGGCGTTTCGTTGTGACGTCCGCTCGGAGCTCCGCCCGTCAGGGCTGTCTTCACGCAGGGGCTCTTCCCGAAGAACCGCCGCCCGAGTGGCCGAAGCGTAGAATGTCCTGTCTCATCGACCATCCCGCAGACCAACCCAAAGACCACCCACGACTTGAGGAGTCCCCCATGCGCATCATCACCCCGCCCTTCAAGGGCGAAAACAAGGGCCACTACAGCGCCGGCATCGTCTCGAAGGGGATGCTCTACGTCTCGGGTCAGCTCTCGATCGACCCCGACACGCGCGAAGTGGCGAAGGGCGGGATCCGCGAACACACGCGCCTCGCGCTCGACAACGTCGACCGCGTGTTGAAGGCCGCCGGGTGTCGGCGCGATCAGGTCGTGCTCTGCCGCGTCTATACGCCCTCGGTCGAAAACTGGGGCCCCATCAACGAGGAATACGCCGCGTTCTTCGGCGAGCACAAGCCCGCGCGCGTCGTGGTTTCGACCACCGATCTTCACTTCGGCTGCCTCGTCGAGATCGAGGCCGTCGCGGAAATGGACGAGGACTGAGGTCCGCCGTATCTCTCTGGAAGGCGCTGAGGTCCGCCGAATCCGCCGCACCGACTACACGAAAGACCAGTCCGAAAGGAAGGCCAAAGAAGGAGAAACCGCCATGCACTACCGCTGCGCCGCCTGCGGGAAGGAAACCCCCGTCACCACTCACGCCCCGACCTGCACGTGCGGGGGTCTGTTCGACCTCGTCGTCGACGCCCCGAAGTGGGATGAGAAGCTGATCGACCGCTCCGCCTGGAGCCTCTTCCGCTACCGCGCGTTTTTGGGCGTCGACACGCCGGAAGCCCCCGACGCGCCCTGGCGCCGCATCACGATGGGCGAGGGCATGACGCCCGTCATCCCGTTCGACGAGAACCTCCTCTTCAAGATGGACTACTTCATGCCGACGCTCTCCTTCAAGGACCGCGGCGCGGCGACCTTGGTCGCGCACATGGCGGCGATCGGCGTCAAGAAGTGCGTGCAGGATTCGAGCGGGAACGCCGGGAACAGCGTCGCCGCCTACTGCGCCCGCGCGGGGATCGAGTGCGAGATCTACGTCCCCGAAGGGACGTCCCCGAAGAAGATCACGATGATCGAGGCGCACGGCGCCAAAGCCGTGGTGGTCCCCGGCACGCGCGACCACTGCGCGGACGTCTGCCGCGCGCGCGTGAAGGAAGAGGGCGTCTTCTACGCGAACCACGTTTTCAACCCCTTCTTCTACGAAGGCACCAAGACCTACGTCTACGAAGCCTTCGAGCAGCTGGGCCGCATGCCCAAGCACGTCCTCGTTCCCGTCGGGAACGGCACGCTCTTCATAGGGACCGTGTTGGCGCTCGAACACCTCCAGGCCTCGGGCGCGATCGACGAATTCCCGCAGATCATCGCGGTGCAGGGTGAGAACTGCGCGCCGCTCTGGGAGGCCGTTCAGAAGGGGTCTACCGAACCCGCGCAGATTGAGGTCAAGCCCACGCTCGCTGAAGGGATCGCGATCGGTCAGCCGATGCGCGGCCGGGAGCTTCTCGACATGATCCGCCGTCACGACATCCGCGTCGTCACCGCGCGCGAGGACGAAATCCTCGGCTGCCGTCACGAAATCGCCCGCCGCGGGATCTACTGCGAGCACACGACCGCCGCGAACCTCGCCGGCTACCGCAAGTACGTCGAGCTCTACGGCCCCGCGCCCGACACGCTCGTCACGATGTGCGGGGCGGGAATCAAGTCGGATCATTGATCTCGGCAGCCCCGTCGCTCTGAAGTTCTGAGCATTTGAAGGAAAGCCCGTTCGGTTTCGTGCCGGCGGGCTTTCGGCGTCTTGGGGCCCGGTCCGCACGGCAGCCCGGCCGCAGGGGGCGTCCGCACCTCCCGCAGAAGCCGGTCAGGCCCTCCGACACGAAATCTTCATCTTCGTGACGGCTCCGTGACGCGCCGCATCTTTTCCGGTCGGTGAGGGCGCGGGGCGTCCTCCCGCGGGGTATTCGTCCGGTACTTCATCGGGTTCAGAACCCCGCCCGTCCTCCGATCCCGCCGGGGCTGCGCGCCGCCGGGGTTCGGCCGCCGTCCGTTACGCGCACCCCGGACACGCCCCGTCCCGGGTCCCCGCCACGGGGCTTTCCCGGCGGTCCGCTTCGCCCGCCCGGGCGCCTTTTCCCGACAGCAAAACGTCATCCGCACGTCAAGGCGCCGTCATGCGCCGTCTTCAAGATGCGCGGTAGCGGAGCGGGGCGCCGGCGGCGAACCATGGATGCCGGACCGGGCGCCC
>NZ_JH604983.1:22942-28105 GCF_000250875.1 Sutterella parvirubra YIT 11816 | reverse complement strand
ATCCGCCGGGCGCGCCCGGCGCCACCCTCGACCCGAACGGGATGATGATTGTGATGACCCAGAAGTCCGACAAAACCAACGCCTCCTTCACGAAGACCCTCTTCGCCGCCGCCTTCGCCGCGGCCGTGACCTTCTCGTCCGGCGCCGCTTCGGCCGGCGCCGACAACATGGTGATCGCGATGCCGCAGCTCCCGACGATCATCGAACCCCAGGGCATCAACAACAACGCGATTGACCGCTGCGTCTCCGCCGTATTTGAAACCCTCGTCAAGGCCGACCAGACGACCGGGGAATTGAAACCCGGCTTGGCCGAGAGCTGGAAGCGCATTTCGCCCGACACCGTCGAATTCAAGCTGCGCCCGGGCGTGAAGTTCCACGACGGCACGCCCATGACCGCGGACGACGTCGTCTTCTCGTTCGGGCCCGAGCGTTTCTCGGGCGAGCGCGCGCCGGGACGCGCCGCGGCTTGGGAGTTCCTCGGAAACCTCAAGGAAGTGGTGAAGGTCGACGACCACACCGTGCGCATCACGATGAAGACGCCGGATCCGATCATCGAGCGGCGCTTCTCCGCGCGCATGTCCGAAATCGTCTCGGAAGACGGCTGGAAGGCCGCGGGGTCGTGGGAGAACTGGATCAAGAAGCCGATCGGCACGGGGCCCTACCGCATCGTGGAATTCAGGACCGGCAACCGCCTGGCGCTGGAGCGCAACCCCGACTACTGGGCGAAGCCCGCGCCCGCCGCGAAGGTGACGTTCGTCGAGGTGCCGGAACTGTCGTCGCGCGTCGCGGGGTTGAAGTCCGGCGAATTCGACCTCATCACTGAGGTGACGCCCGATCAGGTGAAGCCCCTTCAAGCGGACGGCACCGTCGACGTCGTGGGCGGTCCGATCGACAACATCTACGGGATGATCTTCGACTCGAAGACGAACCCGATCATGCGGAGCAAGGACCTGCGTCAGGCGTTCCTCCACGCGATCGACCGAGATCTTCTCGTGCAGGCGCTCTTCGCCGGCAGCACCACGCCCGCCAACAGCTTCCAGTCGAAGACCTTCGGCGAGCTCTACCTGCCCGACATGGAGAAGAAGCTCTACGATCCGGAAAAGGCGAAGGCCCTCGTCAAGGCCTCGGGCTACAAGGGTGAGCCCATCGTCTGGCGCATCATGAGCGGCTACTACACGCAGGAGCTCACCGTCACCCAGGCGATCGCCGGGATGCTCAAAGCCGTCGGCATCTACGTGAAGATCGAGGTGAAGGAAAACTGGACGCAGGTCGAAGAGGCCGGTCCCACCCGCATGCTCAACAACGCCTCCTTCTCCGCGTACTACCCGGACCCCGTCGCGCAGCTCTGGCGCCGCATGAAGCCGAACGGCTTCTGGACGAACGAAGGCTTCGTGATCGACTCGCCCGAATACCAGGCCTTCTGCAGGGAGGGCGAGGTGTTGGAGACCTCGATCGACCCGGCCGCGCGAAAGGACGCTTGGCGGAAGATGCTGACGCTCTTCAACCAGGATCCCTGGGCCGTGCCGCTCTATGGCCTTCCGATGATCTACGCGAAGCAGAAGAACGTCGTCTGGACGCCTTCGAGCCTTCAGGGCTCGCTCGACCTCTCGGCCGACGTGCTCAGCTTCAAGTAACCGCGCTGTCCGCCGCCCGGCCGCACGCCTGCGGACCGGGCGGGCAGGGCGCTCAAGGCGGTTCGCGCGCCCCGCACCCGAGCCGTCCGCATCTCCTCTTTCCCCAGTCCTTTCGAAGTCTTCCGACGCATGACGATCCCACCGATCCCGGGCGGCGTTCCCGCGCCCGACTCCTCCGCAGCATCCGAACCTTCCGCACGCCCCGCACCGATTCTCGAAATCCGGAACCTGCGCGTCGCCTTCGGCGCGACCGAAGTCCTCCACGGCGTCGACCTCGCGGTCGCACCGGGCCGCATCCACGCGCTGATCGGTGAATCCGGGTCGGGAAAAAGCGTGCTCGCACGCTCCATTTTGGGATTGGCCGGCACCAACGCCCGCACGACCGACTCGATCCGCTGGCTCGGACGTGAACTCACCGACATCAGGCCGAAGGACTGGGCGGCGCTTCGCGGTGCCGAGATCGGGATGGTCGTGCAGGACGCGATGAGCGCGATGAACCCGATGCGCACCGTGGGCGAACAACTCATTGAAACGCTCGCCTACCGGCACCCCGACTTCCGCGAGGGGCTCGTCTCGGGCGCGAAGGCGATGGCGGCGAAGCGGTCGGAACTCCGCGGTCTCGCATTGGACCTTCTGCAGACGGTCGGGATCACCGCCCCCGAGAAGCGCATGACGGCCTACGCGCACCAGCTCTCGGGCGGGATGCGCCAGAGGGTCATGATCGCGTTGGCGCTCGCAGGCGCGCCGAAGCTCCTTCTTGCCGACGAACCGACGACCGCCCTCGACGTGGTCGTTCAGCGCGAGCTCCTGGAAGAGATGCGCGAGCTCGTCCTCTCGCGCGGGATGTCGATGCTTTTGGTGACGCACGACCTGCACCTCGCGCACGACGTGGCGGACGACGTGTCCGTCATGTACGCGGGGCACGTCCTCGAGGAGGGCCCGGTCGCGAAGGTGATCGGGAACCCCGCACACCCCTACACCGAAGGGCTTTTGGACGCGATGCCCGACATGGAGAGCGAACGCGGGACGCTGAAGCCCATCCCGGGCGAAATTCCTCCGCCGGAGAAGCTCGGGGCCGGGTGCCCCTTTGCGTCCCGCTGCGCCCGCGCGTCGGACGGCTGCCGGGCGTCGCTCCCGCCCATGCGCGCCCTTGACCGCGAAGGGACGTGGACGACGCGCTGCGAAGGGGCGCACGCCGCTCCGCCGTGCGGCGCCGACACGGCTTCTCAGGCAGGCTCGGACGCCGCCCGGTACGTCGAGTCCGAAGGTCTTGAGGAAGAGGAGCTTCAGCTCGGCTGCGAAGCCGAGGGATCCCTCCCGAAGGATGCGGCCGTGAATGCCGACGGTTCGGAACGGGAAGCCCTGGCGGCCATGGCCGGGCTCGAACCCGTGAGAAGCGACTTCCGCGTGATCGCCGACGCCCGCATCCAGCGCCACTGCTACTACGCCCGCCGCGGGTTCTTCGGCCGGAAGAAGCCCTGGGACGTGCTCCAGGACATCGACCTTCAGATCCGAAGGGGCGAGGTGATGGGGTTGGTCGGCGAATCCGGCTGCGGGAAGTCGACCCTGGCGCGCCTCATGCTGGGTCTTCAGGAGCCCACCGAGGGGGCGGTGCGCTTCAAGGACGAACCCTTCCCGAAGCCCCGCACGCCCGCCTGGCAGGCGCAGCGTGCCGCCTTGCAGATGATCTGGCAGGACCCGTACGGGTGCTTCGATCCGCGCGTGCCGGTGGTGGACCAGGTCGCCGAACCTCTCATCGTGCACCAGGGCTTTGACAAGGCCGCGGCCAGGGCGCGCGCGATGGAAGTCCTCGCCATGGTCGGGATGCCCGCGCACCACGCGGGGCGCATCCCGGGCGTGATGTCGGGCGGGCAGCTCCAGCGTGCGGCCATCGCCCGCGCGGTGGCGCTCCGTCCCGTGCTTCTCGCGTGCGACGAACCGGTGGCGTCCTTGGACGTCTCGATCCAGGCGCAGGTGTTGGAGCTTCTGAACCGCCTCAAGACCGCCACCAACATGTCGATGCTCTTCGTCTCGCACAACTTGAACGTCGTGCGGTACGTCTCGGACCGCGTGACGGTGATGTACCTGGGCCGCATCGTCGAATCGGGCGAGGTGGACGAAGTCTTCCGCCGGCCCCTTCACCCCTACACGCGGCTTCTGATGGCGAGCACGCCGGGTGCGGACGCCTCCGCCATCCGGCACTACCCGAAGGGCTCGATGCCGAGCCCGATCGAGCGCCCGCCCGGATGCGTCTTTGCGGGGCGCTGTCCGCTCGCTTGCGACAAGTGTCGGACCGAGGTGCCGATGCTGACGGACGCGGCCGAGGGGCACGCCGTGGCGTGCTTCATGGCCGGGGAGACCCTGAAGTCGGAGGAGGGCGTTCCGTCCGCCGCCGAAGCTTCTGCCTCCGCCGCCAACGCCGCGCTCAATCTCGACGCCAACGCCACGATGGGAGTCTGACATGTTCGTTCTGGCCGCACGCATCGTCTTCCGCGCGGTGCTCACGCTCCTTCTTCTCACCACGGTGGTCTTCTTCGGGCTGCAGCTGACGGGCGACCCCGCGCGCATCATGCTCGGGAACGCCGCCGACGCCGTCGCGCTCGAAACCTTCCGCGAGCAGTGGGGGCTCAATCGCCCGCTCTGGGAGCAGTTCCTGATCTACCTCGGGAAATTCGTCACGTTCGACATGGGGACGAGCTACTTGACGGGCCTTCCCGTCAGCGAAGTCTTCATGAACGCCTTCGGGCCGACGCTCCGCCTCATGATCCCGACCGCGATCGTCACGCTCGCCTTCGGCATTCCCGCGGGCGTCATCGCGGCGCTCCACCGCGGGACGAAGTTGGACCGCGGGCTCATGTTCGTCTCGGTCTTCGGCTACGCCGTCCCGAACTTCTTCCTCGGCGTCCTCCTTCTGCTCGTCTTCTCGATTCAGCTCGGGTGGCTCCCTTCCTACGGGGACGGCTCGATCCTGCACTACGTGATGCCGATCGCGACGATGGCGACCTCCGAAGCCGCGATCTTCTCGCGGTACGCCCGGAGCGCCATGATCGACGCGATGCGGCTCCCGTGCGTCAAGGCCGCGCGGATGCGGGGGCTCCCGGAGACCCGCGTCATCTGGCTCCACGCGCTCCCCAACGCCATGCTCTCGATCCTCACGATTCTCGGGTTCTTCCTCGGAACCCTCGTCGCCGGCGCGGTCATTACGGAAAACGTCTTCTCGTGGCCGGGCGTCGGGAAGCTGCTCGTGCAGTCGGTCGCGAACCGCGACATTCCCGTCGTGCAGATGATCGTCTTGATGACGGGGGCGTCGCTCGTGCTCGCTAACCTCCTCATGGACCTCTTGGCGCTCGTCGTCAACCCGAAGCTCCGGAAGGAAGCGTAGGAACCCCCATTCACCACTTCACCACCCAACCACGGAACACACCCATGAAAGAAGCTTTCCAGAGCCTGCGCGCAGGGGGCGCCTTGACCGCGGCGGCCTTCGCGGTGCTCGCGGTCTTCCTCGCGGCGGGGCTCCTCGCCCCGTGGC